>JBBQMB010000006.1:0-41701 GCA_038328515.1 Sphingomonadales bacterium
CGGTGGTTTCGAACAGCGCGCTTTGCACATGCATGCCGCGCCCGGTCCGGTGCCGCGCCTCCAGCGCCGCGAGCACGCCGATGACGCCGAACATGCCGCCCGCCACATCGATCACCGACGCCCCGGCGCGCAGCGGCCGCCCCGGCGGGCCGGTCATATAGGCAAGCCCTCCCATCATCTGCGCGACTTCATCGAGCGCGGTGCGATCCTCATAGGGCCCAGCCAGAAAGCCTTTTTCCGAGGCAAAGATCAACCGCGGGTTGGCCGCCGACAGCGCTTCATAGCCCAGCCCGAGCCGGTCCATCGCGCCGGGGCGGAAATTTTCGACCACGAAATCCGCCGACGCCGCAAGTTGCTTGGCCACCGCCGCGCCCTGCGGTGATTTGAGATCGATGCAGATGCTCGCCTTGCCGCGATTATACATCGGGAAATAGCCGGCGCCCGAACCGAGCAGTCGGCGTGTCGCATCGCCGCCAATCGCTTCGACCTTGATGACCTCCGCCCCCAATTCCGCCAAAATCGCGCCGACGGCTGGCCCCATCACCATATGGGTGAATTCAACGACCTTTAATCCGGCTAGCGGCAAATCCTGCATCGTCATGCGTCTGGTCTTCCTTTGTCGCGCAAGGCATATGTCCGGACAAATCTTGGAGCAAGCCTGTGCCTCAGCCAATCGACATCCTGATCAGCGAAGTCGGCCCGCGCGACGGTTTGCAATCGATCGACCCGATCATGACGCTCGCCGATAAATGCGCCTGGATCGACGCCGAAGTCGCCGCCGGGGTCCGCGAAATCGAAGTCGGCAGCTTTGTGCCGGCAAAATTGCTGCCGCAGCTCGCCGATACCGCCGCCGTGGTCGCGCACGCTCGCCGCCACAAGGGCCTGACCGTTGCCGTATTGGTACCCAATGCCAAAGGCGCCGAGGCCGCGATTGCTGCCGGCGCGCACAAACTCACCCTGCCGCTGTCGGCGAGCGAGACCCATAGCCTCAAAAACCTGCGCCGCACCCATGCGCAAGTGCTCGATGAAGTCCGCGCTGTCGCCGCCATGGTAAAGGCGCTGCCCGCCGCGACGCGCCCGCATTTCGAAGGCAGCGTTTCGACCGCGTTCGGCTGCACGCTCGAAGGCATTGTCACCGAAGCCAAGGTCGTGGAACTCGCCGAAGCCCTGATGGCCGCTGGCGTTGATGAAGTCGGCCTGTCGGATACTACCGGCTATGCAAATCCGGCGCAGGTGCGCAGCTTGGTGCGCGCTGTTCATGCCGCCATCGGTGCCTCGCATCTGACCGGCCTCCACCTCCACAACACGCGGGGTTTAGGCCTCGCCAATGTCATGGCCGGGCTCGATGTCGGCATCACGACTTTTGATTCGTCGCTGGGCGGATTGGGCGGTTGCCCGTTTGCGCCGGGCGCCAGCGGCAATATCGTCACCGAGGACCTGGTTTTCATGCTCGAAGCGATGGGGCTCAGCACCGGCATCGATCTTGAACGGCTGCTGGCGGTGCGCGAAATCTTGCGCACCGCTCTGCCATCCGAGCCGCTGTATGGCTTTACCCCCGATGCGGGGCTGCCGTTGGGCTTTGTGCCGCGTCAGGCCGCATAGTTGCTTGCGGCAAAATCCCAGTTGAGGTGCTTGTCGATCACCGCTTCAGCATAGCCAGCGCGGCGGTTCTGCCAATCGAGATAATAGGCATGTTCCCAGACATCGACGGTGAGCAGCGGCACAAAGCCATCGGTGAAAGGCACATCGGCATCATGCGTGCTCATCACTGAAAGCTTGCCATCCTTGGCGGCCAGCCATGCCCAGCCACTGCCGAAGCGGCCGGTGGCTGCCTTGGCAAATTCAGCCTTGAAGCTGTCCATGCTGCCGAAATCCCGATCGATCGCGCGGGCGAGATCACCGGCAGGCGCGCCACCCTTGGGGCTCAGGCTCTGCCAGTAAAAGCCGTGGTTCCACGCCTGCGCGGCTGCCTGGAAAATCTTTACCTGGTCGGGCTTGCCGCTGGTGGCGAAAATGATTTCCTCCAGGCTGGCGTCCTCCATCTTGGTGCCGGCGACCAGCTTGTGCAGCGTGTCGACATAGCCCTTGTGATGCTTGCCGTGGTGAAACCCAAGCGTTTCCGCCGAAATCGTTGGTTCAAGCGCAGTATCGGCAAACGGCAGCGGCGGCAGCGTTTGCGGCGTGGTCCCGATCTGGGCGGCGGTAAGGGTGGTCATGAAAAGTCTCCTGTCATGGGTTGGAATCGGTGAATGATGACAGGTAAACCCACGGGCGGACACTTTGGTTCCCTGCCTGCCATGCGGCAATTCGACCGGCCGAGAGTTGCGTAAGATCAATCGCATCGAGCCCACCGATCAGCATCGCCCGCGCTTCGGCACCGATCTCGAAACGGTAAGTTGCGCCATCGGCGGTGACTGTCTGGGCCGGTAGATCGATGCTGATTGCGCCCTCGAACGCCGCCAGTTCGGCGATACTGGCGCGCGGCAGCACAAGCGGCAACAGCCCGCCGCGCACGGCATTGCCAGCAAAGATCGGGCTGAAACTCGGCGCGATGACGGCGCGAACGCCATATTCGGCGAGCGCCCACACCGCGTGTTCGCGACTGGAACCACAGCCGAAATTGTCGCCCGCCAGCAAGATCGCCGCGTCGCGATACACCGGCTGATTGAGCACAAAATCCGGATTTTCGGTGCGCCCCTCTACATAACGCCGCCCGGCAAACAGCCCGCCCGCCAGCCCGGTCTTTCCGGTCGATTTCATTTCGCGTGACGGGATGATGATATCGGTATCGATATTATCCTCGAGCAACGGCGCGGCGATCGACGTCACTTGGATGAAGGGCCGGCTCATGCGGCGCTGATCCGGCCGGCGATGGCACTGGCGGCCACGGTTTCGGGGCTGGCGATATGGGTGCGGGTGCCCGCCCCCTGGCGGCTTTCGAAATTGCGGTTGGTGCTCGAAATCACCCGCTGCCCGGCGCCAAAGCTTTCGCCGCCAGCAAAAAAGCACATCGAACAGCCCGATTCGCGCCATTCGAAGCCAGCGGCGAGGAACAGCTTGTCGATGCCCTTCGCTTCGGCGGCACGCTTCACCGCCGATGACCCCGGCACAACGATAGCGCGCACCCCGGGCGCTACCGTGCGGCCGGCAATCACCGCAGCGGCGCGTTCGAGATCGGACAGCCGGCTGTTGGTGCAACTGCCGATGAACGCCGCATCGATCGGCACGCCCATCAGCGCCTGGCCCTCGACAAGCCCCATATAGGCCAGCGCCTTGTCGTGCGCCGCCCGGCTGCCGCTGCCGGCAAAGGCCGGCACACGGCCGGTGATCGCCATGCTCTGCGCCGGCGACGTGCCCCAGCTCAGCATCGGCGCGATGGCGCTGGCATCGATGCGGATTTCACGATCGAACACCGCGTCGGGATCGCTGTGCAAATCCGCCCAATCGGCTAGCGCCAGATCCCACATCGCACCCTTGGGGGCATAGCGCCGGCCCTTGAGCCAATCGAACGTCACTGCATCGGGCGCGATGAAACCCGAAAACGCCGCGAATTCGGTCGCCATGTTGCACAACGTCATCCGCGCTTCAATCGCCAGCGCGGTGACCGCAGAACCCGCAAATTCAATGGCATGACCCTGCCCCCCGGCCGCGCCATGCGCCGCGATCAGCGCCAGCGCCATGTCCTTGGGGGTCACCCCCGGCGCCAGCACGCCATCGAAAATCACCCGCATCGTCCGCGGCCGCTCGATGCGCAGCGTGCCGGTGGCCAGCGCATGTTCGGCCTCGGTCGAACCGATCCCCCACGCCAGCGCCCCGACCGCGCCCTGCGTGCACGTATGGCTATCGGGCGCCACCAGCGTCAGCCCGGGCAGCACAATGCCAAGTTCGGGCGACACGACATGGACGATGCCCTGATCGGGGTCGCCGATATCGAACAGGGTGATGCCGGCGGCGGCACAGGCGGCGCGCGTTTCGGTAATGAACGCCGTGCCGCCCGGCATCGTCGTCGCATCGCTGCGCCCCGGGAGCGTATCGACGATATGGTCCATCGCGGCGAACACCCGCGCCGGGTCGGCCACCGTGCGCCCGGCGGCGGCGAGGCTGTTAAGCGCCGCAGCGCCGGTGCGTTCGTGCAGGAACACCCGGTCGATGGCGATGATCGTCGCGCCGCCTTCGGTTTCGGCGATGACGTGACGGTCCCACAATTTGTCGAACAGGCTGGGCATCAGTGCAGCTTGAGCTTGGGCCGCACCACCTGATTGACATGGCCGACCAGCACCAGTGACAGCCCCTTGATCCAGCCATGAATGGCGATCAGGTGCATGCGATAAAGCGACGTATAAACCAGCCGCGCCAGCCGCCCCTCGATCGCCATGCGACCGCCGACAAGGTTGCCCATCAGGCTACCAACGGTCGTGTAGCGCGCCAGGCTGACCAATGATCCCTTGTCCTGATAAACGAAATCTTTCAGCGGTTTGCCGTCGATGAGCGCGCGGATGTTGTGATAGGCCGTCGCCGCCATCTGGTGCGCTGCCTGCGCCCGCGGCGGGATCGGCTTGCCGCCGGCCTCGGGCGTGTAGGACGCACAATCGCCAATCGCGAAAATATTGGGGTCGCGCGTTGTTTGCAGCGTCGGCCTGACCAGCAATTGGTTACCGCGCGTCGTCTCCAGACCGCCGATATCCGCCAGAAAATCGGCACCCTTCACCCCCGCCGCCCAGACCATGATATCGGCCGGCACATGCTCACCGCTTTTGGTGACGATGCCATCGGCCGTCGCTTCGGTAACCTGCGTACCGGTCAATACCCGCACGCCCAGCGCCTCAAGTTCTGCCGTCGCCGCTGCCGCCAGTTTTTCGGGCAAAGCCGGCAAAATCCGCGGCCCGGCCTCGATCAAGGTTACCTGCAAACGCTTCTCATCGAACACTTCCAGCCCGTAAAAGCCCAGCGCCGTCGCTGCCGAATACAGCTCGGCGGCCAGTTCCACGCCCGTCGCCCCGCCGCCGACAATTGCCACCCGGGCATAGGCATCGGCGCCCGAATCCTGCGACATGCTGCGCGACACCCGCAAACACTGGTTGAGCAGCCGCCTGCGAAACCGGTCGGCATCCGCCCGCGTATCGAGCGACAGGCAATGCGCCTTCACCCCCGGCGTGCCGAAATCATTCGAAACCGATCCGACCGCCATGACGAGATAATCATAACGAATGCGGTGGCGGCCGATGACTTCACTGCCATCGTCATCAAGAATCGGCGCGACCACGACCTCCTGCGCCGCGCGGTCGATGCTTTCGAGCGCGCCGTCGAAATAGCGATAGCCCCAGCGATAAGCATGGCCGCGATAGCCGACTTCATCGAGATTGGCATCGAGCGAGCCCGCCGCCACTTCGTGGAGCAGCGGCTTCCAGATATGCGTGGCGTTGCGATCAACCAGGATGATGTCAAAATCATCGCGCGACAGATGCCCGCCCAGCTTGGCGACGAGCTCAAGCCCGCCGGCACCACCGCCGACGACGACAATCTGGGTCTTGCGGCCGTCCGTGCGCCTGCGGGGCATTGCCAATTCCTTGTTGCACCGCAACTATAGCGGGCAATGTGCGATTGCCCAAGCACTTGCGGCGCATTGGCAGGACGGCGCTTGCCGCAACCGGTCTTTCATTGACCTGGCAAGCGCAGCAAAGGGTGACTCCACCGCGCGGCTTCGCTATCTGGCGAACCATGACCGAAATCACCCCCCAGATCGTCGCCGACCATGGCTTTACGCCGGAAGAATATGACCGCGTTGTCGCGTCATTGGGACGGGTGCCGAACTTTCTGGAACTCGGTATCTTCTCGGTGATGTGGTCCGAGCATTGCTCGTACAAATCATCCCGAATGCATCTCGCCAAGCTGCCGACCAAAGCCCCCTGGGTGATCTGTGGCCCGGGTGAAAACGCCGGCGTCATCGATATCGGCGATGGTGATGCCGCGATTTTCAAGATGGAATCGCATAACCACCCCAGCTTCATCGAACCCTATCAGGGCGCCGCCACCGGCGTTGGCGGCATCTTGCGCGATGTCTTCACCATGGGCGCGCGCCCCGTCGCCAACATGAACGCGCTGCGTTTTGGCGAGATCGATGCGCCCAAAATGCGCCACCTCGTCAAGGGCGTCGTTGCCGGCATCGGCGGCTACGGCAATTGCGTCGGCGTGCCCACCGTTGGCGGCGAAACCAGTTTCCACAAATCTTATAACGGCAACATCATCGTCAATGCGATGACCGTCGGCGTGGCAAAACAGGACAAGATTTTTTATTCCGCTGCCGCCGGGGTCGGCAATCCGGTGGTTTATGTCGGCAGCAAAACCGGTCGCGACGGCATCCATGGCGCCACCATGGCCAGCGCCGAATTCGACGAAAACAGCGATGAAAAACGCCCGACCGTGCAGGTTGGCGACCCGTTCACCGAGAAACTGCTGATCGAGGCGTGTCTTGAACTAATGGCATCGGACGCGATCGTCGCCATTCAGGACATGGGTGCCGCCGGCCTGACGTCGTCGAGCGTTGAAATGGCCTCGAAAGGCGGCGTCGGCATCCGGCTCGATCTCGACAAGGTGCCGTGCCGCGAAACGCATATGCTGCCCTATGAAATGATGCTGTCCGAATCGCAAGAACGCATGCTGATGGTCTTGAAGCCCGGCCGCGAAGCGTTTGCGCAAGCCATTTTCACCAAATGGGAGCTCGATTTCGCCGTGATCGGCGAAGTCGTTCCGGGCGGCAACCTGACCATGACCTTTCATGGCGAGATCGTCGGCGATATTCCGCTGGGACCACTTGCCGATGAAGCGCCGAAATATGATCGCCCGCACGTGCCGACGCCCAAGCGCGCGCCGCTCACCGATGTGCCCGAATCCGCCGATATCGCCGCCGATCTGCTGACCCTGCTCGCCAGCCCCGATCTCGCCTCGAAGCGTTGGATCTGGGAGCAGTACGATCACATGGTCGGCGCCGATACGCTGCAGCGCCCGGGCGGTGATGCCGCCGTCGTGCGCGTCCATGGCACCCAGAAAGCGCTCGCCATCACCACCGATTGCAGCCCGCGCTATTGCTTTGCCGATCCGATCGAGGGCGGCAAACAGGCCGTCGCCGAAAGCTGGCGCAACCTGATTTCGGTCGGCGCCAAGCCGCTCGCCATCACCAACTGCCTCAATTTCGGCAGCCCGCAGAACCCGGTCATCATGGGGCAGCTCGTCGGCTGCATCGAGGGCATGGCGCAGGCCTGCGAAGCGCTCGACTATCCCGTCGTCTCGGGCAATGTCAGCCTGTATAACGAAAGCCGCGCCACCGGCGGCGGCAGCGCCATCCTGCCCACCCCGGCTATCGGCGGCGTCGGCATCATCGCCGATTACACGCGGCAGATGACGATGGGTTTCAAGGCTGAGGGCGATTATATCTGGCTCGTCGGTGACAGCGCGGATCATCTCGGCCAATCGCTCTGGCTGCGCGAATGCCAGGGCCGCGAGGAAGGCCCGCCACCGCCGGTCGACCTGGAGGCGGAGCGCCGCGCCGGTGATTTCATCACCAGCCTGATCGCGACGGGCAAGGCCACCGCCGTTCACGATGTTTCGCACGGCGGCCTGCTCGTGGCGGTCGCCCGCATGGCGCTCGCGGTTGGGATCGGCGCCAGCATCGATGCTGAAATGCTGGCCAGCGCCGCGGCTGCGTTTGGCGAGGGCCAGGGCCGATACCTCGTCACCATGGCACCGGGCAGCATCGGCGAGGCACCGGTGCGGATGCGGCGGATCGGCACCACCGGCGGCGATCATGTCGCCGGCGTGGCGCTCACCGCCCTGCGCGCCGCCCATGAAGGCGCCCTGCCGGCGATGATCAGGAACGAAATCTAGTCGTTTTGTCATCCCGGGCTTGACCCGGGACCCAGTTTTTCTTTCAGCCCGCGCCAGGCAAGCGCTCGCTCGTCACGCGCGATAATGAGCTGGGTCCCGGGTCAAGCCCGGGATGACAACTAGGTGCATCTCTTGAAATCCCCCCAAGCAGGGCCACTTGCATCGAGCGACACCCCGTCGCCGGAGTTCGCCCTGCCCAATGGCCGCCACCTACGCCTTTGATCGTGACGCCGCCCGCCGCCTGATCGGCACTGACCCGATGGCGGTGCGGCTGCGCATCGACATGCTCGAGCGCGTGCTCGAACGTGCCTTTGTCATCCCCGGGCTCAACCGCGCGGTCGGCCTCGATGCCATTATCGGCCTGTTGCCCGTGGCGGGTGACGCCATTGCCGGCGCCATGGGGCTCTATCTCGTCTGGGAAGCCCGCAACCTCGGCATGTCGAAATGGATGCTGGCGCGGATGCTCGCCAATGTCGGCATCGATACCGCCATCGGTGCCATCCCGCTGGCGGGCGATCTTTTCGACTTTCTGTTCCGGTCGAATTCCAAGAACCTGCGCCTGATCAAGCGCCATCTCGACCGCCACCACCCCGGCACGGCGCTGGTCGAATCAGGATTGTCATCCCGGGCTTGACCCGGGGTGACAGTTCAACGTCAAAGCGCCCCCGTCGCATCGACCACGCCATCGATGAGATTGGCGCTCGCCAGTCGATCAGCGAGTGAACCCTGCCCTGCCGCCACCAGCGTCAGCCACGCCGCCTCAGCACCAGCCGCCGCGCGTGCGGCGGCAATCGCATCGACAACGCTGACCGCCGCAAAGCGCAACGCATGCCCAGGTCGCAACTGGGCAGCGCGATCAAGATCGGCGCTGATCACCGTCGCAATGCGCGGATAGCCCGCTGTCGTCTGGTGATCGGCAAGCAAAATCGTTGCCGTACCAACGCCATTGACCTGGATGGCACCGCGCAGCAGCGGTGCCGACAGCATCGTCACCGACAAAGGCACCAGCGCAGGCCCCGCCAGCACCACGCCCATGCGATCGAATGCCGGCGCGATCTGAAATTCCTCCATCACCAGCGCGGCCTGCGCCGTTGCATCAAAATACGCTGCCTGTGGCCCCATGACGACGCGAATCGGGCCAGTGGTGGATGGCGGGCGCGGCAACGGCTGCGCGGGCACCGGCGCGCCGGCCTCAATAACCAGCCGGTCCCCGGCGCTGATGCGGCCGCCGCCAAGGCCGACCAGCGCCAGTGTCGC
The DNA here is from genome assembly GCA_038328515.1 of Sphingomonadales bacterium. GTDB lineage: Bacteria > Pseudomonadota > Alphaproteobacteria > Sphingomonadales > Sphingomonadaceae > Sandarakinorhabdus. The sequence continues at coordinate 9,139 of JBBQMB010000006.1, forward strand.
CGCGCTGCCCAGCCAACGTGGGCACGCCAGCACGCCGGCAAAGGCGAGCACGGCCCAATTGCCCGCCGCCCCATCCCGCACCTGCAACCGCTGGCCGGCGCGCAGCACGCCTGTCGTCCAGCCGCCCGCGTCCGCCCCATCGATGCGGGCGGTAAAATCGCCGCCGGCCAGGGCAAAACCTGCCTCGCCTTCAAGGCAGCGCAGCGTGATGCCGCCATGCGAAAGCTCGATCGCCGGGCTGTTGTGCGGGTTGCCCAGCGCCCGGTGCGCAGCGGCAAAGGCGGCGCGGTCGATCGGCCCCGACCAGGTTACGCCATGGCGCAGATGGCCAAAGCGCCCGGCATCCTGCACCGTCGTCAACGGCCCCGCCTGTTCGACCAGAAGCACGCAACGGCCCATCAGCCGGCGTCAAATTCGGCGCGGTCGATGGCGCGAAACCGCACCCGGTCGCCCGGTTGAAACAAAAACGGCTCGGCCGCCGCCAATTGCAGCACCGGCGTGCGAGTCTGGCCGATCACCCACCAGCCGGTCGGCATCGGCAGCGTGGTAATCAGGCACTGCCCGCCGGCGATCATCACCGTGCCAACCGGGCGCGACCGCACCGGCACCGGTTTTCGCGGCAAATGCAGCGCAGCCGGCACCCCATCCATATAGGCATAGCCCGGCGCAAAGCCGTACATGTAAACGCGATATTCGGCGGCCAGATGCGCCGCCAAAACCCCATCGGGCGCCATGCCGAGCCGCTGCGCCGCAGCCTCCAGATCAGGCGCCAGATCGGCATCGCTGCACATCGGGATGACATGCTCGCGCACCGCCCGCGCGCCCGGCGCGCTGCCGATCAGTGCCAGCGCCGCCGCCGCAATCGCATCACAATCGGTCACCAGCGGATCATAAACCAGCAGCAGCGTGACATAGGCCGGCACGGTTTCAAGCAACCCCGGCGGCGGGCTGGCCCGCAGTGCCGCATCAAGCGCAAGGATGCGATCAAACAGCGCCGGGTCGATCATGTCGCCAAATTCAAGTAGCACGCCGGTATCACCGACCGGCTTGATGACCGGCGCCACGGTCATCAGCCGCGCTGCATGAACGGCGCGATACCGATGCCCCGCGCCGTGAAGCTGGCACGGATATGCCCCGCCATCGCCACGGCATCGGGGCTGTCGCCATGAATACACACCGAATCGGCCGCCAGCGTCACCGGCGCACCGCCCACCGTGGGCATTTGCCAATTCTGGAAAAAGCCGAGCAGGCGCGTTGCCGCGACATCGGGATCATGGATCATCGCGCCAGGATCGCTGCGCGGCACCAGCAGGCCATCGGGCGTATAGCCGCGATCGGCAAAAATCTCGCTGAACACCGGCACGCCGCGTTGGCGCGCCACCTGTTCGAGCCGCGTTCCCGAAATCGCCAATATCGCCAGATGCGGATCAACGGCATGCACCGCGCAGACAATCGCATCGGCAACCCCCGCATCCTCCGCCGCGACATTGGCGAGCGCGCCGTGTGGTTTGACATAGCTGATCGGCTGCCCGACGAGCCGGCCGATGGCGATCAACGCGCCGATCTGCGCTGCGGTGAACCGCTGGATTTCCGCCGGCGTCATCGGCAGCCGGCGGCGACCAAAGCCGGCGATGTCGGGGTAACTCGGGTGAGCACCCGTCACGACGCCATGGCGCTTCGCCAGTTGCAGCGTTTTGGCCATCGTCTCCGGGTCACCGGCGTGGCCGCCACACGCGACATTGGCGCTTGAAACGATGGCCAGCATCGCGGCATCGTCGCCCATCGTCCAGGCGCCATAGCCTTCGCCAAGATCCGCGTTGAGATCGATCGTCCACATCGCCGATCAGTCTTAAAGCGCTGGCCCGCCCAGCGATATGAAAAAGGGCGGTGGTTTGCGCCACCGCCCTTTTCATTCACTCAGCGACCGCCGCGATAACCAGCGCCGCCGCCAGCCCCGCCGCCGCCGGCGCGGCCGCCTTCACGGCCCCCGCCACCACCGCCGCCGCCGGCGCGCGCGCCTTGGCCGCGGTGCGGCGTCACTTTGGCGCGCGGATCACGACCCGGACGGCCACCGCCTGGCGCCCGGCGCGCGAAATCGCGGCGTTCTTCCTCACGCGGGGCCGGCGGCGCGGCGCGTTCGATCTTTTGCGCTGCCACAACGGCAGCGCGGAAATCGGCGGGCAGCGCCAGCACGGTGATCTTCTGGCGGATCAGCTTTTCGATATCGCGCAGGAACGGCCGTTCGTCTTCGGCACAAAAGGCAATCGCCTGGCCATCGGCACCCGCGCGCGCCGTCCGCCCGATGCGGTGGACATAGGATTCGGGCACGTTGGGCAGTTCATAATTGATGACATGCGAAACGCCCGTCACATCGATACCGCGCGCGGCGATATCGGTCGCCACCAGCACGCGGCAGGTGCCGGCCTTGAAATTGGCGAGCGCGCGTTCGCGCTGTGGCTGGCTCTTGTTGCCATGGATCGCTTCGGCAACGATCCCGGCATTGCCGAGCTGACGCACGATGCGGTCCGCGCCGTGCTTGGTGCGGCTGAACACCAGCGCCCGGTCAATCGCCTTGTCGCGCAACACCATCTGCAGCAGCGCCGGCTTTTCAGCCTGGTTGACGTGGATGACCGCCTGTTCGACGCGCTCGGCGGTGGTCGCGGCCGGCTTGACCGACACCTTGACCGGGTTGGTCAGATATTTGGCGGCCAGTTCCTCGATGGCTTTCGGCATGGTCGCCGAGAAAAACAGCGTCTGGCGCTTGCGCGGCAGCAAGCCGACGATGCGGCGCAGATCATGGATGAAGCCCAGATCGAGCATCTGATCGGCTTCATCAAGCACCAGGATTTCAACGAGTTTCAAATCGATCGCGCCGCGCTCGACCAGATCGAGCAAGCGGCCCGGCGTGGCGACGACAACATCGACGCCACTGCTCATGGCGCGTTCCTGGCGCGGAATCGGCACGCCGCCAAACACGGTGGTCACGGTCAGCTTCATGTATTTGCCATAATCGGTGAACGACTGGGCAATCTGCGACACCAGTTCACGCGTCGGCGCCAGCACCAGCGTGCGGGTGGCATATTTCAGGCGGTGCTTGGGGTTGGCGGCAAGGCGATGCAGGATCGGCAGCGCGAACGCCGCGGTCTTGCCGGTGCCGGTCTGGGCGATGCCGCACAGATCATGGCCTTCGAGCACGGGCGGAATCGCCTGCACCTGGATGGGGGTGGGTTCGGTATAACCCTTGTCGGCGAGCGCACGGGCAAGCGGTTCGGCAAGGCCGAAATCGGTAAAATAGGTCATGGTTTTCTTCTGATCTTGAGCGCGCGACGGATTCGCGCGGCTGCCAGCGACCTTCGAAGGCGACTGGACGAGCGGGTTTTGACAACCCGCGTGATGGGGTGGCCCTTGGGGCTGGCCTCTGAACATCCGGGTCTGGGGCGGTGTCCAAAAAAGGACGGTGCCCGATCACGCACCCGGCGTGGGCAGCGAATATCTTCGCGCTGAAGCCGACGCTCATATCGCGGTGCAGCAATAAAATGTCAAGGTGTTCGCAGAAGCGCCTTGGCTCGCTGCATTACGGCCTCTGGCCCCCGGCGCGCGGTTGGTGCAAGCTTTGTCGCGTAAACGTCACACAACTGTCATCGCCCGTCTTTAGGTCATCAAGTCACAATGTTGCAGGCAGTAAAACGACACACCGATCGGCTGGCCAGCGGCATTGCGCCCGGGCAACTGCTGTCCATGGCCGAATTCGTGTTGCTGGCGGTTCTGGGCATTGCGCTGGCGCGGCTGGTCTGGGCCATCGTCACGCCGGTCGGTCCGCTCGGTAACTGGCAGGTGCCGCAACGCCTCGCACCGGCCGACACCAGCATCATCGGCAGTTTCGATCCGTTTTTCCGCGCTGCCGGTGACGACAGCACCGCGCAAGTCTCCAGCCTTGGTCTTGTCGTGCTCGGCACCAGGGTCGACATGGTATCGGGTCGCGGCTCGGCGATCATCGCCACCAGCGACGGCATCCAGTCGAGCTATGCCGTGGGCGATGAAATCAGCCCCGGTGTTAAGCTCGTCGGGGTGGCCTTTGATGCCGTCACCCTCGATGCCAATGGCCGCCGCGAAAGCCTGTTTCTCGATCAGTCATCCGGCAGCGCGCCGGTTACCCCCGAAAGCGGGCGCGGCACCACCGGGGCCCGGCTCGCTGCCGATATTCTGGCAACGCCGCGGCTTCAGGGCACCGGCATTACCGGTTATGTGCTAAACCCCAAAGGCTCGGGCGCGGCTTTTGTGGCGGCGGGCCTGCAACCGGGCGATGTGCTGGTCAGCGTCGATGGCGCGCCGGTCGCCGCCTTTGCCGATCCGGCGACGCTTATCCGTCGGCTCGATGCGGGCGGCATCGGCATTACCGTCGAACGCGGCAGTAGCCGCGTCAATCTGCAGATCGGGACCCGGACGTGAGATTTTCGAAGAATTTCCTGATCGCCGGCGTGGCACTGACGGCGTTGCTCGGCACCGCACTGCCGGCGCAGCAGACGATCAACCTGCGCGATGCCGATGTTCGCGCCTATATTCAGGATGTCGCCCGCGCCACCGGGCGCACCTTCATCATCGACCCGCGCGTGCAGGGCAAGGTTTCGGTCGTTTCGGAACGGCCGCTGGGCCGCGAGGCCTATTTCGAGCTGTTCCTGTCCACGCTGCGCGCCAATGGCCTGGTGCTGCAACCGGCCGCCGGCGGCGCGTTCCGCATCAGCCCGGTCGATGGTGCCGCCACCCAGCCCGGCGGCGCCGGCACCGGGCGTGATCGCTTTGTCACCCAGGTCATCCGGCTCAATGCCATCGATGCCGCCTCGGCGGTGGAAACCCTGCGCCCGCTGGTCAGCCGCGAAGGCCAATTGACCGCCAATCGCAGCGGCAATGCCATCATCATCGCCGATTACGCCGATAATGTCGCGCGAGTCCGGGCGCTGATCAGCCAGGTCGATCGTGACAATGCCTCGGTCCGCATCGTTCCCCTCAAGAACGCCGGCGCCCGCGAAATCGCCGCCGCGCTCAGCCAATTGACCGGCAGCGGCCAAAACAGTGGAGCAGGTGCCGCAGCCACCACCGGCCCGGCGATATCGATCGTCGCCATCGACAGTTCAAATGCCATTGCCTTGCGCGGTGAACCAAATGCCGTGGCGCGGCTGGCGGAAACCGTGCTCGATCTTGATCGCCGCGCCGCCGCCGGGGCCGATGTGCGGGTGATTTTTCTGGCCCATGCCGATGCCGAAAAACTCTTGCCGGTGCTCCAGCAACTCGTCGGCCAGACGCCGACGGCGGTGACAGCGAGCGGCGGCCTGTCGGGGGGCAGCAGCTTTGGCAGCAGCAGCAACCGCTCCGGCGGCGCATCACCCTTTGGCAACCAGCAAGCCAATAACGGCGGGTTTGCGGGCGGGTCCACCGGCGGGTCCAGCGGCGCTCAGGCGGTGCAGATCCCGGGCGCCACCATCGGCCGCGGCCAGGCCGTCATCGCGCGTTACGAAGGCGCCAATGCCATCATCATTTCGGCCCCGGCCGACGTCCAGCGCCAGCTTGGCGAAGTGGTGCGCCAGCTCGATACCCGCCGCGAACAGGTGCTGGTCGAAGCGATCATCGTCGAAATTTCCGATGTCGCGGCGCGTCGCCTTGGCGTGCAATTCCTGCTCAGCGGCACCGGCGGCAGCAATATCCCGTTTTCAGCGACCAATTACAGCAATGCCGCGCCCAATCTGCTCACCGTTGCCGGCGCCGTGGCGGGTGAAAAACTCGACAGCGGATCGGCATCGACGAATGCGCTGCGCGATGCCGCTGTCGCCAGCCTGCTCGGCGCGACCGGCGGCACCTTCGGCTTTGGCGGCAATCTGGGCAATAATGCCGTGTTCGGCTTTGTTCTCAACGCCGTCCGATCCGATACCGCCTCGAAAATCCTGTCGACACCGTCGATCATGACGCTTGATAATCAACAGGCAAAAATCCTCGTCGGCCAGGAAGTGCCGATCTCGACGGGTGAAGCGCTCAGCAACAATTTCGACAATGCCTTTCGCACCATCCAGCGTCAGAATGTCGGTATCCAGCTCGATGTGAAGCCGCAGATCAACGCCGGCGGCAGCATAAAGCTTGCTATCCGCCAGGAAGTCAGCTCGATCGCCGGCCCGGTCTCGAACAACTCGCCCGAACTGGTGCTAAACAAGCGCGAGATCACCACGACAGTGACCGTCGATGATGGCCAGATCATCGCTCTTGGCGGGCTGATCGACGAAAACGAGCGCCGGACGCTGGAAAAAGTGCCGCTGCTCGGCGATATTCCGGGCTTGGGCGAATTGTTCAAATCGCGCTCGCGCAGCAAGACCAAGACCAACCTGATGGTCTTCATCCGCCCAACCATCGTGCGCAGCGCCGCCGATGCCGAAAAACTCGCCGCCGAACGCTATGCCTATATCCGCGATGCCGATATCGCACGGACCGGCGGCAACGCGGGCGACGTCACCTCGCTCGATGCGCTGGTGCGCGATTATCTGCGCACTGCGCCGCCGGCGCTGCCACTCCCCAACGCGCCGCCGGCGCTGCCACTCCCCAACGCGCCGCCGGCGCTGCCACTCCCCAACGCGCCGCCGGCGCTGCCTCTCCCCAACGCGCCGCCGGCGCCCAAAACACCATGATCGACGCGCCCGTCCCCGGCCCTGCCGCCGCCCCGGACGCAGCGGCGCCGCTGCTGCCCTATCTGTTCGCGCGCAAATTCGGCGTTGTCGTGACCGCCGCCAACGCCAGTGAAGTCGCCATCAGCCTGCGCGACGGCGAAGACGTTCGCGTGTTGGCTGAAGTGCGCCGCATGGTCGGCCGGCCCTTGCAGGTCGCGCCGGTCGCAGCGGCGCAGTTCGATCGCCTGTTGTCCGACCATTACGCCCTCGAAGGCTTTACCGCCGGGGCCGCGATGGAGGGCGATGATTCGCTTGGGCTATTGGTCGATAACATCCCCTCGGCCGACGATCTGCTCGACACCCAGGACGAAGCGCCGATCATCCGGCTGATCAACGGGTTGATCGCCGAAGCCGCACGGCAGGGCGTTTCCGATATCCATATCGAGCCCTATGAAAGCGCGCTCATCGTCCGCATGCGCGCGGATGGCCAGTTGACCGAGCGCCACCGCCTGCCCGCCAAGGTCGCCGCCATGGTGGTCAGCCGCATCAAGGTGATGGCACGGCTCGATATCGCCGAACGCCGCCTGCCCCAGGATGGTCGCATCGGGCTGAGCCTTGGCGGCAAAAGCCTTGATGTCCGCGTCTCGACATTGCCCAGCCGCGGCGGCGAACGCGTCGTGCTGCGCTTGCTCGACAAGGATAATGCCGGCATCGACATGGCGGCGCTCGGCATGCCGCCCGCCATCGACCAGATGTTTCGGGGGGCGCTGGCCGAACCCAATGGCATCGTGCTGATTACCGGCCCCACGGGCTCTGGCAAGACCACTTCGCTTTATGCGGGCTTGCGCCTGTTGAACGACGGCAGCCGCAATATCCTGACAGTCGAAGACCCGGTCGAATATGCCGTCGATGGCGTCGGCCAGACGCAGGTCAATGCCAAGGTCGGGCTGTCGTTTGCCGCCGGTTTGCGCGCCATCTTGCGGCAGGATCCCGATACGGTGATGGTCGGCGAAATCCGCGACGGCGAAACCGCCGAAATCGCCATCCAGGCCTCACTGACGGGCCATCTCGTGCTGTCATCGGTGCACACCAACGATGCCGCCGGCGCCATCACCCGGCTGCGCGACATGGGCATCGAGCCGTTTCTGCTCGCCTCCACACTGCGCGCTGTCATTGCCCAGCGGCTGGTGCGGCGGCTGTGCCCGGAATGCCGGGTGCCGCACCATGCCGATGCTGCGGTCGCCGCACTGATCGGGGTTGCGGCGGGCACGCGCTATTGGGAACCGGGGGGCTGCGCCGCCTGCAACGGTAGCGGCTTCAAGGGCCGGGTCGGGGTGTTCGAGGCAGTGCGGGTGACCGATGCTATCCGCCGGCTGATCCTGGCCGGCGGCGATGAAGGCGCCATTGCCGCCGAAATGAGCCGTGTTTCACCGCCGCTGGCGGTTGCGGCCCGCGCGCTCGTCGAAGCCGGCACGACCACGCCCGAAGAAGCGGTGCGCGTGATGCGCGGCGGCGGCCTTGATGGCTGAATTCCACTATCGCGCCATCGATAGTGCGGGCCGTGAACGCCAGGGCCGCATCAATGCCGATGATGGTGATGCCGCCCGGTCAGCGCTGCTCAGCAAAAAACTGTTCGCCACCCAGATCGATAGCGCAGGTCCGGGCGCCGGGTCAGGCGCACCGCGCCGTGCGCCGCTGGTCATGGGGCTGAAGCGGCGGTTGAACGTCAAGCAACTCACGCTGTTTACCCGCCAGGTTGCCACGCTCACCCAGGTTGCCCCGCTTGAAGAAACGCTGCGCACTATCGGCCGCCAGACCGAAGCGCCGCACGTCCAGCAGATCCTTGGCCGCGTCCATGCCGGCGTCGTCGAAGGCCGCCGCCTGTCCGATGCAATGGCGCTCGAGCCTGCAAGTTTTCCGCCGCTGTACCGCGCCATGGTGGCGGCGGGTGAAAGCGCGGGGTCGCTGCCCGAAATTCTTGAACGGCTCGCCGATCTTCAGGAACGCCAGGCGACCGTGCGCGGCAAGGTGATCGCCGCCATCGCGTATCCGGCCGCGCTCGCCGTGGTTGCGACGGTTGTGGTCATCGCCCTGATGATCTTTGTCGTGCCGCGCGTCGTCGAACAATTCGAAGATATCGGCCAGGCGCTGCCGCTGCTCACCCGCATCGTCATCGGCATTTCGGCCTTCCTCGCCAGCTTCTGGTGGCTGTTGCTGATCGGCCTTGCCGCAACGGCGTTCTTGTTCAACCGGGCGATGCAGGACGAAGGTTTTCGCCTGCGCTTCGATACGCGGCTGCTGCGCCTGCCCTTTTTCGGGCGCCTGCTGCGTGATCTTCATGCCGCGCGGCTGGCGCGCACCCTCGCCACCATGGTCGCCAGCCGCCTGCCGATCATCGAAGGGCTGGCGCTGACCACGGCGACGATCAACAACCGCGCGTTGCGCCGCGCTTCGGAAGATATCGTCACCGCGATCCGCGAAGGCGGCAGCCTTTCGGCGGCATTGCGCAAATCGGGGGTTTTCCCGCCACTGCTGGTCTATATGGCGGCCGGCGGCGAAAGTTCGGGGCGGCTCGACCTCATGCTTGAACGCGCCGCCGATTATCTCGAACGCGAATTCGATACCTTCACGGCAACGCTGCTGGCCCTGCTCGAACCCGGTGTCATCATCGTGATGGGCGGCGTTGTCGCTGCCATCGTGCTGTCGATCCTGCTGCCGATCCTGCAACTCGATACGCTGGCTGCCCAATGAGGAAGACTATGGACCGCAATGATGAAGACGGCTTCACGCTGGTTGAACTGATGGTCGTCATCGTCATCATCGGCCTGTTGGCGACGGTGGTGATCGTCAACGTGCTGCCGACCCGTGACAAGGCGATGGTGCAAAAAGCCCGCGCCGATATCGCCCTGATCGAACAGGGGCTGGAGATGTACCGGCTTGACAATTTCACCTATCCGCGCGGCGAGGAAGGGCTGGCAGCGCTGCAAATCGCCCCGGCCGGCCTTGCCCAACCCGATCGCTATCGCCCCGGCGGCTATCTCAAGCGCCTGCCCGATGACCCGTGGGGAAAGCCCTATCAATACACATTGCCCGGCCAGCATGGCGCCTTTGACATTTATTCGCTGGGTGCCGATGGCGCTCCGGGCGGGACAGGCGAAAATGCCGATATCGGCAACTGGAAATAGGCCTGCCAACGCCGCCGGCTTCACGCTGGTCGAGCTGATGGTCGTGCTCGTCGTCATCGGGCTGATGGCGGCCACGGTGGTCATCAACCTGCCCGATCCGCGCGGCCGGCTGACCGATGAAGCGACAGCGCTGGCGGCGCGCCTGGTCGCGGCGCGCGACCTGTCGATCATCGGTGGCCGCGACATCGCCGTGCGCTTCGATGCAGCGGGCTATGGCTTTGAACAACGGCGCGGCGAAGCCTGGGTGCCGGTTGCCGAACGCGCGCTTGCCCCGCGGCGCTGGGGCGCTGGCGTGACGGCGGCGGCGGCAGTCGAAGGCGGCGCAACACTGGTTTTCGATGCGACCGGCCTTGCCACACCGGCCGAAATCGGGCTGGCGCGCGATGCTGCGCGCAGCCGGGTGACCGTCAGCAACAGCGGCCTGGTGCGCGTCGATGCCGGCTGATCCGGCCCGGCAACAGGGTTTCACCCTTGTCGAAGTGCTGGTGGCGCTGGCCATCTTCAGCCTCGCGGCGCTGGCCCTGCTGCGCCTGCAAGGCTCGGCAATCACCACTGCCGCCCGGCTGGATGACAAGACGCTCGCCAGCATTGTCGCGCAAAATCAGGGCGTGGACGTGATGATCGCCGCCCTGCCGCCGGCCTTTGGCAGCGCCAGCGGCATCGAACGCAATGGCGGCCGCGACTGGCGCTGGACCCGCGAAACGCTGCGCACCCCCGATCCACGCCTGCAACGCATCGAAATCCGCGTGCTGGGCCCCGATGGCGACACCGCCGCCGCGCTGACGCTGGTCAGGCGCGCGGCATGACGCCGCCCCCCCCCGGTCAGCGCGGCTTCACCCTTGTCGAACTGCTCGTCGCCATCTTGTTGTTCGCGCTGTTATCGGCAGCCGCGGCCGCGCTGCTCGGCTTTGCCGTCGATGCCCGCGCCCGCACCGGCGAAAGGCTCGATACGCTGGCCGCCATCACCCGCACCCGCGCGCTGCTCAGCGCCGATCTCGGCCAGGCCGCCGCCCGGCCGTGGCGCGATGATCGCGGCACCCAGCGCCCGGCCTTGCTGGGCAGTGATGGCGAGGTGCTGTTCACTTTGGTGCGCCGTGGCTGGCGCAACGATGGCAATGCGGCGCGATCATCGCTGCAACGCATCGATTATCGCCTTGTTGCCGGCCGCCTCGAACGCCGCGCCTGGCCACTGGTCGATGGTGCGGCGCCCTACCCGCCCGCCGTGCTGCTGACCGGCGTGACCGCGCTGTCGGTGCGCTTCCACAGCGCCGGCCAGTGGCAGGACCGCTGGCAACCGCTCGCCACCGACAGCCTGCCCGACGCCATCGCCATCGATATCACCGCCACGGGCCTGCCGCCGCTCCATCAGGCCTTCCTCCTCGGCCCCGGCGCGGTGCGATGAAGCGCCCGCCACCCCGCGAGACCGGCGCTGCGCTGCTCACCGTGCTCATCCTTGTCGGCATCATGGGGGCGATTGCAGTGGGTGTCTTCGATCGGTTGCGGCTGGCGACCATGCTCACCAGCAACGCCGGCGGGCTGGAGGCGGCGCGCGGCTTTGCGCTGGTCGGCGAACAATTGGTCAGCGTGCGCATCGATGATCTCATCGCCGCCGCACCGCAGCGCACGACTCTGGCCGGCGGCTGGCAGGGTCGCACCATCACCTTGCCGCTGCCGGCCGGCACCGCGCAGGCGCGGGTCATCGATGGCGGCAATTGTTTCAACCTCAACAGCCTTGTCACCGGCACCGCGCCCGATGCGCTGGTATCGCGCGCCCTTGCCATCGGGCAATTCGTCAACCTGATGCTGGTGCTCGACATCTCGCGCAGCGATGCGAGGGCGATCGCCGCCGCCGCCGCCGACTGGATCGACAGCGATGATCGACCCAACCTCGATGGCGCCGAAGATGGCGTTTATGCCAATGGCACCCAGGCTGGCGCGGGTTCAGCCGGCACGCCCCAGCCCTATCGCACCGCCAACACCCTGATGGCCGAAGTCAGCGAGTTGCGGGCTGTCCGCGGCATCACGCCAGCGCTTTATGCGCGGCTGCGGCCGTGGCTGTGCGCCCTGCCGGTGGTTCAGCTTTCGCCGATCAATGTCAACACCTTGCGCCCCGACCAGGCACCATTGATCGCGATGCTTTATGGCGAAAGCCTGAGCCTGGATGTGGCGCGGCGGGTCATCGCCGAGCGCCCGGCGGGTGGCTGGCCAGCGACGGCGGAATTCTGGAACAGCCCGGCCCTGCGCGACCTGCCGCCGCCGGGGGACGTGTTGCTGCAACCGGGCGTTACGACACGCTGGTTTGCGCTCGACCTTGACGTCGATGTCGGGGCCACGCAATTGCACGAAACCGGCCTGATCGACGCGCGGCAACCGCCGGCGCGCATCGCCGTACGACGCTGGACAGGTGACGAATGATCCGAACCTTGCTGTTTCTGCCCGAAAACCGCCCACGCTGGTGGCTCCGGTTGGGCGATGATGGCAGCACAAGGCGCGGCGAAGGCTGGCCCGACGCACCCGACCCGGCGACACCTTGCGAACTCATCGCCGTGGTGCCGGGTGACCGGGTGACGCTGCACTGGGTCGATCTGCCGCCGCTGGCGCCGGCGCAGACCGCAGCGGCGGCGCGGCTTCTCGCCACCGACGTCAGCGCCACCCCGATCGATTTCACCCATGTCGCGATCGGTGACAGCCGCGGCGACCTGCGGCGGCCGCTGGCGCTGGTCGATGCCGTGCTGATGGCCGCCTGGCTCGATGAAATGGCCAGCGCCGGCGTCGATCCCGACCGGATGCTACCCGCCACACTGCTGCTGCTCCCCCCCGAAACCGGCGTCGCCGTGGTTGCCGATGGGGATATGTGGCTGGTGCGCGGCAGTGATCGCGCTTTTGCCGCCGAAGCCGATCTGGCCACGCTGCTGATCGGCGACACCCCGATAATGCCGGCAACAGCCGATGATTGGACCGCCGGTCTGGCGACCGCGCTGGCCATGGCCGGGCTCGATCTGCGCCAGGGCCGGTTTGCCCGGCCCCGGCGCTGGCGGATCGATACCGGCCATCTGCGCCGTGTCGCCATCATCGCGCTGGCTATTCTGGGCACGCTGGTCGCCACCAGCGCCACGCTGTATTTGCGCCATGATCTTGCCGCCGGGGCGGCCGAACGCGACCTTGCCGATGCCGCCCGCAGCACCCTGCCGCGCGATACGGTCATCAGTGACCCGCGCGCCCAGGTCGCGGCGCGGCTGGCCAGTCTGGGCGGCGGCACCAGCTTTTCGACGCTGGCAGCGCCCTTGCTGGCCGCACTGCGCGACCGGCCGGGCGCGGCGCTCGATGGCCTCAACTATGCGCCGTCGACCGGAGTGGTCGCGGTGCTGATCGCCCCCGATGCCGGCGATCGCGCCGGAATCGCGGCAGCGCTCGCCAGCGCCGGGGTGGCAGCGCGGCTGGGGCCGCCGCGCGATGATGGTGCGCGCGTGCTGGTCGATGTCGTGGTGCAACCGCAATGATGGCGCTTGCCCTGCCCTGGTGGCGTGATCGCAGCCCGCGCGAACAGATCATGCTGGCGATCATGGCCGGCCTGTTGATCATCGTCACGCTGTGGCTGGGCATCGTGCGACCGCTGGCTGTGGCGGGTGATCGCGCCGCCGCCCGCCATGCCACCGCCATTGCCGATCTGGGCGAGGTGCGCCGCATGACCATTGCCATCCGCGCCGCCGAAGCGCGCCGCCGCGGCCGTGCCGATACCCCGTTGCTCGATCGTGTCCGCGCCAGCGCCAGCGCCGCCGGCCTGACCCCCGATGCGCTTGAAAGCAGCAACATCACCGAAGTCAGCATGCGCATCACGGCCATCAAGCCGGTGGCGCTGTTGCGCTGGATCGCCAGCCTGGAGGAACAGGACGGCATTACCCCCACACGGCTCGCCAGCCGCCGCAACACCGATCAGACGCTGGCCGTGACGATCATCCTGGCGGAGGGCGGGCGATGATGCGGTGGCTGTGGCTTGGTGGCGCCTGCCTTGTCGGTGCGATGGCGCTGCTGCCGTTGCGCGTTCTGATGGCCGCCGGCGATACGGGGCTGGCGGCGCGGCACGTCAGCGGCAGCGTCTGGGCCGGGCAACTGCATGACGCAGCGTGGCGCGGCATTGCGCTTGGCGATATTGCTGTTGATCTGGCGCCGCTGTCGCTGCTGACCGGCGCGCCGCAACTGGCCTTTGCCGGCCCGGCGCTGGCAGGCATCGCCAGCGGCGCGGGTGTCACCGGCCTGTCGGGCAGTATCGATGCCCGCGGCCAGACCCTGCTGCCGATCGGGCGCATCACCTTCGAAAATCTCGAAATCGCCTTTCAAAACGGCAGTTGCCGTGCCGCCAGCGGCGGCGTGACCGTCACCCCGACTGGCCTTGTGGACGCTGCCATGGGCGGTGAACTGCGCGGCCTGGCGCGTTGTGACGCCGGAAAATTGCTGCTGCCGCTCACCTCGGCCACTGCCGGGATGCAGGTGCGCATCGGCGCCGATGGCGGCTGGCAGGCGCTGATCAGCGTTGCGGCGGGTGATGCCGCCACTCGTTCGGCCTTGCTTGTCAGCGGCTTTGCGCCCACGCCGCAGGGCCTGTCGCGTCGTCTGGAGGGCCATTTGTGATCGCTTTGCCGTTTCTTGCTCTGCTGATCGCGGCGGCAGCGCCGGCGTCATCGCTGCTCGGCCTTGGCGAACTGCCGCCGCAACCGCTCGCCAAAGGCAGTTGCGCGCTGTTCCTGTGGGACCGCGCCAGCCAGCAACGCGTCGTGATGGCAACTTTTGCGCCGGCGCAAATCCTCATCAGGCGCAATGGCAAGGCGGAGGTGCTGGCGCTTTCGGCCACCACTGGCGCAGCGGTGGCCGGCTTTGCCCCGCACATGGTCTATGGCGTTGGCGCCGCACAGATTGCTCTGGATATCACGGTTACGCCGGCCGAAGGCGGCGGCGGTGTCGTCCGCGACGGTGCCATCAGCATGACAACCGCCGATGGCAGCACGATCGTGGCACCCGTGGCCGGCATCATCGGGTGCCGATGACACATGGCGGCGCGGGCCACCTCATGGCGCGAACTCGCCTTCGCCGTGGTTGCCGGGCTCGGCCTTGCGGCGCTGCTCGTCACCCTGTGGCGCGGGCCTGACCCGGAACCAGCCCTGCCGCTGGTCGCCAGCATAGCGCCGCCAGCGCCTTTATTGCCGGCATCCACCGTTTCGGCGATCGCAGTCCCCCCGACAGCACCGGCAACGGGCGCTGCTGGTTATCAATTGCGCGGCATCATCGCGCGCCCGGGAGCGGCGGCAGGCGCGATCATCGAAGGCGGTGATGGCCGCCAGCATCTCGTTCGGGTCGGCAGCGGCCTGGCGCCCGGCCTTCGCGTCACCGCCATCACCGCGACAAAAGTCACCCTGACCGGCGCCAATGGTGAGCAGACTCTCGATTTTGGCGACCCCAGCCCGGCTGCGGCGGCTGCGGACAACCCGATTGCCGCCAGCGCCACCCTCGCCGGTCTTGCCGCCAGCATCAGCGATTATCGCACCGGGCTGCAGCCGCGCCGGATCGGCGGCTTGACCCGCGGCTTTCGCATCGTCGATACCAGCCGACTGCCGATATTTCGCAAGGCCGGACTGCAAACGGGGGATATTGTCCTGACGATCAACGGCAATGGCATCGACAGCGCGGAAAAAGTCATGGAATTGCCGGCTGAAATCAACGGCGCCAAGGCCGTGGACATTATCTATGAGCGCAGCGGCAGGCAGCAAACATCGCATATCGCGATCGCGCGCTAAGGAAAAACTGCCGCCGTTTGCAACAAAACCGTTACAAATCGGTCACGATACTATCATTTCCGCACCCTAGGAGTCCCGCATCGGGGCTGGCAGGCGCAAAATGATTCGCGCCTGATCCGCCTGTCACGACCAACAGGCGGAGACTTTTCATGGCATATGATCGCGCGGCGAATTACCGGGTGTTGCTTCTCATCGGATCGGCGCTGGCGCTGGCGGCCTGCGACGGCGCGACCACCATCGCGTCGCCGGGCGAAGGAACGCTGGTGACACCGCCCCCTGCGCCAACCCCCGCTCCGACACCGACCCCGACGCCAACCCCCACCGGCCCTGCCGATAGCTGCCCCACCGGCACCGCCAATGTCGGCATCATCAACGGCCAGCGCAATTGCCAGCTTTCGGGCACCATCACCGGCAATTTGGCGCTGCGCAACTTGCGCGGCGTCATCTATTCCTTGTCCGGCCGCGTCAATGTCGGCACCGATCTCGGCGCTGATCCATCCGCGCCGACTGCTGGCGCCACCGCCGGCATCCTGACGATCGATCCGGGCACGGTAATCTTCGGTTCGGCCGGCGCCGATGCGCTCGTCATCAATCGCGGCTCGCAACTGTTTGCCGAAGGCACTGAAACCCGCCCGATCATCTTCACCAGCCGGTCCAACATCGAAGGCGCTGTCAATGCCGACAGCATCGGCCAATGGGGTGGCATCGTCATTCTGGGCCGCGCGCCGATCCACACCTGCATCGGCGCCGGGGTCACCGGTGGCACCGTCGGTTGCCAATCGGCCGTCGAAGGCCTGACCGGCGCCTTTTACGGTGGCGCCACCCCGGCGGACAACAGCGGTCGCATGCGCTTTGTTCAGGTGCGTTTCCCCGGCTTTGAAGTATCACCGGGCAACGAGCTCAACGGCATCACCCTGGCTGGCATCGGTTCGGGCACCACCTTCGATCATATCCAGATCTTCAACAGCTCGGATGACGGCATCGAATGGTTCGGCGGCCGGGTAAACGCCAAATATTTGGTGCTGATCGGTAATGATGACGACAATCTCGATACCGATCTCGGCTACAAGGGCTTCATCCAATATGTCCTCGCCGTGCAGCGCAGCACCGGCGGCGACCGCATCATCGAAGCCGAAACCGCCGGTTTTGAAACCCGCAATCCGCGCTCGAACGTGCGGCTGTCGAACTTCACCTTTATCAGCAACCGTCCGTCAGACCCGATCCTGCTGCGTGGCGGCACCGATTACAGCCTGTTCAACGGCGTTGTATCGAACACGACCAACCCCTGCCTCGATATCG
Organism: Sphingomonadales bacterium; assembly: GCA_038328515.1. Taxonomy (GTDB): domain Bacteria; phylum Pseudomonadota; class Alphaproteobacteria; order Sphingomonadales; family Sphingomonadaceae; genus Sandarakinorhabdus. Next base: position 26,059 of record JBBQMB010000006.1, read on the forward strand.
ATGGCGCCCAGACCGTCGCCGCTGCCGATGCCGCTGTCGACGAAACCGGCGCCCCGGTGTTCCGTTCGGTGATCTTTGGTTGCCCCAGCGCCGCGCGTGACGAAACCGACGTGCCGCTGGCGCTGATCACCCCGCTGATCACCGGCAACAACAACCTGCTGCCGCCGTTCACCCTGACGCTGACCAACATCTTCCTGCCCGGCGCCAATGAAACGGCGGCGGTGGGCTTCAACCCCAGCACGATCAACAGCTTCTTCGATGCCGCAACTTATGTTGGCGCGTTCCGCAACGCCGCTGATACCTGGTACACTGGCTGGACCTGCGGCGTCGGACCCGGCGCTACCTCGTGCCTGACGGCGCCCGCCAATACCGGCAGCTAAAAAACGCGACGCCGGGGCAGTGCCAGTGCTGCCCCGGCTGCGTGCCCCAGCGCCATGACGGCGCATGACACGCAACACGCGACTCCCAAGGGGCCAAGCCATGAAATTCAATACCAAATTGGGCAGCATCCTGCTCGTCACCACCATGCTCGGCGGCCCCGCGTTGTTCGCTCAATCGGCGCCAACGCCGCAAACAACGCCGGAAACAACACCGGCGCCACCGGCAGCCGAGCCTGGACCTCCAGCCGAAGATGAAGTCGAAATTTCCGCACCCGGCGGCAGCAGCGGCGAAATCGTCGTCATCGGCACGCGCATTCCCAACACCGTCCGCGCCAGCCGCGAAGTCGCCTCGGTACTGTCGCAGGCCGATATCGCCCGCACCGGCGAAGGCGATATCGCCGGCGCGCTGCAGCGCGTCACCGGGCTTTCGGTTGTCGGCGGCAAGTTCGTTTATGTCCGCGGCCTTGGCGAACGCTATTCACTCGCATTGCTCAACGGTTTGCCGATCCCGTCACCTGATCCGCTGCGCCGCGTCGTGCCGCTCGATCTGTTTCCCACCAGCGTGCTCGCATCATCGGTCGTCCAGAAAAGCTATTCGGCCAATTTCCCGGGTGAATTTGGCGGCGGCGTCATCAACCTGACCACCCGCGCCGTTCCCGATGAGCCCTTTTTCGAAATCGGCGGCAGCATCGGCGCCAACACCGCGACCACTGGCCAGCTCGGCTATGTCTTTCAGGGCAGCACCCGCAGCGTGCTGGGGTATGTCGATAGCAAGCTGGCGCTGCCGGCCGGGCTCGCCGCCTCGCAGGATCAGGGCAAGATTCTCGCCGTCGGCCCCAATTTCACCCAGCGCCAGATCCAGGACATCGCCGCCAGCCTCACCAATTCCGAAACCAATCTCATCCAGTCCAACAATGACCTGCCGGTCAATTGGGGCATCAATTTTTCAGCCGGCAAGGCATGGGACGCCGGCGACGCCCGCATCGGCATCATCGCTGCCGCCGGCTGGAGCACCGATTGGCAGACCAAGGCCGGCTTGCAACAGCTTTCGAACGGCGAAGCCATCGGCCCCGGCGGCACACGCATCCTGCGCCCGGACCAGGATTTCCGCTTTGTCTCGACCGAAAATCGCGTCGTCATCAACGCGCTGGTCGGTATCGGCGCTGAATTTGGCGATCACAAGATCCGGCTGACCAACATCTATCTCAACGATACGATCAAGGAAGCCCGCATCCAGTCGGGCTTCGATGATACCAATGTCGGCGGCGACGTGCTGCTCAACCGCAGCTTTACGGGCACGTTCCAGCGCCAGTTGATCGACACCCAAGCCGTCGGCGAGTTCAAATTCGACAATCTCAGCCTTGATCTACGCGGCACCTATGCCAATTCCAAGCGGCTGGCGCCCTATGAACGCAATAACAATTACGCCTTCAGCGCCGCTGCCAAGGATTTCGTCAACGATTTGCGCAGCCCGGGCCAGGCCAGCACGGTCGCCTTCAGCCGGTTGAACGAAAATGTCTATGGCGCCGGTGGCGACCTTGGCTACAAATTTGAAGGCGGACCGTTTCCGATCCGCGTCACCGCCGGCTATGCCTATACCGACAGCAAGCGGACATCGAGCCGGTTCGACTATCGCTACAATATCAACGGCGCGCTGCCGGCGGCTGTCGCCCAGGAACGCCCCGATTTCCTGCTGTCGGACTTCAACGTCTATACCTATGGCATCATCCTCAACACGGTTTCGACAACCGCGCCGATCTATAACGCCGGCCTGACCGTCCATGCCGGCTATGGCCAGTTCGAGATCGAACCCGTTGATGGCGTGCAGTTCACCGCCGGGGTGCGCTATGAAACCGCCCGGGAATTCATCGAACCGATCGATGTCTTTGGCGTCAATATCGACCAGACGCGGCGCACCGATCTCAACAATCATTACTTCTTGCCAGGCGGCACGCTGACCTGGAACTTTGCCGAAGACATGCAGGCACGCTTTTCGGCATCAAAAACCATCGCCCGCCCGCAATTTCGCGAACTGGCACCGCAAACCTTCTTCGATACCGATACCGACCGTACCTCGTTCGGCAACCAGTTCCTCATCGACAGCCAGTTGTTCAATGCCGAAGCCCGCTACGAATTCTACTTCGGGCGTGACCAGCGTATCACCCTGGGCGGCTTTTACAAAAGCATCACCAACCCCATCGAAACAGTGGCGTTCAACGTTGGCGGCACCTTCAACACGACGTTTGCCAATGCCCCCAAGGCGCGGCTCTATGGTTTCGAATTCGAAGTGCAGAAATATTTCCCGCTCGATGCCCTGTCGGATGCAGCGTTTCTCGCCAGCCGCCGCCTGCTCGTCAACATCAACTACACCTACAGCGATTCGCGAATCAACGTGAAGGCGGGCGACACCACGATCTTCCCGTTTTCGGGTGAAGTACGGCCGGCATCCGACCTGTTCCGCGATGGCCAGCCATTGACCGGCCAATCGGACCATGTCGCCAATCTGCAACTCGGCTTTCAGGATCAGGACAGCCTGTCGGAACAGACTTTGCTGCTAAACTATGCCAGCAACCGTTCCACCCAGCGCGGTCCCAATGGCCAGCCCGACCTGATTGAAAAACCCGGCCTGCGGCTCGATCTGGTCATTCGGCAGGGCTTTGCTGTCGGCGGCATCAACCTTGAAGCCAAGATCGAGGCGCGCAACCTGACCAATACCAAATATCAGGAATTCCAGACGCTCAACACATCGCGGATCGACAATAACACCTATGTGCTCGGCCGCACCTTCAACCTGGGTGTCAGCGCCAAATTCTGATTGGCTGCAAAAAACGGCCCCAAACGCCCCACCGAACGCCCGATGTGACGCCATCATGCCGGGTGTTTTGGCGCATCAACCGCCGCTTCAGCGCGGCCAGACCCGGTCGCGGAACCAGCTGGTGATGATATATTTGGTACCGGCACGCACCGGCATGCCCTGATGCAGCGTCATCGGGTTGGGGCTGCCATCGTCATTTCGGTTGTTCCAGGCCAGTAATTTGCCGGTTTCGGGCTGGAAACGCTTGTCGAGCCGCTTGAAACGCGTGGCGCCGCCGGCCCGGGGCACGTTGAGATAGACCATCAGCGTCCAGCTTCGCTGCCCCGACACCGCGCAATAGCGCGCATAATCGGCGCCCGATGGCTCGAAATAGTCGGTATGCGGCTTGAATTCCTGCCCAACCGCATAGCGTTGCCCCTGCAATGGCTCGGCATGGGCAACATCGAGCCCGGCATAGCCCGCCAGCCGCGCCATGATCGCCGCAACCAGCGGGTCCGCATCATCAAGATCGCAGGTCTCGCTGGTCCGGAAACCCGGATCGCCATCATGATCGGCCAGCCCTGATGGCCGGCGATGCGCATCAATCCGCTCGATCAGCGCTGCACATTCGGCGCCCGACAGGAAATCACGCCGCATGAACATGGTCACTGCCCGCGACGGCAGCCGCTGCGCCCCCGCAAAACATGCTGAATCCGGCCCGGTCATGGCAATTGTATAACCGATGATTGCGCATTTAGCTGCACGAGCCAGAACGGCCAGGCCGCCACCGCCAGCAGCGCGCCGAACGCCACCCGGCTGTGGCGGCCAACAGGCCGGCCGCGTAACCGGTCCGCGAGCGCCAGCGCCAACCCGAGCAGCGCCGCCAGCAACAGCACAAAGGCCAGCGGAAACCAGCCCAGCCACGCGCCGATTGCCGCGAATAGCTTGGGATCGCCGCCCCCCATGCCGGTGCGCCCGGTTGCCAGCTTGTAACCGCCACCCACCAGCGTCAGGCTGGCAAAGCCGATCGCAGCGCCGATGCCGCGATCAACCAAAGCCGGCGCCAGCCATGCCCCGGCCACAAGCCCCAGCCCCAGCAACGGCAGGGTCAGCCGGTCGGGCAGCCAATAATGTTCGGCATCGAGCACCGCCAGCGCCAGCAACCCCCAACCAAACAGCGCGCCGCCAAGCCCGATGACCCCCGGGTGCAACCCCAGCGCCAGCGCGCCGATGCCCGCGGCGGCGAGTTCGATGAGCAGATGCCGCGGCACAATCGCGGCGCCACAATGCCGGCAGCGACCGCGCAGCCACAACAGGCTGACCACCGGCACCAGATCGCGCGGGCCCAGCACATGCCCGCACGCATCACAGGCCGAGCGGCCGGTAGCGATGCTGCGCCCTTGCGGCCAGCGCCAGGTCAGCGCGGCAATGAAGCTGCCGATGATCAGCCCGGCGATCCCGCCGGCAAAGCCCAGGCCAGCGGCCATCACTCCGGTATCAAGATCTGCCGGATCGCCGCCCCGGAGGCGAGATCATCGAGCGCCGCATTGATCTGCGCCAGCGGCCGCGTGCCCGACAATAATCGTTCCACCGGCAGCCGCCCGGCGCGCCACAGCGCGATGTAGCGCGGCACATCGCGCGCCGGGATCGCCGATCCCATGTAACTGCCCATCAGCGTCTTGGCATCGGCAACGAGGCTGATCGCCGGAATGGTGAGGGGATCAGCCGGGTTGGGCAGGCCGACAGTCACCGTACGGCCACCGCGCGCAGTCAGCCGATATGCCTCGGCGAGCACCTTGCCCGAACCAACGCTTTCGATGGCGACCCGAGTGCCAGTCCCGGTAATCGCCTTGATTGTCGCTTCGGCATCATCGGGGTGGACCGCCGCGCGCGCGCCCAGTTCCAGCGCCAGCGCACGTTTTTCCGCCACCGGATCAATGGCGATAACGGGTTCCGCCCCGGCCGCAACGGCACCGAGCAACGCCGCCAGGCCGACGCCGCCCAGCCCCCAGACCGCAACGCTTTCGCCGGGCCGCACCAGCGCCGAATTGAACACCGCGCCCACCCCGGTCAGCACCGCACAGCCGAACAGGGCGGCAATTTCGGGTGGCACATCGCTGTCGATCTTTACCGCCGATCGTTCATCGATGACAGCATGGCCGGCAAAGGCCGATACCCCGAGGTGGTGATGCACGGGTTGCCCGCATTCCGAAAGCCGCCGGCCACCCCCCAGCAATTCCCCGCGACCATTGGCAGCGGCGCCATTGGCACACAGCCAGCCTTCGCCCGAAACGCACGGCACGCAATGCCCACACGCCGGCAAAAAGGCGAGAACGAGCCGGTCCCCCACGGCAAAGCGGCTGTCGGGCCCGGTCGCCAGCACGGTTGCACAGGCTTCATGGCCCAGCGCCATCGGCACCGGGCGCACCCGATCGCCATTCACAACCGACAGGTCGGAATGGCACAGCCCAGCGGCTTCGATACGCACCAGCAGTTCATGCGGTCCCGGCGGCGCCAGATCGAGTTCCGCCAGCCGTAACGGCCGGGTCTGGGCAAAGGGCCGCACCGCATGGCTGGCATCGAGCACGGCAGCGATGGTCTTCATATGGCGGCGTTCCCAGGGCGTTGCGCCCGTTTGATATGGCGTTTCAAACCCCGGGGCCAGCGCGCAATTGGCCGTGGATTGCCACGCAAGGCACAGCCAGCGCGCAAGCCTGTTGCCATCAGGCCTTTTCGCGCAGCAATCTGGTCACCAGCGCATCAAATTCGGCTTTCGCCCGGATATTTTGCGCCGCCATTGCCGGCCCGGCCCAACCGACATGAACTTCGCGCAGTTTGCCATCGCGGCCGATGAACAAGGTGGTGGGATAAACCTTCACCGGTCCGACCCCGGGCAGCGCTGCTGCGGTGCTTTCCGGCGTCGGTTCACCGGCCAGCAACAGCGGGTAGGCGAGTTTATAGCGCCGGGCATAGCTATCCATCAGCGCATTATTGCGTACCGTATCGGTGCCATATTCGAAATGCAGCGCCACGACTTCCAGCCCGGCAGCTTTGTGCGCCGCCGCATAGGGGCCCATGAAACGCGCTTCGTCGTGGCAATTGGGGCACCAGGCGCCGCCCAGCGTCACCACCACCACCTTGCCGGCAAAGCGCTTGTCGGACAGCGAAACCATCTGGCCCTTGCTATCGGGAAACCGAAAATCGAAGCGTTTGCCGCTGGTCTTTTCAACGACGACCGCAGCCATTTTCTCGCGCGTGGCGCGCGTTGCCGTCCAGGCGGTACCGGTCTTGCTGCCGGTCGCGGTAAATTGCGCGCCGGTCAGCGTGCCACCGGCGATCGTCGCGGTCCACAGCGTTGCGGCATTGCCGTCAAAGGTCGAAAGTTTCAGTTGGTTGCCCATGACATCGCCGGCGAGATAGCGAAAATCGCCGCTCGGCAACTGTATGGCGCCCGTAATGCGGCTGCCCGTCTGGCGGAACACCGCTTCGCCCTGCTGGCCCTGTGCGCCAAAGCGCAACTGCCAGCGACCGCTCAGGTCCGCCGCCGGCTTGCCCGCAATCTCGGCAAAGCGCCATGCACCGCGCGACCCCGTTGCCGCAATCGTCACCGGGCCGGTGCTGCGCAGCATATTAGCTTCACCCGCAAGCCCCGCGCCGGTGCGGCGCAACACGAGTTTTGCGCCATAGGACGGAAAACCCAACGTCAGCACGTCGCCATCAAGCGTCACGGTTTCCACCGCAAGGCGTTCGGGCGGGTTGATCAGCACGGCTGAAAGCCTGTCACCCCGCGCCTTGACCTCGAGCCCGAAGGGCAGCGCGCCGCCGGGCAACGCCAGCGCAACCCGCCACGTGCCGACAAAATCGGCAGGTGCCGCCTGCACCGGCGCTACCGCTGCGACCAGCAACAGCAGCGCAGCCACCCAATTGGCGACACGGCGGGGAAAATTCATCGACACCATCATGCTGCCCCATAATTCGATTTGTAAGCGCACCTTGCCAAAATTGCCGGCAAAATCCCAGCGAGCGTTTCTACGCCGTGCCCAAGCCGGCGTTGTGCCGCGCCGCTGCCAGCGTTGCGGCCACCAGCGCTGCGGTCGCATCGATATAGGCGACCGGCACATCGGCGGCGCGCAGCACCAGCGGCACTTCGGTACACGCAGCGATAACCGCGCCCGCCCCTGCAAAGGCCAATCGTGCCGCCTCTGCCGCCAGCCCGGCCCGAACAGCGGCGCCGGTGTCGCCCGCCTTGATGGCGTTGACCAGCGGCTGCACTGCGGCGCGGTCGCATTCGATCGCCGCGATGCCGACGGACGCCAACCGATCCTGATAAAGCCGCGCATCGAGCGTTGCGCCAATGGCAATGATGCCGACCCGTGTCGCCCCGGTCGCGACCGCTGCCGCCACGGCGGCGTCGACCATGCTGATGAACGGTACCGGCGTTGCCGCCACAATATCGGCGGCCCAGCCGTGCGCGGCGTTGCACGGCATGGCGAGCACCTCGGCACCCTGCGCGACCAACCCCTGTGCCATCGCCGCCAGCACCGGGCCGGGCGAAGCACCTTTGCCGGTACGCGCGGCGTTGCGATCGGGGACGTGCGGGTTGCTGTCGATCAACACCCGCGGATGGTCGGCATCCTGCGCCGCACCGATGCCGGCCACCAGCCGCGCCATGAAATCAGCCGTTGCCGCCGGCCCCATGCCGCCGATGATGCCGATCGGCCGCCAGCAGGTCACGCCTGGTTGAGCGCCGGATCGCGCAAATCATGCGCATAGGCGTGGAGCGACGGGCTGCCGCCGGTATGGACGAACAACAGGCGTTCGCTGGCAGCGAAATGCCCGGCGCGGACCAACCCGATCAGCCCGGCCATGGCCTTGCCCGAATAGACCGGATCGAGCAAAATCCCCTCGCTCGATGCGAGCATACGCACCGCCGCGACCATATCGGCGGTCGGCAATGAATAACCCGGCCCGACCCAATCATCGAGCGCGACAACAGCTTCGCGGGCCGGTGCGGGCGTGCCCAGCAGCGCCGCCGTCGCGACCGCCAGCTTGAACACATTGCCTTCCTGTTCGGCACGCGGGCGCCGGACATTGATACCGATCACCGGGATGCCGGCATTGAGCGCCGCGAGGCCGGCCAATATGCCCGAATGAGTCCCGGCGCTGCCGCTGGCGACGATGATGCGATCGAACGGCACCCCCATGTCAAAGGCCTGGGTGACGATTTCGGCCGCACAGGCCGCATAACCCAGCGCCCCCAACGGATTGGAGCCGCCACCGACGATGGTGTAAGGCTTGCCACCGGCGGCGCGCACGACCTTCGCATCCTTTTCCATCTCGGCACCAAGGTCGCTGCCCAACGGCACGACGCGCACGTTGGCGGCGCCCATCAGGTCGAACAACAAATTATTGCCCAGCGCTGCTGTATCAAAGCTACCGGCGACGCGTTCCTCGATGATCAACCGGCACGCCAGCCCCTCCTTGGCGGCAGCAGCGAGCGTCAGCCGACAATGGTTGGATTGCGGCGCGCCAACGGTAATCAGCGTATCAGCGCCTTGTGCCAGGGCATCAGCGACGAGAAATTCCAGCTTGCGAGTCTTGTTGCCGCCCGCCGCCAGCCCGAGCAGATCATCGCGCTTGATGAACAACTCCGGCCCGCCGAGCGCAGCCGAGAGGCGGGGCATCGCCTCGATCGGCGTGAAGCCATGGGTGTAACGGCGGCGGGGGAAGCGAGCTAGGTTCATGGCGCCGTTGTGACGAGCGCCGCAATATTAAGCAACCAGGCGTATCATTCCATCATCATTTCGGCCTCTGGCGGCGGGCCTGCCGGCTTTTTGAGCAACAGCAACATCGGCATCGTCGACACGGTGATCCAGAACAGCATGTAGAAGACATCGACATAGGCAATCATTGCCGCCTGGGCATTGACGGCCCCGTCGAGCATTGCCGTGACCATTTCGCCGCTGCTGCCAATGGCGGCAGCGACGCCACCATCGGCCCATGGCGTGGTGAACGGCGTCAGCGCGCCACCAAGATCGGCGTGCGATACCTGCACCTGGCGCGCCAGAACGCCGACCGACAGGCTGACGCCAATCGATCCGCCAAGGTTGCGCAGCAGCTGGAAAAAGCCGGCAGCATCGGTACGCAGATCGGCCGGGAGCGTGGCAAAAGCGATGGTGTTGAGCGGCACGAACACCAGCCCCATGCCAATGCCCTGCACCAGCCCGGTAAGGATCAGCGGGCGATTATCCATTTGCGGCGAAAAATGGCTCATTTCATACAGCGAAGCCGAGGCCAGCATCAGCCCGATCAACATCAACAGCCGCGGATCGACCTTGCCGATCAACCGGCCGACAACCACCATCGACAGCATGATGCCAGCGCCGCGCGGTGCCATGATGAACCCCGTCGTCATCGCCGGATAGCTGAACAGTTTTTCGAGCATTGTCGGCAATAGCGCTGTCGTGGAAATCATCAGCACGCCGATCAGCGCAGCAAAGCCCATGCCGGTGACCATGTTGCGATCGGCCAGCATGCGGCGATCGAGAATCGTGCCGGTGCGGGTCGCGACATGAATGGCAAAGGCCCAGAGCGCGGCGGCCGCCACACCGGCTTCGATCCGTACCTCCCAACTCGCAAACCAATCGAGTTGCTGACCCCGATCAAGGCAAAGCTGCAACGCCGCGACACCGACTGCCAACAAGCCGAAGCCCAGAAAATCGAACCGGCGCGGGTTGGCGCGCAGATCGGGCAGGATCGCCGCCCCGGCCAGCAAAGCCATCACGCCAAACGGCAGGTTGATGAAAAACACCCAGCGCCAGTCAAAATTTTCGGTCAGATAGCCGCCAAAAACCGGGCCAAGGATCGGCCCGACCATGATGCCAACGCCCCATAATGCCATCGCCTGGCCGTGTTTGGCGCGCGGCCAGGCATCGAGAATGAAGGCTTGGGCGAGCGGCGCAATGAACGCCCCAAAGGCGCCCTGCAACATTCGGAACAACACCATCTGTTCAAGCGATTGCGCCAGGCCACACAGCATCGATGCCGCAACGAACCCCGCCACCGACACCAGGAACAATTGCCGCCGCCCGATCTTTTCCGCCAGCCAGCCCGTGAGCGGCGTCGCGATGGCGGTGGCGACGATATAGCTGGTCAGCACCCAGGCGATGGTATCGGACGCCGCCCCAAGGCTCGGCTGCATGAAGGGCAGCGCGACATTGGCGATGGTCGAATCGAGCACCGTCATGAACGACGCGAGGATGACGACGGCGGTGATGGCAAGGCGGTTGGCCGTCCCGTCTTCGGGCGCGGCGGCAAAGCTGGCGGCGCTCGCCATGGTCAGGGCTTGCGGTCGGTCTTGGTGGTTACCGTAACGGTCGCCGAAAGGCCTGCCAGCAGCGGCACGTTGCTGCTGTCGATCGCGATGCGCACCGGCACGCGCTGGACAACCTTGACCCAGTTGCCGGTGGCGTTCTGCGCCGGGAGCACCGAAAATTCGCTGCCCGTGCCGGCGCCGATGCTTTCGACATGGCCCGTCAGTGGCTGCGACGGATAGGCATCGAGCTTGATCGTCGCTGCTTGCCCAATGCGCATCTTTTCAAGGTCGGTTTCCTTGAAATTGGCCTCGACATAGCGGCGGTCGCTGATGACCAGCGACAGCGTCGGCACGCCGGCGATGATCATCTGGCCAACCTGGACCTTGTCGGTCTGGCTGGCGACACCATCGGCGGGCGCGCGCACAACCGTGCGCGCGACATCGAGCGCCGCCCGGTCACGCTGCGCCAGCGCGGCGAGGATCAGCGGATGGGTGCCCGAAACATTGGCGGCAGTCCGCGCGCTGGCGGCAGCCGATTGCGCGCCGGCAAGGTCACTTTCGGCCTGGCTGAGTGCATGTTCGGCCATCTGCAGCCGCGCCCGCGTCGTGAAACCGTCCTTCAAAAGGTCCTGCTGACGTTTGAGATCGATGCGGGCGAAGGCGACCGCTTCGCGTTTGCCAGACACATCGGCGTCCTTGCCGATCGTCCCTTCGCGCAAGCCCGCGACCTGCAACCGGGCTTCGGCAACATTGGCATTGGCCTGGTCAAGCGTGATCTGGAAAGTTTGCGGCGCAATGCGGATCAAGACGTCGCCGCGCTTCACCGATTGGCTTTCGCGCACCAGCACTTCGGCAACGCGGCCATTGATATCGCTGCTGATCGACACCTTGTCCTGCTGGACATAGGCATTGTCGGTCGTGACGCTATCGCCCGAACCCAGCCATAACCACAGCCCGACACAAGCGACCACTACCGGGCCGACAAGCATCAACACCGGGCGCCGCCAGCGGCGCGGGGCCTTGGCAGCAAGGGCGTCGCGGTCGACAATGGCGTGCATCAGCGGTGGCTCATCATGCGGGGGGCGGGCGTGGCGTCGGCATCGCCGCGCGGCGAAACATTGGTGCGCAGCCGCGTCAGCAGCGCTGCCATGCTATCGATTTCAGTCGCCGTGAACCCGGCAAGGGCTTCTGCCATGACGATCTCGCCAACCGCGCGCAGTTCTTCGAGAATCGGGTGGGCGCGGTCGGTGAGGTGCAACCGCCAGGCGCGGCGATCAGCCGGATCGGCGTGGCGTTCGACCAGCCCGGCATCGGCCAACCGGTCGACCATGCGACCAACCGTGATGGTTTCGACATCCAATGCTTCGGCCAGCCCGGCCTGGTTGATGCCTTCGTTTCGCGATAGCGCAAACAGCACCTGCCATTGCGCCCGGCTGACCCCGATGCGGCGGGCACGCGCATCGAAGCGCCGACGAAAGAACCGCGACGAATCAGCAACCAGAATAGCGACACTGTCATTCATGTCGGCGCACATAATATACATGCTTATTATATGCAAGGCTTGTTACAGTGCACATATGTCGCAGCGCTGCTTGCCATCGATAACGGCTGGCGCCGCGCGGCTTTGCGGCGTAGCGCCGCAGTGCACGGCACACAGGGACGCGAGCACATGACGATCACGGCGGTTTTATGGGATTTCGGCGGCGTTATCACCTCGTCGCCGTTCGATGCCTTTAATCGCCATGAAGCCGAACAGGGCCTGCCGCACAATATCATCCGCCGCATCAACAGCATTGATCCCGACAATAATGCCTGGGCCAGGCTGGAACGCGATGACCTTGATGCCGACGGCTTTGATCGCGCCTTTGCCGCCGAGGCAGCGGCGCTGGGCCATGCCATCCGCGGTGCCGATGTGCTGGCGCTGCTGGCGGGCGATATCCGCCCCGCCATGGTGGCGGCGCTCGATCGCTGCCGCGCCGCCGGTTACAAGCTGGGCTGCATCACCAACAACGCCCGCGTTGGCGACGGTGCCGGCATGACGCGCGACCCGGCCAAAACCGCTGCGGTGGCGGCGATCCTGGCGCGGTTCGATCATGTCATCGAGAGTTCAAAAGCCGGCATCAGAAAGCCCGATCCGCGCATCTATCAACTGATGTGCGACACAATCGGCGTTGCCCCGGCTGATTGCGTTTATCTCGATGATCTCGGCATCAACTGCAAACCCGCCGCCGCCTTGGGCATGACGGCGATAAAGGTGACCAGCGAAGCCCAGGCGCTCGACGATCTGTCGCGCACACTGGGCCTCGAACTTGGCTAGGGTCAGGACCTATCAATCTCATGCCCCGGCACGGCCCGGAGCGGCTCGGCACGAGTGAGTGAGCGCAGTGGGGCGCCTTTCAGGCGCTCCCAAGCGAACGAGCGCTGTGCCGAGCCGCTCCGGGCCGCCCTTCGGGTGGCGTCAGGCAGCCAAATGGCCTCGTTGCGCAAGCTTGGCGGGGGCCGCCGGCCCGCCAGCGCTCGCGCGCCTAGCCATTTGACTGCCTGACGCCATGACGGGGCATGAGATTGATAGGTCCTGACCCTGGTTACATGCGGTGCAGCGCGCACAGCTTGTTGCCATCAGGATCGCGCAGATAGGCAAGATACAGGCTGCCCATGCCGCCGGTGCGCACGCCGGGGGGGTCTTCACATGTCATGCCGCCGCTGGCGAGACCGGCGGCGTGCCAGGCATCGGCCTGTTCGGGCGAGCCGCAGGCAAAACCCACGGTCGCGCCATTGGCCACCGTCGCAGCTTGGCCATCGATGGGTTTCGAGACTGAAAATATGCCGGTTGGCATCATGTAGAAAATCCGGTGGCCATCGACCATTGCCGGCCCGGCGCCCAGCGTTGCCAGCAGCCCATCATAAAAACGCTTGGCGCGGTCGAGGTCGTTGGTGCCGACCATGATATGCGAAAACATCGCGAATCTTCCCCTTTTGATACCGCCACGAGCAGCGATAGCCCATCGTGCCCCGCTACGTCCGGCTTGTCACCTTGGCAATCTAGCCAGCCGGCGCGAAGGCAAGGCTGCGATGTTGATGACTGGGGGCTGCAAGGGCTCGACGGATCACGCGCCCTGCAACGCGCCCTCGCCGGCGATGATTGCAGTCGCCAGGTGAAAACCCGAAAGCCACGCCGATTCCACCCTGGGGCCGATCAGCCAGTCGCCGCAAAGCCCGATCCGGCGGTCGCCGTCCCATCGCATCACCGCGCCGGCCCCGCTCGAACGAGCATAGCGCCAGCGGTGCGCAGCAAGACCCAGCGCCGCGGGCAGTTTGGCGTTGGTCGCTTCTGCAAGCGCCGCCAGCAGCGTTTCAGCAACCCCGGTCGCATCAGCTTCGAGATGGGTTGTGGACCATTCGGGCGTTGCCTGGACAACCCATGCTTCAGGCCCGGTGCGACCCGGTTTCGCAGAATTGCGCGCGGCCCAGCCAATGATGGCCATGTCGCGCAGACAATCGGGACCAAAGGGCAAAGGTTGCGCGAACGCTGCCATCATCGTCCAGCAGGGCATCGATTGCGCCGCGCGCGCCTGCGCCGCGAACCCTGGCTGCCAGGCTTCAACCAACGCGCTGACCTGTTCGGCCGGCACCGCGATTACAACGGCATCGAACCGCTCGGGCGCCATGCCCTCACCGTGCAGCCACCAGCCACCATCGCGCGCCGGCTCGAGCCGGATCACCCGCGTGCCCCAACGAACATCGAGGCCGGCCGACAAGGCGCGGACCGGGCTGTTCATGGCCGGCGCGCCGACCCACGCTTCCGGGCCGGCCGCCGGCCAGCGCTCGGCGATGCCGGTTGCTTGCCACGTCGCGACCTGGGCGGCAAAAACCGGATCGCGGGCCGTGAAATACTGCGCGCCATGATCAAAACTGGCGTCGCCAAGGGTGGTCGATATGCGGCGGGTCGACATGCGTCCGCCGGGTCCGCGGCCTTTGTCGAACAACGCTATCTGAAACTTGTGCCGGCGCAGGGCCGCCGCACAGCTGAGGCCCGCCATCCCCGCGCCAACAATCCCGACCCGCATCACGCGACGCCCGATGCGAAAGCCTGCGATAGCACAGGCGTTGCGCGCCGTGTCGCGGCTGGAAATTGCCATCGAGAAACGGCGCCACGGCAAGGTGGCCTCGCCCTCACAAGAACCACCCCTGCGCCGCCAGCGCCGGCCGCATCGACCGGCTGACGGGAACAGCCAGGTCGGTTGCGAGGCGCAGCGTGGTGCGACCATCGCTGCTGCTGCTGCCATCGACCGCGCTGCGCGCCACCCACCATGATCGATGCACGCGCGCGCCCGGCACGGTATCGAGCAAGGCCACAGCGTCGACCATGCGCATCAGGATGATGTCGCTGCCAAGATCGGTGTGGATGCGCAGGTAATGATCCTCGGCTTCAAGCGCGATCAGCCGTCCGCTGGCAAAGCGCGGCGGCAACCGGTCGGCAAGGCCGGTCGGCAAGGCAGCATTGCCGACCATCAGCGGTAGAGCCGCGACCTCGACCGCCGGAGCCGATTTCGGTCCTGCACCCGGTGCGGCAGTGTGGATGGGCATTTGGGGCGGTGACGAGATGTAGTTGATTATCGTCATGATGAGGCTGAACATCAGCACATTGGCACCAAAGCCGAGCAGGATTCCGACCGACAGCGTCCTGAAACCGAACATCAACATGCTGGCAACGACGACGATGAACGTCAGCGGCAAGGCGACAATGATCGCCACGACAGCCATTTCCAACCAGCGCCGATCAGCAAGCCGACCCCAGGCCGCGATCGCCGACTGAACGAACAGGCCGAGGACCGACCCCGGCAAGACGACGGAAAGCCAATAGGCCAGACGCAGCGGAAATGCCACCTCATCGGTATTGAGCGCGCCGATGATCGCCAGCACCACGGCAGCGACAGTGCCGATAGCCAGCCCGCGCACAACCCGCTCGCGCAGTGGCGGTGCACTTGGCGCAGCGTGAAATGCAGCTGGCGCCACCTCACGAATTTCATCCTGCATCCGGCGCAATCTCCAACGACAGCATCATCTAGCCCGGCGATGTGGGGGGCAGCAACCGACCAGCGGCATTCCGCCACTGTTCCGGTGCAGGAGACCCATAATGAAGTTCATCGCCGC
>JBBQMB010000007.1:0-40415 GCA_038328515.1 Sphingomonadales bacterium
TGTCGCCGGCACCCATGATGCGGTGATGATGGTCGAATCCGAAGCCAAGGAGCTTTCGGAAGACGAAATGCTCGGCGCCGTGATGTTCGCGCATCGTGGTATTCAGCCGGTGATCGATGCGATCATCGCGCTCGCCGAAAAGGCCGCCAAGGATCCCTGGGAACTCGCCATGCCGGATAATACCGCCATGCTCGCCCAGATCAAAAAGGCCGTGGGCAAGGACATCACCGCTGCTTACAAGCTGACCAAGAAGTCGGAGCGCCAGCAGGCGCTTGGCGATGCCAAGGCCAAGATGAAGCCGCTGTTTGCCGGTGAAGACAGCGCCACCCAGCAAAAGGCTGGCAAGCTCTTCAAGAAGCTCGAAGGCGAAATCGTTCGCGGTGCCATTCTCAAGAGCGGCAGCCGTATCGATGGCCGCGACACCAAGACCGTTCGCCAGATCGAAGCGATGGTCGGCCTGTTGCCGCGTACCCATGGTTCGGCGCTGTTCACCCGCGGCGAAACCCAGGCGATCGTCACCACGACGCTGGGCACTGCCGATTCCGAACAGATGATCGATGGTCTCGATGGCCTGCGCTACGAACGCTTCATGCTGCACTATAACTTCCCTCCCTATTCGGTGGGCGAAGTCGGTCGTTTCGGGGCGCCGAGCCGCCGCGACATCGGCCATGGCAAGCTCGCCTGGCGCGCCGTGCATGGCGTGCTGCCATCCAAGGAAGCCTTTCCGTACACGATCCGCGTTTTGTCGGACATCACCGAATCCAACGGTTCGTCTTCGATGGCCACCGTTTGCGGCGCGTCGCTGGCGCTGATGGATGCGGGCGTGCCGCTGACCCGTCCGGTCGCCGGCATCGCCATGGGCCTGATCCTCGAAGGCAAGGATTTTGCCGTCCTGTCCGACATTCTGGGTGATGAAGATCATCTCGGCGACATGGACTTCAAGGTTGCCGGCACCTCGGAAGGCGTCACTGCCCTCCAGATGGACATCAAGATCGCCGGTATTACCGAAGAGATCATGAAGGTCGCGCTCGGCCAGGCGAAGGCGGGCATTGCCCATATTCTGGGTGAAATGGCCAAGGCACTCGATCACACGCGTGAGGAAATGTCGTCGCACGCGCCGCGCATCGAAACGATGCAGGTGCCCAAGGACAAGATCCGCGATATCATCGGCACCGGCGGCAAGGTCATTCGCGAAATCGTCGCGACGACCGGCGCCAAGGTCGACATCGATGATGATGGCACCGTCAAGATCGCCTCGTCGGATCCGGAAAAGATCGCCGCCGCGCGCAAGTGGATCGAAGGCATCACCATGGAAGCCGAAGTCGGCAAGATCTACACCGGCAAGGTCGTGTCGATGGTCGATTTTGGCGCGTTCGTGAATTTCATGGGGGGCAAGGACGGTCTCGTCCACATCTCCGAAATCAAGAACGAGCGCGTCGCCAACGTCAAGGAAGTGCTGACCGAAGGCCAGCAGGTCAAGGTCAAGGTGCTTGCCGTCGATGAACGCGGCAAGGTGCGCCTGTCGATGCGTCTGGTCGATCAGGACACCGGCGAAGAAATCGCCGACACGCGCCCGCCGCGTGAAGGCGGCGATGATCGCGGCCCGCGCAGCGATCGTGGCCCGCGCCGCGATGGTGGCGATCGCGGCCCGCGCCGTGACGATCGTGGTCCGCGTCGTGATGGGGGCCGCGATGATCGTGGCCCGCGCCCTGAGCGTGCACCGCGTGAAGACGCACCGGAAGGCGGCAGCCTGCCCGACTTCCTGACCGGCCCGCGCGACTGATCTCGGGCTCCGGCTGAAACGACAGAAGGGCCGTCCCGATCGGGGCGGCCCTTTTTCGTATCAGCGGCGGCGGCGGATCAGCAGCGCCAGCCCGGCAGCGGTGATGCCGGCCGCGATCCAGCCGCGAAACCGGCGCGGCGGCATCAAGACTTGGGGCAGCGCGGCGTCGGCGGCTTTCGCAAAGCCTTCAAAGGCGCTGTCGCTGATCTGCGCCTCGGCCAGCGCCAATTCCACGGCGTCGAGCGGCGCTGCCACAAAGTGCCGCAACGTGCGCGGCCGTGTGCCGATCATGGCGTCGAACGCCGCGAGCAGATCACCCGCCGCCAGCGCCGCTGCCCAATCCGCCGGCGCAAGCCCGAGGTGTTCGGCAATCAGCGTATCACGGATGCGCGTGATGGCGGCGCGGCTGGCCGTATCGTCAGGCTTTGCTTCGATGGCGAGGTCACACTCGCTATCGGTGGCCAGCGACCGCTTGTTTAGGTTGGATGATCCGACGCGCAGCAACCGGTCGTCGATCACCAGGATCTTGGCATGAACATAAATATCGGCGCCCAGCGCCGTCACCGGGGTGCAAAAGCGCAGACGGCCATGGCTGTCGGCTGCGTGCAACCGCGCCAACAGCACCGCGCGCGCCGAATCCATCAGCTTGGCCTCAAGCCAGCCATCGGCGGTGCGCGGGTTGATGATGATGACCGCCGGCCCATCCGCTTCGGCAAGGCGAGCCGCCAGCGCATCGGCGATTACCGGCGCGCTGAAATACTGGCTTTCAAGATAGATGACGCAGCGCGCCGAAGCGATGGCGGCAAGATAAAGCGCCTCGATTTCGGCGACCAGCGGCACGCCGTCATACGCTGGCAGGGTGCGGGCGATGGCGAGATCGATATCGGTGAAATCCGAAGCCAGCGCCGCCGGCCAATGATCGATACCAGCCGGCGGCAGCGCCGGCAGATCGCCCGTAGCCACCTGCCAGCGGGCGCGGGCCAGATCCCCCAAGGCCTTCGCCGCCGCGCCGGACACCGCCACGGTCGCATCGTGCCACGGCGGATAGGCGTCGCCGGCAGGCCCGCGCCGGTGCGGTTCCTCATCCCGGTGGGCTGGCGTGTCCCAGCGGCCGGCGGTGATGTCGATGCCGCCGCAAAAGGCGAGCGAATCATCGATGACCACCAGTTTTTGGTGATGGCAGGCGTCGATCGGATGGCGGTTATCAAGCTTGAAATGAATATTGTCGTGCGTCAGCCAATCGAGCAGGACAATCGGGGTCGAGCCCCGCAACGGCACCGATAGCGCCGCCAGATCCCAGCGCAGCACATGCACGGCGACCGCCGGATTTTTTGCCGCCAGATCATCGAGCAGCGCGCCGACCTGATTGGGCGGCGTATCGCTGTCATCATCGGGGTCAAGAAGAATACGGTTGTCAAAATCCCAGCCGACGATGAGCACCGAATGCCGCGCTGCGGCCAGCGCGTGGCGCAGCACGCGGAAATAATCGACAGCATCGATGATGACCCGCACCTTTTCGGCACGAGCGATGCGCCAACAATTTTCGCCGGCAGACAAGACAGGGAGGGGCTGGGAATCGATCATGCACCTGTCTAGCGCGGCAGATACCCGGCCGTCGACGGTTGCGCCATCCGACCGTCGGGCGAAGGGCTGAAATCAATGACGCACATGGCCGTATAGACGGGATGGCCGCCACAGCCGACGCCGGCGAAGCGGAAACGCGCATCGAAAATCACGGCGCGGTGGCTGCGATCGGCCACACCATCATCGATGATCAACTGGCGCACGACGGCAACCGGAACGGCAAATCCATAAGCAATCGTTTCGGAAACATATGGCCCGCCGCCACGCCGCACGACGCGCTGGCCCGGGGTGTCGCCATTGGCCGAAAGATGGCCGATGACACCGCGGCGGCGCTGGGCGGCGGCATGATCGGCCGCCGCCAGCGCCAGTAGCGGCGCCGATGCCAGCGGCGGCAGCGACGGCTGGCGTTCCAGAAAAGCGATGGCTTCATCGACGGCAGCAACGCCTTCCTGGCTGGTGTGGCTGGCGGGTTCATCTGGATCGTCGACATCGCGGCCGTTATAGCTGGCGCGGTGGCGGCGCAGCGTTTCAGCATAATCCTGCGGGCTGGTGCGGGCAAAATTGAGCTCGGCGACAATGGCATCGGCCAGCGCTGCCGGGCGCGCCGCTGCTGGCGCCGACAAGAGAATGAGCAAGGCAAAAAACCGGAACATGGGCACCTGTGGCTGTTATCCGCGCACCAGAGCCCAACCCAGCTTAACCCCAGCCGAATGGCCGACTTGCAGCACTGCGCCTCCCGAGCTGGCGCCGGCGCCCGATTAACCCGCCAGCATGGCCAGCAGATGGTCATGGACATCGGCGGGCCACGCCGCGAGATGCGTCGCAAAGCCAGCGCTGTCATCGGCAAACAGCGCCCGCGCCGCTTCTTCAAAGCCCGGCAAATCGCCGGCGAGTGCCACCATGCAGCGATATACAGCATCGCGGCGCGCGCGCTGCACGCTGGCAGCGTCCTTGCGGACCGTATCTATCAAGCGGCGCAACGCCACCGATGCACCGCCGGGTTGCGCCGCCAGCCATTCCCAATGGCGGGGCAACAGCGTTATTTCGCGCGGCACCACGCCGAGGCTCGGCCGGCCGCGGCCGCGCGGCAGCGCTGTGACGTTCGATGCCGGCGGCGGTGGCCCAAGATCGACCACCGCGCCACTATGCATGTCAAATACCAGCGGCATCGGATCATTGCCTGCGGCCGCAACGGCGGCGGTAATGTCGGCAAGCGAACCGGTGGCAAGGCGGCGGTGGCCGATAAAAGCGATATGGCTGGTCATCGCCGAGTTTATACCCGGATAAATTTCTCTGTCAATTTTATCCGGATGATATTATGGTAGCGGCATGAGCATCGATCGCAAAGCCGCCATTGCCGCGTACAAGGACCGCAAGGTGGAAGCCGGCATCTTCGCCATTCGCTGTCCGGCCAGCGGCGCCCAATGGCTTGGCCAGGCCAATGATATCGCGACGGTAAAAACCCGGCACTGGTTCAGCCTGAGGCTGGGCAGCCACAGCAATCGCGCCCTGCAGGCCGCCTGGCAGGCGCTGGGCGCTGATGCCATGGTGTTTGAAGTGCTCGAACTGCTGCCCGATGAGGATGATCCCGTTGCCCGTTCCAGCCAGTTGCGCGACGCGCTGCGCCGCTGGCGGGCGGCGCTGGCGGCCCCGGCGGTCTGAGGGCGCGGCAAAACGGTAAACTGCGCGATTTTTGCGCGCATTTGTCGAACAGCCCCCCTATAGCGAGGATGACAGGCGCGGGGGCGCGTGGGTTTTGATCGGATCAAGATGCTGAACGGGCTGAAAACGATTTCGATGGGCGGCCGCGAGGTTCTGCCGCTGGTCGAAGGTGGCAAGGGCGTCGCTGCGACCAACCATCTGTCATCGGGGGCCTGGGCGCATGCCGGCGGCGTTGGCACGATTTCGGCGGTCAATGCCGACAGCTATGACGCCACGGGCCGCATCATCCCCCAGGTCTATACCAAGCTGACGCGGCGCGAGCGCCATGAGGAACTGGTGGAATTCGCCGTCGAAGGTGCGGTGCAGCAGGTGCAGCGCGCCTATGAAATGGCGTCGGGCGAATTGCAGCGCGGGCTGGGTGCCATCAATATCAACGTGCTGTGGGAAATGGGCGGCGCCCAGCGCGTGCTCGAAGGGGTGTTGTCGCGCACCAAGGGCCTGGTGAACGGCGTTACCTGCGGCGCCGGCATGCCCTACAAGCTGTCGGAAATCGCGGCGCATCACGGCGTGCATTATTACCCGATCATCAGCAGCGCCCGCGCCTTTCGCGCGCTGTGGAAGCGCGCCTATTCCAAGGCTTCGGAATGGCTGGGCGCGGTTGTCTATGAAGACCCCTGGCTCGCCGGGGGCCATAATGGCCTGTCGAACGCCGAAGACCCGCGCGCGCCGCAAGATCCGTTGCCGCGTGTGCGTGACCTGCGCGCCACCATGCGCGAGGCCGGCATCGCCGATTCGGTGCCGATCATCATGGCTGGCGGCGTCTGGGCGCTGAATGAATGGACCGACTGGATCGACAATCCCGAGCTTGGCCAGATCGTTTTTCAGTTCGGCACCCGGCCGCTGTTGACGAAGGAAAGCCCGATTCCCGAAGGCTGGAAACAACGGCTGATGACGTTGCAGCAGGGCGATATCCTGCTCCACAAATTTTCGCCGACGGGCTTTTATTCCAGCGCAGTGCGTAATCCGTTCCTGCGCAACCTCGAAGCGCGTTCAGAACGCCAGATCGCCTTTTCAACCGCCGCGACGGGGGACCATCAGTTTCTGCTCGATGTCGGCGTTGGCCGTAAAAATTATTATGTCACCCGCGATGATCTGTTGCGCGCCCGCGAATGGTTCGGCGCCGGCTTTACCGATGCCTTGAAGACGCCCGACAACACGCTGGTCTTTGTGTCCGCAGCGGAAAAGCAGGAGGTTCGCAAGGACCAGTCCGATTGCATGGGCTGCCTGTCGCAATGCGGCTTTTCAAGCTGGGCCGATAATGAAACCAACACGACCGGCCGCTTGGCGGACCCGCGCAGCTTCTGCATCCAGAAGACCCTTCAGGATATCGCCCATGGCGGCGACACCGAACAGAATCTGATGTTCGGCGGCCATAGCGCGTTCCGCTTTGCCACCGATCCTTTCTATTCGAACGGCTTTGTGCCGACGGTGAAGCAACTTGTTGACCGGATAATGACCGGCGCCTGACATTTCGCTGTAACCTTTGGGGCCGCATCGCCGAACATAGCGCCGTACCGCAATCGCGAATCGGCCCCAACCAGTGTCTGAAACCCATGCGACATGACCGGCAACATGGCGCCGATCCGCAGGGCTGGGGTGCCATGATGGCCGCCGGTCAACGCGGTGAAACCGGCCCCTATCGTCGGCTGCTGGCCGAATTGCGACCCTGGCTGCTGCGCTATTTCGCGCGCCGCCTGCCGCCATCTGTGGTGGAAGACGCGGTGCAGGATACATTGGTCGCGATCCACACCAAGCGCCACACCTGGCAACCCGATCGGCCGTTTGGCCCCTGGCTTGCCGGCGTCGCCCGCTACAAATGGATCGACCGACTGCGCAGCATCAGCCGTCACGCCGCCGATGAACTGCCCGAGACCCTGTCCACCCCCGATCATGAAAGCGCGATCACGAGCGCCGCTGCATTGCGCGGCCTGATGGCGACGCTGAAGCCGGCGCAAGCCGACGTGATCCGCCTGGTCAAACTTGATGGCCTGTCGATCGACGATGCCGCGCTGCGCACCGGGCAATCCACAGCGCTGGTCAAGGTCAATATTCACCGCGGCCTCGCCCGCCTTGCCCGCCTGATTGAAAGCGATGCCGATGCCGACTGATCTTGCACCCGCCGATCCGCTGATTGATGCGCTGGTGGCCGATCTTGATGCCGTCACGCCGCGGCGCTGGACGCATGAAGCTGCGCTGCTCGCCGGGCTTATGCTCGCCGAAACCATGGTGTTCCTGTCCCTGAATGCGCTGCGCGATGACATGCCGCGCGCCATGGCCAGCGCCGCTTTCTGGTGGAAGGCCGGCAGCTTTGGCTTGATTGCGCTGATCGCGGCGGCGGCGATGCTGGTTTCACTCGACCCGGCGACAAGCAACGCCCGGCGGCTATCGGGCCTGTGGCGCGCGCTGGGTCTGGTCGCGCCGTGGGTGCTGGCGCTGGGCTGGCTTATCGATGCCGGGGCTGGCGGCCGGTCAGCGCTGCTGGCACGGCTGGAATGGCGCGAAGGGCTGGATTGCCTCGCCAATATCGGCTTGTTGTCGCTGCCTTTGGTGCTGGCGCTCGCGGTGCTGATGCGGCGCGGCGCCCCGACCCGGCCCGACCGAACCGCCGCGGCTGCCGGGCTCGCCGCTGCCGGCTTTGGTGCATTTGTCTTTGCCTTTCACTGTCCGCACGATGACCCCTTGTATGTGGCGGTCTGGTATGGCGGCGCGGTGCTGGCGGTTACCGGCCTCGCCCGGCTGATCCTGCCGCGACTGGCGCGCTGGTAGCAGCGAGGATCGGGCCGCCGGCACCGGCCTGGACAAAGGCAGCGGTCGCCAGGCCGGGCAGCTTGGCCGCCGGCAGGGTGAAGCGCGCCGTGCCGCCGCTCCAGCGGCCCAGCTTGACGAGTTCGCGCACGATGTTGCGGTGCGGCAGGGTTTTACCGACGTTTTCGCCCGCCTTGATCGACACCTCTATCGCGCGCGGTTCAAAGCGCACCAGCCAGACATCGACCGGGCGCGCCGTCGTGCCGCTGATCGCGACATCCTCGGCAGTGATGGCCAACGCCGGGCCGCTATTGCCGCGATCATTGGCAGCGATCAACGCGGTCAGCGCCGCCGCTCGTGTGCCGGTAATATCGGCGCGACCATTGATGACGACTTGCGGCGTCCAGACCTGCGCATGGCCGAGCGCCCGCGCATAATCCCATTGCCGGTCGGTATATTGCGGTTTGGCAAAAACATCTTTCCAGCCGAGCCCATCCCAATAGGTGACGGCGAACGACAGGGCGAGCACATCGGGGCGCTGCGCCAAAGCGTTCACATTGGCATTGGCCGGCGGGCAGGAGGAACAGCCCTGCGACTGGAAAAGTTCGATAACGACAGGGTGGGCGGCATCGGCAGCATGGGCTGCGGGCGCTG
The DNA here is from genome assembly GCA_038328515.1 of Sphingomonadales bacterium. Lineage (GTDB taxonomy): Bacteria > Pseudomonadota > Alphaproteobacteria > Sphingomonadales > Sphingomonadaceae > Sandarakinorhabdus. Next base: position 8,489 of record JBBQMB010000007.1, read on the forward strand.
CAATGATGGCACAGGCGGCGAGAACGAAGCGGGCAAGCATTTTTCAGGACCTTTCAGGCTGACGATGCTCGGAGATTCGCGATCTGTGCGGCTTATGTTACACCGTGCCTCGCCGAAATCCGCCGGAAAGCCCGCTCAGGCCCAGCCTTCCAGCACCTGATCCGGCGGGCGATGGCCATCGAACCAGACGCGGATATTGGCAATGACCCGTTCGCCCATGGCCTGGCGGCCTTCAAAGGTGGCGCTACCCATATGGGGAATGAGCACGACGCCGGGCAATTCCATCAGGCGCGGATCGACCGCCGGTTCGTTTTCGAACACATCGAGCCCGGCGCCGGCGATCTTGCCGGCGGCGAGCGCTTCGCACAGGGCGTTTTCATCGACAATCTCGCCGCGCGCCGCGTTGATGATATAGGCCTGCCGCTGCATCAGCCCGAACTGTTTGGCGCCGATAAGGTGATGGGTTTCGGGCGTGTGTGGGCAATTGATGGTGATGATATCGACCCGCGCCAGCATGGCATCAAGGTTGTCCCACCAGGTCGCTTCCAACTCGCCTTCGACTTCGGATGGCAGCCGGTGACGATTGTGATAATGCACCGTCAGGCCAAAGCCGCGGGCGCGCGTCGCGACAGCGCGGCCGATGCGGCCCATGCCGATGATGCCGAGTCGTTTGCCGGTGATGCGGTGGCCGAGCATGCCGGTGGGCGACCAGCCGCGCCATTCGCCGGCGCGCACGAGCTTTTCGCCTTCGGCCAGCCGCCTCGGCACCGACAGGATCAGCGCCATCACCATATCGGCGGTATCATCGGTCAACACGCCCGGTGTGTTGGTGACCACGACATTGGCAGCGCGCGCCGCCGCGAGGTCGATATGATCGGTGCCGACACCATAGTTTGCGAGCAGTTTCAAGCGGCCCGCCGCGCCCGCCGCTGTCATGACGGCGGCGTCGATCCGGTCGGTAACCGTTGCCACCAGCACATCGCAGCGAGCGGCAGCGCCAGCCAGTTCCGCCTGGGTAAGCGCGACATCGGAAAGGTTGAGTTCGACATCGAACAGTTCCGCCATGCGGGTTTCCACCGCCTGCGGCAGTCGCCGCGTGACAATGACCTTGGGGCGGGGGCGCGGCGGGGTTCCAGTCATACGCAAAGGGTTGCCCCGAGCCGCCGGGTGCGTCAAGAGATTGGCGTGCGCATTTCAACGATCCCTGCCCTCATTCTTGTCGCTGCCGGCCTCGCCACCCCGGCAGGCGCGGCGCCTGACGAACGCGCCGATGGCACCACAACCTATCCGGTACCGCGTTTTGTCAGCCTGAAATCCAATTCCGCAATGCTGCGCACCGGCCCCGATGACCGGCGCTTCCCCATCCAATGGCAGTATAAGCGCCGCGGCCTGCCGATGGAGATCGTCCGCGAATATGGCATCTGGCGGCAGGTGCGTGACCCTGATGGCGCCCTCGGCTGGATGAACAAATCGCTGCTGACCGGGGAACGCACCGGTTATGTGACGGGCAGCATCCGCACGCTTTACACCTCGCCCGATCTGCAAGCCCGGGTGGCATGGCGAATCGAACCCGGCACGGTGGTGACGATCACCCTGTGTGAAAATGTCTGGTGCCGTGTGTCGAACGGTGGCCGATCGGGCTATATCCTGCGCAACCAGATCTGGGGCACCTACCCCAATGAAGCGATAGCGGGATAAACCTGCGCCGCTATTCGGACAGGCTTTCGCCTTCGCGGTCGGTCAGCGCCGCGATGACTGCTTCGTCGCGATGATAAATATCGGGGTAGCTGGCAATGCTGCCATCCGCGGCGCGCATCGCCGTGAAATAGGCGATATAAACCGGCACCGGCGCTGCCAGATCGGCCCGGGCCTCAGCACCCCTGGCAACAGCGGCATCGATCGTCGGCCGATCCCAGCGATCGGTGCCGACCAGCAACCTTGCCGCAAAATCGATCGGTGTATCGACGCGGATGCAGCCATGGCTGAAAGCGCGCACCGGCTTTTCAAACAAGGCCTTCGACGGCGTGTCGTGCATGTAGATACTATAGGGGTTGATCATCACCAGCTTCATCTGGCCCAGCGCGTTGCGTGGCCCCGGGGCCTGGCGCACCCGCGTGCCGCCACCCGGCGTGGCGACCCGAACATAGCCCTGCGATCGGGCGCGGGCCGGTTCACGCCGCATCATGACGCCCACGCTTTCGGCGACGATACTGGCAGGCACTTCCCACCAGGGGTTCAAGATCACGCCTTTCACCACGGTTGAAAACTGCGGTGTTGGCGTTGTCGTCTTGCCTATGATGACCCGGTAGCGGGCGACCACCGTGCCCGCCTCCTGCAACGATGCGGTGAACGCCGGCACATTGACGAAAACCACGCGATCGCCAAGCGTGCGCGGCAGCCAGCGCCAGCGCTCCATGTTGACGCGCAGGCGATTGCGATTCTTCAGGTCGGTTGCCGGGGTGGCCGCCAGCGCCGCTTTCAGCGCACGATAATCCTGGCCCTGTGGCAGCAGGCCCTGCAAGGTCGCCGCCACCTGATCGCCGGCAAGCGCGCGGCTCTCGAGACTGTCGAGACGTTCGGCATCAACGACCGGCCCGGCAATAAACCAGTTGATGCGGCTGCTGCCGCGAACATGGCCCTGCGCCAGATCGGCCGCCAGCCGTCGAAAGCTGCGGCTGGCCGCCACATTGATTGCCGAGGATACGCCCCCCGCAAGCGCTGCATCGAGCGCTGCGAGATCATAATCCGCCGGATCGAGCCCGTCCTGCGCGATGCCGCCAATGACGCTCGACAGGGCGCGCGCGTCGCTGGTGTTCCACGCGGCGAGTGGTGCTGCGGCGTCGGCAAGCGGCGCCGCATCGGCAAGCACGACACCAGCAGCGAGCGGCCCGCCAGCCGCCAAGGGAACGGCGGCAAGAACCACCACGGCAAGCCAGCGCCCGATCATGGCCGATGGCCGGATCGGGGGGGCAAGCGGCGCGCCCGACAGCGTGGTGCCTTGATATGCATGCACGTCAACTCTTGTTGGCCGCCTTCAGCGTGTCGCGAATTTCGGTGAGCAAAACTTCCGACGTGGTCGGTGCCGGCGTCGCTTCCGGTGCGGCAGCAGCGGGCCTGTTCATCTTGTTGGCGGCGCGCACCAGTTGGAAAATGACAAAAGCGATGATGAGGAAGTTGAGCACCGTAGTCAAAAACTTGCCATAGCCGAACATCACGGCCCCGGTTTTTTTGAGCGCGTCATAATCGGTCAGCGCGCCGGTGTAGCCGGCGGGCGCACTGCCCAGCAGAATGAACTGCGATGAAAAATCGGCGCCACCAGTCGCCAGGCCAACGAGTGGCATGACGAGATCATCGGTCAGCGAGGTCACGATACCACCGAACGATGCGCCGATGATGACCGCCACCGCCAGATCGAGAACATTGCCCCGCATGGCAAACGCCTTGAATTCCTGAAACACGGATTTTGCCCCTTTTTCTATCGCGACAGGCTTCCTATCTACGCCCCTAGTCAGGCACTGGACAGCCCCGCCGTTGGCGGGTCATTCCGGATCGTGACAACTTTTTGTTCTGGCCAAGGGGATTTCACCCATGAAAAGCAATGTTGCCCGCGCCGCCCTCATTACCGGCCTGGCGCTGGGTGTATCAGCCTGCGGCGTCAATTCGATCCCGACCAAGGAAGAAGCCGTCAAGGCAAAGTGGGGCGATGTCGAAAACCAGTATCAGCGCCGCGCCGACCTGATTCCCAATCTTGTCGCCACGGTGAAGGGCTTTGCCGCGCAAGAACAGGAAGTGCTGATCGGCGTCACCAAGGCCCGCGCCAGCGCCACCCAGGTCACGGTTGACCCCACCAAGCTCAGCGACCCCGCCCAGATTGCCGCGTTTGATCAGGCGCAGGGCCAGTTGGGCAGCGCGCTCAGCCGGCTGCTGGTGACGGTGGAAAAATATCCCGAACTCAAGTCCAACGAAAACTTCCTCCAGCTGCAATCGCAGCTTGAAGGCACTGAAAATCGCATCACTGTCGCGCGCCGTGATTATAACGAAGCGGTGCAGGGCTATAACACCGAAATCCGTACCTTCCCGTCGCTGATCGCTGCCAAGGTGATCTATGGCAGCAAGCCGATTGCACCGTTCAAGGCGACGGCGGTCAATGCCGAAACGGCGCCCAAGGTCGCCTTTTGATCGCCTGCCCCGGCCGCAACCGCCGCCGGGGACATAATTTTTGCGCAAGGAACCGGGCCGTGCCGATCGCCGCGCAGCTTCGCCATCGCACGACCGCGCCGGGCTGGTGGGCGGGGATTGTCATCGCCTTGCTGGCACTGTTGCTGGTCGCACCAGCAGCCGCCGCGCCGGCCTTTCCGGCACTGACTGGCCGGGTCACCGATGCCGCCGGCATCTTGCCTGCCGAAACAATTGCCGCGCTCGACGCTCGCCTCAAGACGCTGGAGGACGGCACGACCATTCAGCTTGTCGTCGCGACCGTGCCCGATCTCCAGGGGCTCGAGATTGAAGAATATGGCTATCAGCTTGGCCGGGCGTGGGGCATCGGGCAAAAAGGCCAGAACAATGGCGCAGTTCTGCTGGTGGCGCCCAACGACCGCAAAGTGCGTATCGAAGTCGGCTATGGCCTTGAAGGCGTGCTGACCGATGCGCTGACCTCGCAGATCATCCGTCGCAACATCATCCCCAGCTTCAAGGCCGGCGACATGGCAGGCGGCGTGACGGCCGGCAGCGACGCGCTGATCAAGCTGCTCGAATTGCCGCCCGAACAGCGTGCTGCGGCCGCGCAGGCAGCCGCCGCATCATCACGCAGCGATAATGGCGGGGCCGGATTATCGGCCATTGTCTGGATCATCATCATTATCGTCTGGGTGCTGATCGCCGTTTCCCGGCAAAAGCGCGGCCGCAGCAGTGGTTCGAACATCATCTGGGGCCCGGGCCTAGGCGGCTGGGGTGGCGACGACCGCGGTGGCGGTGGCGGCTTCGGTGGCGGCGGCGGCTTTGGCGGCGGCGGTTTTGGTGGTGGTGGCGGGGGCTTTGGCGGCGGCGGCTCGTCGGGGGGCTGGTGATGTTGTTTACCGATAGTGACCGCGACCGGATCAGCACCGCAATTGCCGGCGCCGAAGCGCATACCGCTGGCGAAATCGTTGTCATCACCGCCAGCGAGCCTCAGCGTTATCCGGCAACGGCACTTACGGTGGCGGCGCTGCTGGCGCTGGCGCTACCGCTGGCGGCGGTGTTCGGCGGCTGGGCGCCTGGTGATCTGTTCCCCGATTGGGATGCCATCGACCCCGCCACCAGCGCCTTGCGCGGTTTTGAAGCCTATACGCTGGTTGAAACCATCATCTTTGTTGCAACCCTGGCACTGGTCTATTTTACGGCACTTGGACGGGTCCTGACCCCGGCGGGACTGCGCCGAGACCGGGTGCACCGCGCCGCGCTGACCCAGTTCAAGGCGCGCGGGCTTGATGCCACGGTTGGGCGCACCGGCGTGTTGATCTACATCGATGAACCCGAACATATCGCCGAAGTCATCGCCGATACCGCCGTCTATGCCAAGGTCGAGCCCGGCCATTGGGGCGCGACGATCAGCGCGCTAACCGATGCCATCAAGGCCGGCCGCCCCGCCGATGGCATGGTCGCGGCCATCGGCCTGGCTGGTGGTGTGCTGGCGGCACACTTCCCACGCCTGGCCGATGACACCAACGAATTGCCCGACCATCTGATCGAGCTTTAGGCCGTTCAGGCCGCAGCGCTGGGCCGGGCGGCAACGCGCTTGTGCCATTCCGGCAGCCAGGTTGCGGTGGCTGGCATCGGCTGACCCACGCTGGCGCCAAATTCGAGAAAGGCGAGCAGCAGCACATCGGCCATCGAATAGCGCGTCCCGCAAACAAACGTGCGGCCCTGCATCTGGGCATCGAGCCACAGCAGCTTTTCCTGCGCAATCGCCTTCAATTCGGCGGCCGCTTCGAGGCTGACCAGCGTCATTCGCGGGGCGAACATCGGCCGGCCTTCGCTGGCACGAAACGCATTGGCCATGGGCTCAAGGATATAGAGGTCGATGCGCCGCGCCCACATCCGGGTTTGCGCGCGTTCTTCGGGCGTGTTGCCAACAATGCGGGTCGCGCCCGGCTGTTCATCGAGATATTCGACAATCGCGGTGATCTCGCTGAGCACTGTGCCATCATCGAGTTGCAGTGCCGGGGTGCCACCCGATGGCACCATGGCGAGATAGGCCGGCTGGCGATTTTCGGCCTTCATGATATCGACGGTAACGGTTTCGATACTGAGGCGCTGTTCGGCCATCGCGATGCGCACAACGCGCGGGTTGGGACCGATCGAATCAAACAGTTTCATGGCAAGTCTCCCCGGCCGCCTTGTTGGCAGCGCCGCGCCTGTCATGGCCGGCAACCGGGGGAAAGGTCAATCGCGCCTGTGGCGCTCAGGGCGTATTAGCGCCGCATATAGTGGCGACGATTGCGGTTGTCATAATAATATCGGCGACCATTTTCGTCATAATAATAGCGGCGGCCGTCGCGATCTTCATAGCGATTGCCATCGTTGGTGACGATGCCGACAACGGCACCGGCGGCCGCACCTATGGCGGCGCCGGCGAGCACGTCGCCGCCGGTCACCGCGCCGACGATGGCGCCCCCGGCAGCGCCGATGCCGGCACCCTTCAGAGCGCGCGAACCGCGCTGGTCACCATAGTTGTCGGTGGCACAGGCACTGAGCGACAGCGTGGCAGCGATTGCCATCAGCAATGGCTTGGTCGGGGTCATGGCAAGTTCCTTTTCAAAAACGGCTACCATGTAAACGCCGATGCCCTCCTCAAGTTCCCGTCGCCGCCCTGACCATGGCAATGGCGCGCATGGAGGCCAGCGGATCATCAGCCGCCAAAGGAAACGGTGCGCCGTCTCGCAATGTCGCGATCACAGCGGCGAGTTGCGCCGCATAACTGCCGAGGCCGCCCGCCTCATGCGCTTCGACACCCGCTGCTGTTTGAAGGGTGATGGCATGGCCGAGCTGCGGTGCCAGCGGATTGTCGATTGTCAGCGTGCCCGCAGCGCCGGTGACCGTGAGTTGCGCGCGGCGCGGCGCTGTCATGTCCGCGGCTACCGTGGCAGTGACGCCACCCGCCAGTGCCAGCGTCGCCGTGAACGCCGCATCGGCGTTACGGTGGCGGCGCATTGTCGCCCGGGTCACCGCCAGCGGTTCACCGGCAAGCGCCCGCACCCAGGCCAACGGGTAGATACCAAGGTCCATCAGCGCGCCGCCGCCGAGCCGGTCATCCCAGCGGAATTCGCTGGCATCGGTGCTGACCGCAATGTCGAACACCGCATCGATATGGCGCAAGGCCCCCAGGCGCGGCAGCAGCGCGGTAACCAGCGACCAGATCGCATGATGACGCGAATGCATCGCTTCAAAAATCGGCACACCGGCGGCGGTGGCTTCGGCAAGCAATGTTTCGGCCTCATGCGCGTCCATGGTGAAGGGCTTTTCGACCAGCACCGGCTTGCCCGCGGCAATCGCCAGCCGGGCATGGGCGAGATGGCCGACCGGCGGGGTGGCGACATAGACGAGATCGATTTCGGGATCGGCAGCAAGATCGGCATAGGTCGCATGGACGCGGGCTATGCCATGCGCCTTGGCATAGATTGCCGCCCGCCCCGGATCACGCGCCGCCACGGCCACGACCTCGACATCATCGCGCGCCCGCGCCGGGGCGATCATCGCATAGGTCGCGACGCGCGCCGCGCCGATGATGCCGATGCGCAGCATCAGCGCGCCGCGAGCGCCGCTGCGGTCGCTGCCTGAGCATCGGCGGTGATCGTCCAGCCGCGCGCCAGCCAGGCGGCGATGATCGCCGCCACCACCGGTGGCCCCAAAAACAGCATTGTGAGCCCGGAAATCGCCGCCGGGCTGTTGCCGGTGCCGGCCTTGGCATCGAAACCAACGAGATCGAGCACCAGAAAGGCAATGCCGACCGGGATGGCATAGCCAAGTTTTTGCACGCCTACGAGCACGGCATAATAAAGCCCGGCGTTGCCCTTGCCGGTGGCCAGCGTTTCGGCATCGGCGACATCGGCGAGCATGGCGCGCACCAGAAACGGCGGCGCCACCGCCGGTATGCCAGCGAGCAGCATGCCCGCCGCCGCCAGCCAGAAATTGCTCGCCGGCAGCAGCACCAGCATGGCGTGGAGCAGCGCATAGCTGCCGATCGACCACATCACCGCCTGATGCTTCGACGTGCGCCGCGCCACCCAGCCCCACAGCGGCGCGCCGATCAGCCCGGCGGCGAAATAGAACAGCAACAACAGCCGCGCCTGTTCGACAGGCACACCGCGCGCGCTTTCAAAAAAGAAGATCAACAGCGCGCCGCCAAAACCCGGCGCCAGGCTGGCAAACAGGTCGATCAGCAGGATCCGGCGCAGTAGCGGCAGCTTCAGCGCCGACCAGATATCGCCCCAGCCGTGCGGCGCGGCATGGAGCGGCGGCCTATCGGGCACCAGCAGCGAAACCAGGATCAGCGCCACCGGCAACAGGCCGATGAGTACCCAACCCATGCCATGGATGCCCAGCGCCGAACCCGGGGTCCAGCCAAATCGCGGCGCCAGCAGGCCGGCGAGCACCGGCACCGCCAAAAGCCCGATCAACCCGACCATGTTACCCAATTGCCACCAGCCAAAAATGCGACTGCGTTCGTGATAATCGCTGCTCAGCGCCTGTCCCCAGCTGGTGTGCGCCACCTGCGCCGCCGAAAAACCGCCATACATCAGCAACAGGCCCATCAGCGCGCGCAAGGGCGTGATGCCGGGGACCGCAAAGAATACCAGCGCCACCCCGAGCATCATCACCAGCCCGCCGCCGAGCAGCCACGGCCGGAATCGCCCGATGCGCGTCTGTGTCCGGTCGATCTGATGGCCAAAGACCAGATCGAGCGGCAGATCGAGCCAGCGCACCAGCGAAAACAACAGCCCGGTCATAGCGAGATCGAGCCCCAACGTGCTGGCATAATAGGGCGGCAGATAAACGACGATCGGCAGGCCAACGCCGGTCAAAGGCAGGCAAGGTGCTGCAAAGGCCGCCAAAGTCCGGCGATTGAGTTTCACGCGGTCTACACTCCCCAAGGGTCGTCACGGCCATTGCGGCGCTGATTACGCGCAACGTGGCGACAAGCGCGGCGTGATGCAAGCCGGTGTGCGGCGGCGACAGCGCTTGCCGGCATTTTGGCCATTGCGCTGCCGCAGCACTGTCATATAAGGCCAACACACAATCTATTGCCGGAGTAGCCTCTATGCGTTCGCGTCTGCCGCTTTTTCTCGCTGCCAGCCTGTTGGCAATGGTCCCGGGCCTGCCGGCGCTGGCGCAGGCCGCCGCCCCGGCTGCAACGGCTGAAACACCGGCAACGCGGCTACGCGCCCTGTTCAATGCCAGTGACGAAGCCAGCCTCAACCGCAACCCCATCGGCCGGCTGTTCCGCGGCGATTTGAGCCATGCCGGCGAATTTGGCGATGGCCTGTCGGATGCCTATCTGGCCGCTGAAAAACAGGCTGCTGTTGATGATCTGACGGCGCTGGCGGCGATCGACCGCGCCGCGCTCGATGCCAATGACCAGGTCAGCTATGATGTTTTCAAATGGCAACGCAGCACTGACCTGAAAGGTTTTGACCCCGCGATCATCAATGCCACGATCGTCCGCCCGATCGACCATTTCTTCGGCTTTCACACATTTTTCCCCGATCTGTCGTCGGGCGATGGCGCCGCGCCCTACAAGACCATCAAGGATTATGATGACGGCCTGTCGCGGATCGATGGCTTTGTCACCGCCATCGATGCCGCCATCGCGCGCTTTCGCCAGGGCATGAAATCGGGGGTCGTGCAGCCCAAGCTGGTCGTCAACAATGTCATCGGGCAATTGGATGGCTTGCTCGCGCCGGGCGTCGACGGCTCGGTGATGTATAAGCCGGTGACCAAATTCCCGGCTGATTTTTCCGATGCCGACAAGGCGCGGCTGACCGCGGCCTATCGCGCCGCGATTGGTGAAAAGGTCGACCCGGCTTTTGCCCGGCTGCGTGATTTTTTGAAGAACGAATATCTGCCGGTGGCGCGCGATTCGGTCGGGCTGGCGCAGATGCCGGGCGGGGCGAACCTGTATCGCTACCTCATCGCCTCGACGACGACGACCGACATGACGCCCGAACAGATTCACGCCATCGGCCTTTCCGAAGTGGCGCGGATCACCTCGGGCATGGAGACAATCAAGACCCGCGTCGGCTTCAAGGGCGATTTGAAGCAGTTTTTCGATTTCATCCGCAGCGATGATCAGTTCAAGCCCAAATCAAAAGAAGACCTGACCCAGCGCTATTATGACGTCGGCAAGCGCGTCGATGCGGCGGTGCCGGCGCTGTTCAGCACCCTGCCCAAATCAAAGCTGGAAATCCGCCCGGTGCCGGCCTTCCGCGAAAAGAATGACGCCGGCGGCAGCTATCAGGGCGGCACGCCGGATGGCTCGCGGCCCGGCGTGTTTTATTTCAATACCTATGACCTGCCGTCGCGCACCACGCCGGGCATCGAGACGCTGTATCTCCACGAAGGCGTGCCCGGGCATCATTTCCAGATCAGCCTGGCGCAGGAAAACACAAGCCTGCCGCCGTTCCAGCGCTTTGGCGGCAATACGGCGTTCGTCGAAGGCTGGGCGCTTTATGCCGAATCGCTCGGCCCCGAGCTTGGCATGTTCAAGGACCCGTACCAGTTACAGGGCCGCTATGATGACGAAATGCTGCGCGCCATGCGGCTGGTCGTCGATACCGGCCTGCATTCGATGGGCTGGACCCGTGACGAATCGATCAAATACATGCTCGATCACAGCGCCATGGGGGTGACCGACGCGACCAGCGAAGTCGAACGCTATATCGCGATCCCGTCGCAGGCGCTGGCGTACAAGGTCGGGCAGTTGACGATTTCACGGCTGCGGGCGAAGGCGGAAAAAGCGCTGGGGGCCAAGTTCGACATCAAGGGCTTTCATGCGCAGGTGTTGATGACGGGGGCGTTGCCGATGGCGGTGCTGGAAAAGAAGATTGATGATTGGGTTGCAGCGCAGCGACGCGCAGCGTAGCAGCGCGCGACTGCGCAAGACCGGCCAGCGAGGCGCCGGGGCCTTCCCCCGGCGAACTCGTCTGACGCCAGCTTGGGCTTTGCCCAAGCCCTTGCTTGTACGTACTCCCTGTCATCCCGGGCTCGACCCGGGACCCAGCTTCAATCTGTTATGCCAGCGAAGGCTGGCATCCAGCGATGCCGCAAGCAACCAACCCAGTGCCCGGCAGCACGACTGGATGCCAGCCTTCGCTGGCATGACAAGATAACGGAACACGGCATTCTGGAGGGAAAGAAAAGTCTGGCCCCGGGTCAAGCCCGGGGTGACAGGTGCTTGTGCTTCGCGGGCACCGTAACCTGCGCCCCTTCTCCCGGGCCGGCTTCGCCGTCTCTCGACCTCTCCGGCGTGGAGAAAGGTCAGCCCAGCGACCCGAACGCCGCCAACCGCCGCGACAGCGCCTGCGCCGCCTTGGCATCCCCCGCCTTCAACGCCGCGGCAATCTGCACACCGTGCGACCGCAGCAGCGCTTCATACGCATCGGTCGCCGGCAATTGCGCGACGCCCTGCAGCACTTGCCCCGCCTTGGCAGCATTTTTCCAATCAAGATCGAGCAGCGTTTCGGCGTAAAAAACCCGCGTGACGGCGCTGTTGGGTTCAAGCTTGAGCGCCTTGCCGAAACCGGTTTCGACTTCCCCCGACTTGGCGCCGAGCACCGCGCCGGCCATGAAGCCGCCAAGCGTTGCCACCGCGCCGCCATGCCAGCCCGCAACCGCCGCCCAGCCGAGCGATTTATCGGGATAGGCGGCGCGCCACGCTTCGAAGCCCTGGCGCGATTGCTTGCCGAGCCCGGCCGATTTGGTCAGCTTGGCGCGATAGCCGGTGGCGACGGCCTGTTGAAACAGTGCATCGGTATTGCCCGGCGCCTTGGCCAGCGCCTTGGCAATATCGGCTTCGGCAGCGCCGATGATCGCCAGCGCCTGCGCTTTGTCGCGGGTCATGTACGCCGCCTGCACAAGCTGCGCGCGCGCCGCCAGCACCAGGCCAGCCGGCGTTGCTTCGGCGCGGCCATCGCGCACGACCATGGCCCATTTACCGTCGTGGAAGGACGTGGCGGCATCGGCGAGCGCCGGGGTGGCAAGCGTGAGCAGCAGCGCGGTCAGCAGGGTCTTGGTCGGCTGGGTTTTAATCATGGGGTCTCCGTCATCGCCAGCGCGCCCGCAATCAGCCCCCGGGTTTCGGCCAGGCCATAGAGCGCGATGAACCCACCCATACGCGGTCCTTGTGAACTCCCGATGAGCGTCTCGTAGAGTGCCTTGAACCAGTCGCGCAGATTTTCGAAGCCAGCGGCCTTGCCGGCTTCGTAGACTTCGAACTGATAGGCCTCCGCATCGGCGCCTTCGCCGACCGCTGCGAGCCGTGCATCGAGATCGCGCAAGGCTGTAGCCTCCTGCGCATCGGGGGCGCGGCGCTTGAGGCCGGGCACGACAAAATCCCGGGCATAACGCGCGGCGTGATGGACCAGCCGGTCGAGCTCCGGATGGCTCGCCGGGCTGGTGCCGGGCGCCTGGCGCGCGACATAGGCCCATAGCTTTGCCGGATCATCGGTCGCCGCCACCGACGCAAGGTTGAGCAGCAGCGAAAAACTGATTGGCAGGTCGGCGGCCGGCGGCGTGCCTTCGTGGATGTGATGCACCGGGTTGCCGAGTTGCTGCTCGATTGGTTGCTCGGGATATTTTGCCAGAAAATCGGCATATTCATCGATGGCGCGCGGGATCACATCAAAATGCAGGCGCTTGGCCTTGCGCGGGTTCTGGAACATGTAAAGCGCCAGCGATTGCGGCGGGCCATAATCGAGCCATTCCTCGATGGTCAGGCCATTGCCCTTTGATTTGGAAATCTTGCTGCCCTCGGCATCGAGGAACAGTTCATAATTAAAGCCTTCGGGCGGCCGCTTGCCGAGAACACGGGTGATGCGGCCCGACAGCATGACCGAATCAATGAGGTCCTTGCCGGCCATTTCATAATCGATGCCGAGCGCCACCCAGCGCATCGCCCAATCGACCTTCCATTGCAGCTTGCAAGCGCCGCCGGTGACCGGAACGGTGACACTTTCATTGGTCCCGGGGCGAACATAGGTGACCGTGCCGGCGGCAACATCATGCGCGACGATCGGCACCTGCAAGACGATGCCCGAAACAGGGTCGATCGGCAGGAAGGGCGAATAGGTGGCGCGGCGTTCGGGGCCGAGCGTCGGCAGGATGACGTTGATGACCGCATCGTAATTGGCCAGAATCTTCAGCAGCGTCGCATCGAACATCCCCGATTTGTAGCAATCGGTCGATGACATGAATTCATAGTCGAAACCAAAGCCATCGAGAAATGCCTGTAGCCGCGCGTTGTTGTGCTGGCCAAAACTGGGGTGGGTGCCGAACGGATCGGGCACCACCGTCAGTGGCTTGCCAAGGTTGGCGCGCAACATGTCGGGGTTGGGGATGCCATCGGGCACCTTGCGCAGGCCGTCCATATCGTCGGAAAACGCGATCAACCGGGTCTTGACCCCGGGCGCCAGGCTTTCAAAGGCGCGGCGCACCATGGTGGTGCGCACCACTTCGCCAAAAGTGCCGATGTGCGGCAGCCCCGACGGGCCATAGCCGGTTTCAAAAATCACGCCGGCTTCGGGAAAGCCATCCGGGTAGCGCGCGATCAGCTTGCGCGCTTCCTCATAGGGCCAGGCCCTGTTCTCTAAAGCAGCCTTTTCGAGTGCTGCTGCACGAAGTTCGGTAGCGTTGCTCATCTGTTCCGTCTAACAATTGCTGATGTTCTGTGGCGATTCTGCCGGGAAGGCGCAAGCCCACTCCCTCCCCCCGGCGGGGACATGTTGAACGTCGCCGCCCTTACCGCCACTCATGCCGGGGTGTGGATCGCCACCCCCGATGGTCCGGCGATCAGCGTTGGCCGCGGCGAAGCCATCCGCCGTGCTGCCGATACACCGCATGTGCTGCTCAACGCGCCGGTCACCGCCAGCCGGCTGGGCTATCCCGAGCTTGGCGGGCTCGATCTTCTCGAGCTGTTTGCCTTTCTCCACCCGGCGCGCTTTGCCGTGCCGACACCGCGCGGGCTGGCGACAGCATTGGGCATCGACCCGCCGACGAGCGACAGCGACGCGGGCTTTTTGCTGCGCGCCGCCAATGCGCTGCTCGATACCGTCGATGATCCGGCCTGGCCGGCGCGGCATGGCGCCTGGACCATATTGCAGGCCTTGTCGCGCCAGCGCTGGAGCTGGGCACCGCTGCTCGCCAAACGGTTGCGCAAGCCCGCCGCCCCCGAACGGTCGGTGTTCACATCATTGCCGAAATGGGAAGAAGCCCCCCAGCGCCCGGCACCCCATAGCATCACTTTATCCGATGCAGCGATTACCGCGCGGCTCGACGCCATGCTCGGCGAGGGCGCCGAACGCCGCGCCGGGCAAAGCGCTTATGCGCTGGCGGTGGGCGCCGCTTTTCAACCCCGGCAGATGCCGCAATCGCCCAACATGGTCATCGCCGAAGCCGGCACCGGCATCGGCAAGACCCTGGGCTATCTCGCCCCGGCCAGCGGCTGGGCGACGGCGGCGCAGGGCACCGTCTGGCTGTCGACCTTTACCAAGGCGCTGCAACGCCAGCTCGATCAGGAGGCGGCACGCGCCTATCCCGACGGGACCGAAAAACGCCTGAAGGTCGTCGTGCGCAAGGGCCGCGAGAATTATCTCTGCCTGCTCAACCTTGAAGACGCCGTGCAGGGCGGCTTTGCCAATCGCGCCCAGGTGTTTGCGCAACTGGCGGCGCGCTGGGCCGAATATAGCCGCGATGGCGATATGGTCGGCGGCGATCTGCCGGGCTGGTTGCCGGCGCTGTTCGGGCGGACCAGCTTTTCGGGCCTTACCGATCGCCGCGGCGAATGCATCTACGCCGGCTGCCCGCATTATCGCAGCTGCTTCATCGAACGCGCCACCCGCGCTTCGGCGCAGGCCGATCTGGTGATCGCCAACCATGCGCTGGTGATGATCAACGCCGTGCGCGGCCGCGCCGAAGGGCTGGCGCTGACCCGGTTGGTGTTCGACGAAGGCCATCATCTGTTCGATGCCGCCGATGCGACCTTTGCCGTTGAACTGTCGGGGCGCGAAGCCATCGAACTGCGCCACTGGCTGCTCGGGCCCGACCGCACCCAGAATGGCCGCAGCGGCGGTCGCCGGCGCGGGCTGGCGGCGCGGCTGGCGGAACTTGCCGGCTATGATGATGACGGCGCCGCCGCGATCGAGGCGGTGGTCGCCGCCGCACGCATCCTGCCTGCCGAAGCCTGGTTGCAACGCATCGCCGGCGACACTCCCGAAGGCCCCATCGAAACCCTGCTCGCCGCTGTCCGCCAGCAGGTGTTCACCCGGTCGGAAGGCAGGAGCGGCAACGACGCGGGCTATGGCCTTGAAACCGAAGTCGCCGAAGTACTGCCCGTTGTCATCGAAGCCGCAGCAGCGGCGGCAGCGGCGCTCGCCCGGCTCGCGGCGCCAATGGCGGTGCTCGAGGCGCGGTTGAAGGCCCTGCTCGATGAACCGCCAGACTGGCTTGATGGCGCCGGCCGGGCGCGCACCGAAGGCGCCGCTGCGGGGCTTCGGCTGCGCTGCGAAACCATCGCGGCATGGACGGGGCTGTTGGCGCGGCTCGGCGGCGCGGCCGATCCGGCCTTTGTCGATTGGTTCGCGCTGGCGCGAAGCGACGGGCGCGAGCTTGATATCGGTATCCACCGCCATTGGCTCGATCCGATGCGGCCCTTTGCCAAGGCGGTGCTCGAACCCGCGCATGGCGTGCTGGTGACATCGGCAACGCTGCGCGGGCGGGGGGAGGCGGGCGATGGCTGGGCCACGGCCGATGCCCGCACCGGTGCCAGCCATTTGCTGCGGCCGCCTGTTCATTTCGCCGCTGACAGCCCGTTCGATTATGCCGGCAATGCCCGGGTGATTATCGTCAACGATATCAAGCGCGGCGACATGGCCGGGCTGGCGCACGCCTATCGCGCCTTGATCGAAGCGGCCGGCGGCGGCACGTTGGGGCTGTTCACCGCCATCGCCCGGCTGCGCGCCGTGCAAGCCCGCATCGCCGATCCGCTGGCGCGCGCCGGACTGCCGCTTTATGCCCAGCATGTTGACCCCATAGAGACGGGCACGCTCGTCGATATCTTCCGCGCCGAACCGCGCGCTTCGTTGCTCGGCACCGATGCGTTGCGCGATGGCGTCGATGTGCCCGGCGCCTCGCTGCGGCTGGTGGTGATGGAGGGGGTGCCCTGGCCGCGCCCGACGGTGCTGCATGGCGCCCGCCGCGCCGGGCTGACGGGTGGCGGCGGTACGGTTTATGATGACCGGGTGACGATGGGGCGGTTGGCACAGGCGTTCGGCCGGCTGATCCGACGCGCCGATGATCGCGGCTGCTTCGTCCTTATCGGGCCCGCCGTTCCGTCGCGGTTGCTGGCGGCGTTTCCGCCGGGCACGCCGGTTGATCGTGTGGGGCTGGACGCCGCCGTGGCGCTGGTCGCTGCGAACAATGCCGCCGAACAGAGCCTTGCGACAGCGGCCGGGCCGCGCCATGGTGTGTCGGTCATCGGCAGCGATGATGGCAAGCTTGGGGAGCGCGGGTGAAGACGCTGACGTTGCTGCGGCACGCCAAATCCGGGTATGACGACCCGTTGCTGCGCGATTTCGACCGGCCGCTCAACGATCGCGGGAGGCGGGCCGCGCTGCGCATCGGCGAATGGCTGCGCACCGCCCAGGACAAGGGCGACATGCCCGATTTCGATCATGTCTTTGCGTCGCCTGCCGTGCGCTGCAAACAGACTGTCGAAGGCGTGGAGGCCGGCATGAACGGGCGCCTCGCGCCGATTTACGAAAAACGCATCTATCTGTCGTCCTCGGCGACGCTGGTTGAATTGGTCGCGGGCTTTGCCGATCATCATCAGCACGCCATGCTGATCGGCCATAACCCCGGGCTTGAGGATCTGCTGCTCGAACTGGTGCCGATGGGCAGCGATTTGCGGGCGCAAGCCGAGCTGAAATACCCAACGGCAACCATCGCCAGGCTCGATCTTGCCATCGATCGCTGGGCTCAGGTCGATGGCGGCCATGCCGTGCTGACGCAGTTCGTGCGGCCGCGCGACCTTGATGCGTCACTGGGGCCGGACGATTGATGGCAAGAGGAAACGACATGCAAAAGCTGACCCGGTGGTTTTTACGCGCGGGACGGCTGCTGCCAGCGCTTGTTCTGGGGCTTGGTGCGCCGGCCGTGGCGCAAAGCGCCACCGGCAAAGCCGCAGCGGGCGTGGAGGCCCCCAAGGAGCGCCTGCCCACCGATGTGCGGCGGCTGACCATTTTGGTGCGCGACATGGAAAACAGCCTCAAGCTCTATCGCGATGTCATCGGACTCAAGCTGAATTATGACCAGCGGCTGACGGTATCGGGGGTCGCGCTGCCGGCTGGCGTGCCGGGCAACAAGGTGCGGCTGGTGCTGCTCAACGGCAATGATCCGTTCATCGGCTGGATCGGGCTGATGCAATATTTCGACCCGCCACTGCCGGCACATGACCCCTACCCAAAACGGCTGGAGGCCGGCAGCCATGTGCTGATCCTCAACACCGATGACGCGGCAAAACGCTGTGAAATGGCCAAGACCGTGCCCGGCGTGACCTTTACGGCGGAAGTGCGCGAACAGATTTATCCCGGACGGGGCGGTGGCCCGGACATCCATGTCATGGGCTGCAACTTCTTCGATCCCGATGGCACGGCGATCGAGATGAACCAGATCGTCGAGGCGAAGCCCTAATGTCATCCCGGGCTCGACCCGGGACCCAGTTTTTTTGCTTTCGTGTCGAAGAAAAACTGGGTCCCGGGTCAAGCCCGGGATGACAGGCGGGTTAGTGTCGATTGACGTAGGGCGGCACCGGCCCGCTCCCCCGCGCTCGACGCATGTCGCCTTCGCTCCGGGCCACCCACGTCATTGTACGATATGGGCGGCCGGGCGGGGGAGCGGGCCGGTGCCGACTCCACTTAAACGCAATCGACCCTAGCGGCGGACCAGCGTGACAAAGGCATAGCCGGGCTGCGTATCCGTCGCGGCATGGCTTTCGCGCGCGGTTTCGCGCCAGCGGGCCGGGTCAAAGGCCGGCAGCACCGTGTCGCCTTCGGGTTCGGCATCAACTTCGGTCAGTTCGATCCGCGTCGCCGATGGCAGTGCCTCGGCATAGATTTGCGCGCCGCCGATGACCATGATGCCATCGGCCCGGGCGCGCGGGTCGAGCCCGGCGGCGGCGACCGCTTCGGCGAGATTGGCGACCACCGAAACGCCGGCAAACTGCCAGTCAACATCACGCGTCAGCACGATATTCTGGCGACCGGGCAAGGGCTTGCCGATCGATTCAAAGGTCTTGCGGCCCATGATCACCGGCTTGCCGACCGTCATCCGCTTGAAGCGTTTCAAATCCTCGGGCAAGTGCCATGGCAGCGCGCCATCCTTGCCGATGACACCGTTTTTCGCCCGGGCAACGATCAGCACCAGTTCCATCAGACGGCCACCGGCGCGGCGATATGCGGGTGCGGATCATAGCCCGTCACGGCAAAATCATCGAAAGCATAGCTGAAAATATCATCCGGGCGGCGCAGCAGATCGAGCCGCGGGAACGGCCGCGGTGCGCGCGCCAGTTGTTCGCTGACGAGATGTTCGTGATTGGCATAAAGGTGGCAATCGGCGCCCATCCAGACGATTTCGCCGGGTTCGAGATCGCATTGCTGGGCGAGCATCCGCAACAGCAGCGCCGCTTCGAAAATGTTGAAGCCAAAGCCCAGCCCCAGGTCGCACGAACGCTGGTACAAGATCCCCGACAGCCGGCCATCGGCGACGAAATATTGGTAGGTCATGTGGCACGGCGGCAGCGCCATGCCATCGAGTTCCGCCACATTCCAGCCGGTGAAGATGTGGCGGCGGCTCACAGGGTTGGTGCGCAAGCCGTGCACAAGCGCAGCAATCTGGTCGATACCGGCGGGATCGCGGCGAAACAGCCCATCGCCTGCGGGCACATAATGGGGCCAATGCCGCCATTGCGCGCCATAGACGGGGCCGAGATCACCCCAGGTCGCGGCAAAATCGGGCTCGGCGAGGATGCGCGCCTCGAAACTGTCACGATCAATCGGCGTGGTTTGCGTCGCGTTGAAGCGCGCCAGCGGCCAATCGGTCCAGATATGCACGCCTTGCGCAACCAATGTGCGGATATTGTGGTCACCCGACAGGAACCACAGCAATTCGCGCACCGCCGATTTCCAGAAGATGCGCTTGGTGGTGAGAATCGGCACTGTCCCATCCGACAGATCGAAGCGCATGGTTTGCCCGAACAGCGCCCTTGTGCCGGTGCCGGTGCGATCCCCGCGCACCACGCCCTCCTGCCAGACGCGACGCATCAGATCGAGATATTGGGCTTCGCCGTGCATGCTTTACCCCCTATCAGGGATATGGATCAGAACAAGCCGGATCGGCACAAACGCTGCCAGCCCATCGGGGGCATGAGGCACGAAGATGCAGGCAATCCAGTCAGCGCAGAAGGGCGGTCAGCCAGGGTTACCCTGCGTCACCGGCGGCGTCGCTTACACCGGGATTGCGGCTGTTGACGCGCCGACTCGCCTCGTGGCGCGGCACAATCGCGATATTTTCCGGGTGCAGCGGCTGGAAATGCACGCCGCCCGCAAACAGGTATTTGTCGACCAGTTGCGCTGGGATCTGGCAATCACCGACAACGCCTATGAGATCGACGAATATGATCGCGACGACAGTCTCTATCTGATCGTTCTCGATACGGCCGGCGCCGGGCATCTTGGTTCGGTACGGCTGCTGCCCACCGACGGCCCGCATTTGCTGGGCGACAAATTCGCCCGACTGTGTGCCGATGGCGTGCCACGCGGGCCGGATATTTTTGAAATCACCCGGCTCGTCACCCGGCCCGGCCTGTCGCGCAGCGAAGCGACCCGCGTTCGCCAGTTGCTGTCGTTGGCGATCATCGAATTCGCGCTGGCCCATCAGGTGAAGCATTTCACCATGATGACGCATATGGCCTATCTGGCTTCGGTGATCGCGGTGGGCTGGGATTGTGAACCGCTCGGCATGCCCGAGGAAATGGATGGCGTTGCCGTTGCGGCGCTACGCATCGATGTCGATGCCGCCACCCTCGCCCGGCTGCAAAGCCAATGGAATATGGTCGGACCCGCGCTGGCGTTCGATCTCACGCAATCGGCAGTCACGGACTAAGGGTGTTTTGACCCTGCACCCCGTCCGTTACTTGCCGAGGGCGCCCCGGCGATCACCTGAAAGAGCATACGGCCCTCCCCGTCTGCCCGGTCACGATCGTGCAGGGGCGCCCATCACGTTTCAATCCCACTGCGGCCACGAGCGCTGAATGGCCGTGCTGGTCGATGCCGTCACGATCTTGCTGACCCTGTGGCAATTGGCGCTGCGCGAGATCTTGTTGATCGTTGCCGTCGGCGTGCTGCTTTCGGGGCTTGACGACCTGTTCATCGATTTCATCTATTTTGTTCGCATCGGGTGGCGGCGGCTGACGGTCTATCGCCGTCACAGCCGCGCCAGCGCCGAATCGATTCGGGGCCGCGACCCTGGGGCGATCGCCATCATCGTGCCGGCGTGGGACGAATCCGCCGTTATCGGCGCGATGCTTGCCGATCTGGTCAATCGGCTGGATTATCCGCGCTACCGGGTATTCGTCGGCCTTTATCCCAATGATCCAGCCGGGCACGCAGCGGTGATGGCCGTCGCCGATCACCATATCCAGCCGGTGATCTGCACGCGCCCCGGACCCACGACCAAGGCCGATTGCCTGAACCATCTGTGGCGCGCGGTGGTGGCCCATGAACGGCGCAGCGGCGCTGTGTTCAAGGCAGTCGTTCTCCACGATGCCGAAGATGTCATCCATCCCCAGGAATTGTGGATTTTCGATGCCCTGGTGCCGCGGCTGGCGCTGGTGCAACTGCCGGTGCTGCCGCTGCCCGATGCCGGGTCGCGCTGGATCAGCGGTCATTATCTCGATGAATTTGCCGAAAGCCACACCAAGGATATGGTTGTGCGCGAGGCACTCGGCGCTGCCATACCATCGGCCGGGGTGGCCACGGCCATCGACCGGCAGCGGCTGGGGCAGATTGCCGATGCCGCCGGCGGCGAACCCTTTGATGCCGATTGCCTGACCGAGGATTATGAACTGGGGCTGCGCATAAAGGCGTTGGGCGGCCGTGGTGGGCTGGTGCGGCTGCGCAGCGGCGCCGATCGGGTGATCGTGGCAACGCAGGAACATTTCCCCGCGACCTTCGAAGCGGCGCGGCGGCAAAAAACCCGCTGGCTGATCGGCATCGGCCTGGCGGGGTGGGATCGGCTCGGCTGGCCGGGCGGCTGGGCCGATCGCTATATGCTGATGCGTGACCGCAAGGCGCTGTTGACCGCGTTGCTGACCATCGCGGCCTATGGCGTGACAGCCTTGTACCTGCTCGGCGCTATCGTCGGTTTCGTGCTGCCCGGGCTGCCGGTGCTGCCATTTGGCACGGGCCTGGTCGCGCTGCTGTGGATCAACACGGCGTTGCTGGCGTGGCGGCTGCTGCTGCGCGCCAGTTTTGCAGCGCATGCCTATGGCCCGGTCGAAGGGCTGCGCGCCATCCCGCGCGCCATGGTCAGCAATGTCATCAATGCTGCCGCAGCGCTGGCCGCGGCCCGGCGTTATCGCGCGCTTCTGGTCGGCGATACGCCGTTGGCGTGGGACAAGACAGCCCATCGTTTTCCACACGAAAGCGCGGTGCGGTGATGCCCGGCACCATCGTTGGCCGCTCGTTGCGTTTGTTGCTCGGCGTCGGGCTTGGTCTGGCGGTGTGGCTGGCGCTGCGCCTGCCCGTGCTGGAACGCGATATGGCGGCGCTGCATGCTGCCCCCGCGCCGCTGCTGCCAACGGCCGAAGCGCCGCCGCTGCCAGCGGCCACAGCGAACGCGCGTTTCCTGCCGGTCGCGGCGGTGACGGGCGCTGCCGCTGCCCGCGATGTGGCGGTAGCTGAGGTGGCGGTGGCGCAGGCGGCCCTGGAACTGGCGCAGGCACGGCTGCGGCTCGTTCAGATCGAGGCGGGGATGCCCGTAGCACGGCTGCACGTCAGCGTGCGGCCGGAACCGATTCCCGGCCCGGCCTACCGCTGGAGCTATGCACCGCGCGTAGCGGCGGCACCGCGTGTGGCGCACAACCCGGTGATGCTGGCGATGGCAGCTTCGGCTGTGCCGGCTGATCCGGCAGCGACGGCGGTACCGCCGCCCCAAGCAGCACCAGCGCCAGCGCCATTGCCGGCATCACTGCCGGCGGGCGCGGGCCATGATCTTGCCACTGCTGCCTATGCGCGGCTCTCGGCGGGGGATCGCCGCGGCGCTGTGGCGCTGTTCGATGCCGCCCTGGCGACCGATCCGGTGCCCGAGGATGCAACGCTGCGCCCGGTGTGGACCGCCGAGCGGCGGCGGCTGGTGCGGCGCTGGTCGGGCGATGCCTATACGCTGTTGCGCGATCCCGGCCCGGCGGGGCCAGCGGCGAGCCCGGTGCTGGGCGGTGGCCAATCGGGTGGCACATTGGCGTGGACGCTCGATCCGCTCGCCCGGCGCCCCCTGGCTGTCGTCGCGCGCTACAACGCCGCCAGCCGGGGCGGTAACATCGATCCGGCAACCGGGCAGGCAGCCTTTGGTGTGCGCTGGCAACCGCTGAAGGGCGTCAGCCTCAGCGCCGAAAGGCTGGTCTCGATCGGCGTCTTTTCACGTGATGACTGGGCGTTGCGATTGGCGGGCGGCGCCGAAGGCAAGCGGGGTCAACTGGTGTGGAGCGGCTATGGCGAAGCCGGTGTGCTGGGCGCGGGCGATGTTTTTGCCGGCGCCCAATTGCGGGCCGGGCTGCCGGTGGTGCGGCTGGGCAAGGTGGCATTGCTCGCGGGGCCGGGGGCCTGGGCGAGTATCCAGCACGGCAGCGGCTTTACCACCGGGCGCGTCGATGTCGGGCCGACGCTGGTCTTGCGGGCACCATTGAAGCGATTGGCAATCGACGTGTCAGCCGATTGGCGTTTTCGAGCCGCTGGCAATGCGTCGCCCGGTAGCGGCCCGGCGTTGACGATTTCTACCGGGTTTTGAGGGGCGGATTCTGACCGCCGGAAATTCGGCCCCCGCCGGCGCCTTTGCGGCGGCGGGGGCCAGCCCTCCCCGGCTAGCTCGAGGCGGTGACAGCGACGTCACGGCTATTGTCGTTGGCGACCTGACGGCGTTCGCCCAATTTGCGCAGCAACGCCCGCGTGCGCAGATGCGTCAGCAATTCGTTCACAACCGAAACGCCGCGTTCCGCCATGTCGAGCGCCCGCGCTTCACCGACCTGACCGGCGGTGCGTTCGAGGAACAGCCGCATTTCCTGATTGGTCACCCATTCAACGAAATCGAGATAAAAACGCATCTGCTGGCCGGCAAAGCCAAGTTCCTCGGTGAAACCGATTTCGGCAAGATCATCGATCGCATGGGCAATCGCTGCATCGCGGGCCGTGACATTGCCATCATGATCGACGCTGATCATGCCGATCTCGCGCAATTGGGAAATTGCGGTATCGCCACCCGACATCTGCGCGGTCAGCGTTGCCACCGGCACGCGGGCGGCGCCATCGCCCAGCCGCGCCGCCAGTAGCGAATCGAGCATCGGAAACGCATCGGCAGCCAGCCAGCGATCGCCGCCTTCGGCTTCGAGCAGCGTGCGGATGACCGCCAGCGGCAGAAAACGTTCTTCCTGCAGGCGCTTGATAGCGCGCAGCCGCTGGACGTGGGTGTCATTGTAAAAAGCCGAATTGCGGCTGGCGCGGTCCGGTTCGGGCAACAGGCCCTCGCGGATATAGTAGCGGATGGTTTCCCGCCCGACGCCGCTCGTCTTTTCCAGTTCACGCATCCGCATTGTAAGCGGTTTACCCCCAAATCGATTCGTTGCTCTTAGCATTTCGAGCGGTGTGTTGATACGCAGAACCCACGCTGGTCGGTGGTTTCAAGCTGGTTTGCGTACGATCAAGCGGCCGCGTCGCGCGCTTCAATGCCAGGCAAGGCCATCGGGCAATATCGTCAGCGTTACGCCAGCCCTGGCCGCCGTCGCGACGAGCATTTCGGCAATGGCCGAGCGCGAATCGGTCGCCGGCGCGCCCGACAGGGCCGCCGCAACGGCGCTCGGGAAAACCGCATCGCCCTGCCCGCCCCCGCCCTGCCCGCCCCCGCCCTGCCCCCCGTCGATCTCCCAGCGCACGCTGTCGGGGGCGATGGTCAACGGCTGGCCGCGACGCACATCGGCCATCAGCATGGCCACCCCGGCGATGAGCGCGGCCCGCAGATCACCCGCATCGGCCAGCACATTCCAGGTCAGCGGTGATTCCGGAATGCCCTGGGCAATCAGCTTGCGAAAGGCGCTGCCACCGATCGGGGCGTCACCCGGCGCCAGCGCCGCCCGGATCAGCCGCAGCCGCGCCCCAAGGCGCTGGGCACCCGCACTGACCAGATCATTGATTTCCGCATCGGCGGTATCGCCGAGCAGTTCGCTCGCGGTCATCACCGTCGCAATCGGCGTGGCCAGATCATGGGTCAGCCATTTGACCAGCAGCGGCGCGAGCGTATTGGAAACCGGCGGGGTATCGGACATCAGGGGTCTACTCGATTTTCGGTGGGGGGTTTGCAGCGCAGGCCAAAGGCGATGAGACGACCATCGCCGCTTTGCGCCAGTTCAAACTCCACACGGTCACCGGGGAAAAGCGCTGCAAGCCCGGCGGCCGTGACAGCCGAAACATGGACAAAAACATCACAGGGCCCAAGGTCAGGCGTAATAAAGCCGAAACCTTTTTTGGCGTCAAACCATTTTACCGCGCCGCTTGCCATCAGACGCTTACCAGCGTGACGGGCAGGAAACGGCCATGAACCGCGCTGCCGCCGGGATCGGTGGCGGTGACCCGCCAGGCGTTGATCGTCGCTGCTGCAATGATCAGCCAGATATCGCCGTTTTCAACCGCGCGGGCGGCATCGCGCAGCGATGGTTCGGCGCCGCCATTGGGGTGGCTGTGATAATGGCCGATGATGCCGAGCCCGGCGCCACGCGCCGCACGATGCGTATGCAGCAGCGTGGCGGGGTCGATTTCGAAACTGCGGGCCGGATCGGCGGCGACGTTGCGCGCCGGCACGGCATCGGCAATGCGGCCGGGCGTGCCGAGCAGCAGGCCGCAGCATTCCTGATCGGGCGCGATCATTGCTTGCGCCAACAGGGTTTCATGCACCCGACTTGCAATTTCAACGATCATGCCGACATCGGATAGGTGATGGGGGCCGAAAAGTCGATTGATGTCGTGTTGCCGGCCAGCGTTGCGGGCCTGCGGCTTGATCGCGCGCTGGCGATCGCGCTGCCCCAGCACAGCCGTGAGCGGTTGAAGGCGCTGGTCGGCGGCGGTCGGGTTTCTGGCGCCGCCGGGGTGCTCTGGGACCCCAAGCTGAAGGTCAAGGGCGGCGAAGCGCTGACGCTGGTCATCCCGGAACCGCGGCCTTCCGAAACACTTGCGCAGGATATTCCGCTCACCATCATCCATGAAGACGAAGCGCTGCTGGTTGTCGACAAACCGGCCGGGCTGGTGGTGCACCCGGCGGCGGGCAATTATGATGGCACGATGGTCAATGCCCTGCTCCACCATTGCGCCGGGCGATTGTCGGGCATCGGCGGCGTGGCGCGGCCCGGCATCGTGCATCGCATCGACAAGGATACATCGGGGCTGCTGGTGGTTGCCAAGACCGATCCGGCACATGAATTCCTGTCGCGCCAGTTCGCCGCGCACAGCGTGGAACGCCGCTACACCGCGATTGTTGGTGGCCATCCGGCGCCACCCGCCGGGCGCATCGAGGCGTCACTCGCGCGCTCGACCGCCAATCGCCAGAAGATCGCGATTGTGCCGGACGGCCGCGGCAAACGCGCCGTCACCCATTATCGCAGCGTGCGCCGCCTGCATCATGCGACGCAGGTCGAATGCCGGCTGGAGACCGGGCGCACCCACCAGATCCGCGTTCACATGGCGTCAATTGGCCATGCCTTATTGGGTGATGCGACATATGGACGGACCCCTGGCAGCCTTTCGGTCGTTATACAGGAACTGGGCTTTGCCCGACAGGCGCTGCACGCGGCGACGCTGGGGTTTATTCATCCATTGACCCAAGAAAAACTGTCTTTCGAATCGGCCCTGCCGGCCGATATAGTGGAGTTGATTGGTCGTCTTTCAAACGACCACGAACAAGGATAACCGCCATGGCCAATGTCCCCGCAATCCGTACCTCGATTCCCGCGCTTGGCGGCGAAGACGGGCTCAATCGTTATCTTGCTGAAATCCGCAAGTTTCCGCTGCTGGCGCCCGAGCAGGAATATATGCTCGCCAAGCGCTGGGAGGAACATCAGGACCCGCAAGCTGCTGCCAAGCTGGTCACCAGCCATTTGCGGCTCGTTGCCAAGATCGCCATGGGCTATCGCGGCTATGGCCTGCCGGTCGCCGAATTGATTTCCGAAGGCAACATCGGGCTGATCCAGGGCGTCAAGAAATTCGATGCCGAAAAGGGTTTCCGGCTCGCCACCTATGCGATGTGGTGGATCCGCGCCTCGATCCAGGAATATATTTTGCGCTCGTGGAGCCTTGTCAAAATCGGCACGACCGCAGCCCAGAAAAAGCTGTTTTTCAACCTGCGCCGGCTGAAGGGCAAGTTGAACGCCATGGAAGATGGTGATCTGCGCCCGCAGCAGGTCGATAGCATCGCCACGACGCTGGGCGTCACCAAGGACGAAGTCATCAGCATGAACCGCCGCATGGCGATGGGCGGCGACACATCGCTCAACGCGCCGCTGCGCGAGGAAGGCGAGGGCGAATGGCAGGATTGGCTCGCCGACACCGGGCCGTTGCAAGATGAAATGATCGCCGATGAACAGGAGCGCGACCAGCGCCATGAATTGCTGAGCGCGGCCATGGCGGCGCTCAACGACCGTGAAAAGCACATCCTGACCCAGCGCCGGCTGATCGACGAACCCCAGACGCTTGAACAATTGTCGCAGCATTATGAGATCAGCCGCGAACGCGTTCGCCAGATCGAAGTGCGCGCCTTTGAAAAACTGTCAAAGGCGATGCACAGCCTGGCCATCGAACGTCGCATGGTACCCGAACTCGCCTGAGCGGCGACGCCGATCCGTCGCAACCGGTTGACCTTTGGGGGCTGACACCGCCAATTGCGGCCAACCGGGAGAGACAGTGCCATACCAGCCCAACCGCCGCAGCCTGCTGGCCCGCCTGATTGGCTGGACGCTGCGGGCGGCCGTGCTGTTTGTGCTGGTCAGCGTCGGCTGGGTTATCGCCTATCGCGTCATGCCCGTGCCATTGACCTGGCCGATGGCGCGCGATGCCATCGCAGGCCGGCATGTCGAACGTGAATGGGTGGCACTCGACCGGATCGCGCGCAGCGTACCGCGCGCCGCAATCGGTGCCGAAGATGCACGCTATTGTGCCCATAATGGCTTTGATTTCGGCGCGATGGAAGCGGCCGCATTGCGCAATGCCAGCAGCATGAAACTGCGCGGCGGCTCGACGATTTCGCAGCAGACGGCGAAGAACGCGTTTTTATGGCCGGGACGATCATACATCCGCAAAGGGCTGGAGGCCTGGTTCACCGTGCTGATCGAAGTGATCTGGGGCAAACCGCGGATCATGGAAGTCTATCTCAACATCGCCGAGATGGGCCCGGGCATCTATGGCGTCGAAGCCGCCGCCCAGCATTATTTCAACACCGGCGCCGCCAGTCTGACCCCGGCGCAGGCCGCGCGCATCGCCGCCATTTTGCCGCAACCGATCAAGCGCAACGCGGCGAAACCGGGGCGGTTCGTCAAGCGTTATGCCCGGAATATCGAGCGATCGGCGCGCTATATCGGCAAGGAAGGCATTGATGGCTGCTTGCGCTAAGCCGTCAGCCGAACAGCCAGATGCCCAGCATCCGGTTGAACGGAAAGGTAAAGAAGCCGGCGATGAGCAGCGCACCGAGAACGATGGCGCGCACCGCGCTTTCATGGCCAGAGCGATCATGGGCACGGGCCTTTTGCACAATGCGCGGCACCTGGACGATGACCAGCACCGACAGCAGGTGAATGAATGAAAAATCGCCCGAAAAAACCCCCCAGCCGCCGGGTACCCGCGTGCTGAAAAACAGGCTGGTGATCGCCGTCAGCAGCATCGCCCCAACCCAGACATAGCCGAGGTGGCGGTGGTTGCGTGTCCCCTTGCGGCGCAAAAGCATCAACGGGGTCAACCCGGTGGCAATGAGGATGCTGACCAGATGCAGCCAGACCAGCGGCGGCACCAGGCCCCATTGCGGCTGGCCGCGCGCGATGGCGACGATGGCCGCCAGCGCCAGCACAGCACTGGCAAGCGCGAGCAGGCTGTTGGGCAACAACCGCTTTCCCCAACCGGGTTGAGACGGTTCCGCGCGTGACGCCATGGTATTTTTCCCCACCGCTGCATCATTTTACTGACTGGCGCGTTCGTTTCAGCATAAGAAGGAGGGGTGCACAATGTGAGCTGACGCCCCATATTGCTATGATCAGGAGATACGCAATGGCGCTTTTGGGACGTGTAGTGACGGCAATGGCGGGGCGCGCCGTGGCGCGAACCGTTGGCGGCGCCGCGGCCGGGCCGGCAGGCCTTGTGCTCGGCAGCGCGCTGCCGCTGCTGGCGCGGCGCCTGGGGCCGATGGGCATGGTCGGCGTGGCGGTCGGCGCCTGGGCGATCAACCGAATCATCCACGACCGCGCCGCGATCATCGATGCGGCGCCGGCAGCGGCCGACGCGCCCGATCAGATCATCAACGCACGTTCACCGGTCACATCATAAAGCTTGGCATCGACCGACCGGACATGCCCCAATATGGCGGTGTTGAAGTCTGCCATGTGCGGCGTGGCAAAATGCGCCTTGAGCACCGCTTCGCTTTCCCAGCGTTCAACGATGGTGCAGATGCCCTGTTCGCGGCTTTCGATCGCCATCGAATAGGACAGGCAGCCCGATTCGTCCCAGGTTGCCCGCATCATCGCATCAAGCGCGGGTTGCAACGCATCAATCTCGTCGGGATCAAATTCGATGCGCGCGATGACGATGATCATGGTCGGGCTCCCGGATTTCAGCTCTTTGCAACACTTACCAACGCCGGCCGCAACAGCCGATCCTTGATGGTGTAGCCGGCCTGAAGTTCGGCTATGATGCTGCCCGGTTCCGCGCCTTCGCCATCGACTTCGAGCATCGCCTGGTGACGGTTGGGATCGAGCTTCTGGCCTTCGGTTTCGATGCGCGTGATGCCGTGGCGACCGAAAATGGCGACCAGTTCGCGTTCGGTCGCTTCGATACCGGCGCGCACGCCGTCAAAGCCTTCGGCCGGCAGCGCCGCCACGGCGCGGCGCAGATTATCGGCAACCGCGAGCAGATCGCGGGCAAAGCCGGTCATCGCATAGGCCGCCGTATCGGCCTTGTCGCGTTCGAGCCGGCGGCGGGTGTTTTCGGTCTCGGCGGCCTGGCGCAGCAGGCGATCCTTGAGATCGGCAATATCCTTGTCGCGCGCCAGGAGTTCCTGCGCAAAATCGATTTCCGGGGTTTCCAGAATCTCCTCAGGCACTGCTTCGGGTGCGTCATTCACATCGTTCATGCTACTAACCTACTCAGTGTTCGTGCTGTGTAATCTACCATGGGTATCACCCGGGCATAGTTCAACCGCGTCGGACCGATTACGCCGACGACGCCGACGACGCGCCCCCCGGGACCGCGATACGGTGCGGCAATAACGCTTGATCCCGATAATGAAAACAATTGTGATTCAGCGCCGATGAAAATCTTGGTCGCCTGCGCCCCCCGCGCCAGCTCAAGCAGGCGGACAAGCTCCTCCTTGTCTTCAAGATCACCGAGCAAGAGCCGCACCCGCTCCAGATCGACACTCGATTCAACCAGATTGGCCTGGCCGCGCACGATCAGCACCGGCCGCTGGGCGCCATCCGATGACCAGGCGGCGAGCCCTGTCGCAACCGCGCCCGCTGTCATCGCATCGAGCGCGGCACGATCGGCGGCAACTTCGGCGGCGAGGCGATCGCTGGCGCCGGCGAGCGTCAGCCCCGCCAGCCGCGCGTTGACATAATTGGCGACAGCATCGAGCGCCGCCGGTGGCAGGTTTTCGGGCAGGGCAACGATGCGGTTTTCGACACTGCCATCGTCACCCACGAGCACGGCGAGCGCCCGGCCGGGTGACAGCGGCACGAACGATAACTGGCGGATCACCATTTCAGTGCGCGCCACCAGCACCAGCCCGGCGCAATGCGACAGGCCCGACAGCACCGCCGTGGTGCGGGCCAGCGCATCTTCGATTGCCGGGCTACCGCTGGCGCCCTGTTCGATGGCGGCGCGTTCATCGGCACTGGGCTCGCTTGCCTGCATCATGCCATCGACGAACATGCGCAAGCCCGATTGTGTGGGCACGCGCCCCGCCGAGGTGTGCGGTGCCGCCAGAAGCCCGAGTTCTTCAAGATCCTGCATGGTGTTGCGGATCGACGCCGGCGACAGGCCGAGCGCACCGATTTTCGACAGGGTGCGCGATCCGACCGGCGTGCCAGTCGCAAGATAGGCGTCGACGATCTGGCGGAACACCTCGCGGGCGCGGTCGTTGAGTTCGGCCACCGATGGAGACTGCATGGCGCCAATGTAGGGCGGCCGGACGCCAAAGTCACGCCCGCCAGCCATCGGTTGCGGGATGGTCGCCAAGCCGCTAACCAGCCGGCATCAAACTATAAGGAAATTGCCCATGCGCCCTTCCGGCCGCGCCCCCGACCAGATGCGCAGCATCGAGATGATCCCCGGCTTTTCGGCGCACGCCGAAGGCTCGTGCCTCGTCAAATTCGGCAACACCCATGTGCTGGTGACGGCCAGCGTCGAAGACCGGTTGCCGCCCTGGTTGCGCGGCAAGGGGTCGGGCTGGGTGACCGCCGAATATGGCATGCTGCCACGCGCCACCCATACCCGCGGCTCGCGTGAAGCCGCCAAGGGCAAGCAATCGGGCCGGACACAGGAAATCCAGCGGCTGATCGGGCGCAGCTTGCGCGCTGTCACCGATCTGAAGCTGCTCGGCGAGCGCCAGATCACCCTTGATTGCGATGTCATCCAGGCCGATGGCGGCACCCGCACCGCTTCCATTTCGGGCGCCTGGGTGGCGCTGCGGCTGGCGATCGACGGCATCATGGCCAAAACCCCGCTGGCGGGTGACCCGCTGGCAACGCAAGTCGCGGCGATCAGTTGCGGGGTGCATAACGGCAACCCGGTGCTCGATCTGGACTATATCGAAGACAGCGACGCCGGCACCGATGCCAATTTCGTGCTGACCAGCACCGGCGGCATCGTCGAAGTCCAGGCCACCGCCGAAGGCGCGCCGTTCGATGAGGAAACCCTGCTGCGCTTGCTGCGGTTGGCGCGCATCGGCTGCAACGACGTGTTCGCCGCCCAGTTGATCGCGACCGGGCGGTGAGCCGCCGCCAGTTGCAGCCGGGCCGGCTGGTGCTGGCGACGCACAACCCCGGCAAGGTGGTCGAACTCGCCGAATTGCTGCTGCCGCATGGGCTTGAAGTGATTTCAGCGGGGGTACTCGGGCTCGACGAGCCCGAGGAAACCGGGCTGACCTTCATCGCCAATGCCGAATTGAAGGC
>JBBQMB010000008.1:0-38602 GCA_038328515.1 Sphingomonadales bacterium
TCCGGCTGGGACGCCAAGCGGCGCCGGCTGGAAGACTATTTCGATCGCACCGCGCTCGATGCCTGGACGGCGCTGACCAGCGACGCCCCGGTATCGAAGATCCGCGCGACGGTGCGCGCCGGGCGTGAAGACATGCGCAACATGCTGCTGTCGTGGTTGCCGCAAGACCTGACCGGGCGCCGCGTGCTCGACGCCGGTTGCGGCACGGGTGCGCTGGCGTTTGAAGCGGCGCGGCGCGGTGCCGATGTCGTCGGCATCGATGTGTCGCCGCAACTGATTGCGCTGGCCGATGAACGCACCCCCGATGATCTGCGGGGCCGGCTGCGCTTTCTCGCTGGTGACATGCTCGATCCGGCGCTCGGAAAATTCGATCATATCGTCTCGATGGACGTGCTGATCCATTATGAAGCCGACCAGATCGCCGCCGCCGCCGCCGGGCTTGCAGAACGCACCACGCAAAGTCTGGTTTTCACTTTTGCACCGGGCACGCCGCTGTTGCGCACCGCCCGCGCCATTGGGCAGTTCTTTCCCAAATCGGACCGGTCACCAACGATCATCCCGGTCGGCCATGATTATCTGCGTGCCCGCATGAGCCGCAGCCTGCCCCATGCCAGGCTGGGTCGCGACCAGCGCGTTTCCCGCGGTTTTTACACCAGCCATGCCCAGGAAGTGTTGACCGCATGAGCCGGGGGACGCGCCTGTGGAAGCGAGTGGGAACCAAATTCCTGCCCTTCGCCGATGCGGCAACCACCGAATTTCCGCTGGCGCAGCTGCTGCGCCTGTCGTTGTTCCAGGTGTCAGTCGGGCTGGCGATGGTGCTGCTCAATGCCACGCTCAACCGCGTGATGATCGTTGAATTGAAGATATCGGCGACGGCGGTGTCGATTCTGGTCGCGCTGCCGCTGATGTTTGCGCCGCTGCGCGCGCTTATCGGCCATAAATCCGATCATCACCGCTCGTTCCTCGGCTGGAAGCGCGTGCCCTATCTGTGGTTCGGCACGTTGTTGCAGTTTTCGGGGTTGGCAATCATGCCGTTTGCCTTGCTGGTGATGACTGGCGAAGGCGCCTCGGGGCGCACCCTGCCCGGCGAAATCGGCGGCGCGCTGGCTTTTCTGTTCGTCGGCGCCGGCGTCGCCATGACGCAGACTGCCGGGCTGGCGCTGGCCAATGATCTCGCCCCTGCGCAAGTACGGCCGCGCGTTGTTTCGTTGCTGTATGTCATGTTGCTGGTCGGCATGTTGATCAGTTCGCTGGTGCTCGGCCGCCTGCTCGTGGATTTCACGCCAACGCAGTTGATCGAAGTTATCCAGGGTACGGCTGTGGTCACTGTCGTGCTCAATGTCATCGCGCTGTGGAAACAGGAAGTCCGCATACCCGGCGGCAATCGGAATACCGAAGCGCCGCCCGAATTTCGCGCGACATGGGCGGATTTTATTGCTGCACCGCAAACCCGGCGGCTGCTCGTTGCGGTCGGTCTCGGCGGCGCCGGCTTTGGCATGCAGGATATTCTGCTCGAACCTTATGGTGGCCAGGTGCTCGGCCTGACGGTCGGCGCGACCACGGCGCTGACGGCATTGTCATCCTGGGGCACGCTGGTCGGGCTCGCGATTGCGGCCGCCAAGCTGGGCCGCGGCTCGGATCCCGCGCGGCTTGCCGGGCTGGGCGCGATGGCAGGTATCCTCGCTTTTGTGCTGGTGATTGCTTCGGCACCGCTGCATTCGGTAGCGCTATTCTGTCTGGGTGCGACCGGCATTGGCTTTGGTTCGGGCCTGTTTGCGGTTTGCACGCTGACAGCAGCGATGACGCTGGGCGATGATTTCCAATCGGGGCTCGCGCTGGGCGCCTGGGGCGCGGTGCAGGCAACGGCAAGCGGCGTCGGCATCTTGATTTCGGGCGGCATCCGTGACGGCATTGGCGCGTTGGCTTCGGCCGGCGCGCTCGGGCCCGCCCTCGCCGACCCGTCGACCGGCTATTCGATGGTCTGGCATATCGAGATTGGTTTGTTGTTTGCAAGTCTGGTAGCTTTGGGACCATTGGCACGACGGGCTTCGGCACACTATAAGAACACCCGTTTCGGCCTTGCCGAATTCCCAACCTGAGGGGGAGAGAGACGATGTCAAATGTCATTCTGGTAGGGGGGCTCGATATCGCCGAGCTCGCATTCTACATGTTTGCGGCCTTTTTCCTGGGGCTGATCATCTATTTGCGCCGCGAAGACCGCCGCGAAGGCTATCCCCGCGAGGAAGACCTGACCGGCGCGCCCTTGCCCGAAGGCGGCCTGTTCGCCCGCGCAACGCCCAAGACCTTCACTTTGCCGTTCGGCCGCGGCACCGCGTCATTTCCCAATGGTGACCGCGATGCGATGCCCCAGAATGTCACGGCGCGTTCGATGCCGGGCACGCCGTTTGAACCGCTCGGCAACCCGCTTACATCGGGTGTCGGCCCCGCCGCATATGCGATGCGCGCTGATCGCCCCGATGTCGACATGTTCAACAGGCCGCGCATCGTGCCGATGCGGGTCGACGGCCATCTCGCCGTCGAAGGGCGTGATACCGATCCGCGTGGCCTGCCGATTGCCGGCTGCGACCATGGCGTGGCCGGAACGGTGCGCGACCTCTGGGTCGATCGCGCCGAACATGTCATCCGCTATCTCGAAGTTGCCTTGAACGACGGCGGCATGGTGCTGGTGCCCATGCCGATGGTGCGAATCACCGAACGCTATGTCGATTGCGATGCCGTGACAGGTGCCCAGATCGGCGGCGCACCACAATTGGCGTCTCCTGACCAGATTACCCTGCTCGAGGAAGAAAAGGTCCAGGCCTATTTCGGCGCCGGTTATCTGTGGGCAACGCCTGAACGGGCGGAACCAAAGCTGTGACCACCGAATATGAAAATGAACCGATAAAGGGGCTACCGGGCTTCCTGCCCAAGGATGAAACAATCCTGTGGCAAGCGACCCCCGATTGGCGATCAATGGCGCGCGGCGTCTTCCATACGCGGCTGGTTGCCGGCTGGTTCGTGATTGTGGCGATGGGTGCCTTTGTCGCGGGGGGAACCGGCCCGCTGGGTGCAGTCATCACGCTGCTTGTGGCGGCGCTTGGCCTCGGCGTGCTCGCCTTTCTCGCCTTTGCTCAGGCACGCAGCACGGTCTACACCCTCACGCAAAAGCGGCTCGTGATGCGCTTTGGCGTGGCGCTGCCGAAATGCGTCAACCTGCCGCTCGCCCAGATCGCCAGCGCTGATGTGAAGCCTGCCGGCGCCGGTCATTGCGATGTCGCGCTGCGCATTGCCGGGCGGTTTCCGCTGGGTTGGCTGCAAATGTGGCCACATGTCCGCCCCTGGAAGATCAACGATCCGCAGCCGATGCTGCGCGGTATTCCCGAAAGCGACATCACTATATTGTCCGAAGCTTTGGCCAGGGCCAACCCGGGTGGCCGGGCCATGCCGACGCCGGCACCGCAACATGCCACAGGCCCGATCGGTGTGCCGGCATGAGCGATTTTCGCCATGAACGCTTCCCTGTCGGCGCGCTTTACGGCGCCGCCGGCATGATCGGCATCACCATGGCGTTGGTCTTCGGGATGCGTTTCGGCATCGTCGAGCGCCCCGAAACCGCGCCGCAACAGCGGGTCGAGGCCAAGGTGAAGGTCATCACCGAGCGCCAGTTTCGTTTTGCCGATCGCGCCGACGGCGCCCTGGTGGTCACCGACGCAACCAACAACAGCGTCGCCATGATTTTGGAGCCCGGTTCGAACAGCGGCTTTATCCGCGGCACGATGCGGGGGCTGATGCGTGAACGCATGCTGCACGAAGTTGACCGCCAAGGGCCGGTAACGATCACGCAATGGGCCGATGGCGCGCTGACGCTGACCGACCCGAGCACCGGGCGCATCATCGAACTCGGCAGCTTTGGTGGCACAAACCGCGCTGCTTATGCGGCACTGCTCGCCAAGCCTGCCCCCGGCGTGAAGCCGGCCGCAGCGGGCCCGGGCGCGGCCTGATGCGGTTGTTCACCCGCGAAATCCTGGAAACCGGCTGCACGATCGCGGTCGAGCACAGTGCCGACAATCTGCATGCCCATGTCGAACTGGATGGCGATATCAAGCTGGGCCCTGGCGACCAGGTCCGGGTGCATGGCGACCCGGTGCGATTGCCCTATGGCACCGCAATCGAGTTGCGACGGCGCGTCACGGTTTCGCGCGCCGGGCTTTTGGCGCAATGGTGGACCAAGATTAGCGCTGGTCTTGAATTGACCGAACTTTACGAAATTACCTTCAGCTCGGAGAAGACGCGATGACCGCGCATAGCCACGATAGCGATACCGACACCCTGACGCTGTCGCGCGCCCAGGGCGATAGCGATCGCGATGTCGCCATCACCCGCGACGTCACCCAGGCCATGGCGACCGAAGACACGGTTTTGTCGCCGCGTTTCTACACCACCGATTTCGTCGCCATGGACCGGATCGATGTCAGCCCGGTTCGCGCCGAATGGGATGCGCTGATCGCCGAAATGGCCGCCGACCCCAACAAGCGCCATTTCAAGCGCACCACCGAATTCGATGGCGTCATCGAAAGCCTGCCACCGGCGCTGCGGCTGGAATTCACCGATTTTCTGGTCTCGTCGATGACATCGGAGTTTTCCGGCTGCATCCTTTATGCCGAAATCGCCAAGCGGGTGAACAACCCCGATGCAAAGGCCTTGTTCAAGCTGATGGCGCGTGACGAATCGCGCCACGCCGGCTTTATCAACGACAGTTTGAAAGACGCCGGCATCGGCATCGATCTGAGCTTCCTGACCAAGACCAAGAAATACACTTATTTCCGGCCCAAGTTCATTTACTACGCCACGTATCTGTCGGAAAAAATCGGCTATGCGCGCTACATCACCATCTTCCGCCACCTCGAACGCCATCCCGAGATGCGCTTCCACCCGATTTTCAAATGGTTCGAAGCATGGTGCAACGATGAATTTCGCCACGGCGAGGCCTTTGCCTTGCTGATGCGCGCCGACCCGAAATTGCTCAGCGGCGTCAACAAGCTGTGGATTCGCTTCTTCCTCGTTGCGGTCTACACCACCATGTATGTCCGCGACCACAACCGCCCGGCGCTGTACGAAGCCTTTGGCATCGACCCCACCGAATATGGCTTCAAGGTGTTCACCATAACCACCGAAATCACCGGCCAGGTCTTTCCCTTGAAGCTCGATACCGATGCGCCGCGTTTTCGCGCGCTGCTCGAAACCATGCGCGGCATTTCGGCGGGCATCGATTCTGCCCGCAAGGAAGGCGGCATCACTGGCGGGATCAAGCGTTTCGGCCTGACGCTTGCTGCGGCCGTCACCTTTGTGCGGCTTTATACCCAGCCGGTTCAGTCCAGCGCGCTGCCTGCCAGCGTGCGCCTGCAGCCCGCCTGGTAGGGTTTTCGTGTCGGCGCTCGCCTTGCCTTTGCTGTTTGCGACCGTGCTGTGGTTTGTCGCCACCGGCTTTGTGCTGTGGCTCGACCGCCTGCCAAGCCGCACCTGGCCCGCGAGCATTGTCGGCGCCACAGTGGCGAGCGGTTTCGCCATGGGCGGCATCATCACCACCGCCCCGATGGCCGGCAGCGCCGCTGCCTATGCCGCCTTTGCCTGCGCGCTGGTGCTGTGGGGATGGCACGAACTGTCGTTCCTGATGGGCTTTGTGACCGGCCCGAACCGCGACCCCTGTCCCCCGCATGCCGCTGGCTGGCAGCGCTTCCGGCTTGCCGCCGCAACGCTTATTCATCATGAAGTCGCCATGTTCCTGACCGTCGTGGTCATCGCCGCCGCGACCTGGGGCCAGCCGAACCAGACCGCCACGCTGACGTTCACACTGTTGTTCGTGATGCGCCTGTCGGCGAAATTCAACATTTTTGCCGGCGTTCCGCACCTGTCCACCGAGATGATGCCCGACCATATGCGTTATCTCGCCAGCTATTTCCGAATCCGGCCGCCGCGGCTGTTCTTTGCCTGCAGCGTGGTGACCATCGCCGTGCTGGCCGCCTGGCTGGGCAATGCCGCGCTCGAGGCGCAGGACGGGTTGGCGACCTGCTATGCGCTCGCCTTTGCGCTGGTTGTGCTGGCCTTTATCGAACATGGCTTTCTCGTTGTGCCCTGGCAGGATACCAGCCTGTTCCGTTGGGTGTTGCGTGATGCGAACCAGCGCTTGGCCGGCGACGTGCAACTACCGGTACGAAGCGATTCGTCGGACACTAAAAGCGGCTCATCGCTAACAAAAACATAAGGATTTACGCTTGCAGCCCTTGAAACAGCAGGGCAATAAGCGAAAGGGAGACTCGAATGGATTATGAAGCCCATTTCCAGGCTGCACTAGATGGCCTGAAAGAACGCGGTAACTATCGCGTATTCGCCGAATTGCAGCGTCGCAAAGGTGAATACCCGCGCGCGACCCGCCACCTTGAAAATGGTGAACAGCAGGACGTCACTGTCTGGTGCTCGAATGACTATCTCGGCATGGGTCAGCACCCGGCCGTGATCGAAGCGATGCACGAGGAACTCGATCGCTCGGGCGCCGGTGCCGGCGGCACGCGCAACATTTCGGGCACCATGCACGTCCATCGCCAGCTTGAGATCGAACTTGCCGATCTGCATGGCAAGGAAGATGCACTACTTTTCACCTCGGGCTATGTCTCGAACTGGGCGGCGCTCGGCACGCTGGCCGCCAAGCTGCCCAATTGCGTCGTACTGTCAGACGCGCTCAACCATGCCTCGATGATCGAAGGCATCCGCCACAGCCGCGCCGAATGCCTCAAGTTCCGCCACAATGATGTCGAGGATCTCGATCGCCTGCTCGCCGGCATCGAACCCGGCCGGCCAAAGCTGGTGGCGTTTGAATCGGTTTATTCGATGGATGGCGACATCGCCCCCATCAAGGAAATCATCGAAGTCTGCGAAAAGCATGGCGCGATGACCTATATCGATGAAGTCCATGCCGTCGGCATGTATGGCCCGCGCGGCGGCGGGGTTGCCGAACGCGAAGGCCTGATGGACCGGTTGACCGTCATCGAAGGCACGCTGGGCAAGGCGTTCGGCGTTGTTGGCGGCTATATCGCCGGGTCCAAGGCGATGTGCGATTTCGTGCGCAGCTTTGCGTCGGGCTTCATCTTCACCACCGCACTACCGCCGGCGATCGCCGCCGGAGCGTTGGCCAGCGTCCGCCATCTGAAGGAATCACCCTTTGAACGCAAACGCCAGCAGGAACGCGTCGCCCGCGTTCGCGCCGCGTTGCGGGCCACCGGCATTCCCCAGATCGAAAACCCCAGCCACATCATCCCGGTCATGGTCGGTGACGCCAAAAAGGCCAAGATGATCAGCGACTGGCTGATGGAAAACCACGGGATCTACGTTCAGCCGATCAATTACCCGACTGTCCCGGTTGGCACCGAGCGGCTGCGCATCACGCCCGGCCCGGTCCATTCGGATGACGATATCGACCGGCTGGTGAAGGCGCTGTCTGACATCTGGGGCCAGTGCGCGTTGCATCGCGTCGAGGCTGCGGCTTAACCACGAAAAATTCGCCGAACTCAAGACGCCCTTTCCGCCATGGAGAGGGCGTTTTGCTGTAAATGACCCCCATAAAAACGGGCGGACCTTTCGGCCCGCCCGTAAATCGCAACATTACAAACGCTGTTACGGCAACACGACTGCATCGACGACGTGAATGACGCCATTCGACTGATAGACATCACCGATGGTGACATGCGACATGCCACCCTTGGCATCGACGAGCATGAGCGTCTTGCCCATCATCGAGGCGGTCAACTTGCCACCCTGGACGGTAGTCAGTGTCGCCTTGCCGCGACCGGCCTTGATTGCAGCAGCAATCGCCTTTGAATCCATCTTGCCGGCGACGACATGATAGGTCAGCACGGCGGCCAACGTGCCCTTGTTTTCAGGCTTGAGCAGGTTTTCCACGGTGCCGGCCGGCAGCTTGGCAAAGGCGGCATTGGTCGGCGCGAACACCGTGAACGGGCCGGCGCTCTTCAGCGTGTCAACCAGACCGGCGGCCTTTACGGCGGCGACCAGCGTGGTGTGATCCTTGGAATTGACGGCATTGTCGATGATATCCTTGGTCGGATACATCGCGGCGCCGCCGACCATCACGGTCTTTGACGTTGACATCTTGGCGGCAACTGGTGCTACGAAAAGGCTGGCAGAGGCGAAGGCGAGCAGCGCGGCTGCAACGGCTGTACGGGAATTGATCATGGTCTGGCTCCTGGGGGTTGGATTAAACCGTCCAACGGTTGGACAGGGCTATATACTCCCAAGTCAGTACGTAAGTTGCATCCCTGCTAAAATGTCACACCATAATAACCTCACACCGGAGCAGGCTGGGCACCGCGTACCAACCGGCCCGGCAAGGCGTCGGTTGGCGCATCGTGACGCCGGATGATGCGGCCCGATACGATGGTGGCATCATAGCCGCGCGCCGTCTGGTCGAGGCGGCGCCCGCCGGCGGGCAGGTCGTGCACGATCGTCGGCAGGTCGATCGCCAGCCGGGTCATATCGATGATGTTGACATCGGCCTTGTACCCCGGTTGCAACAGCCCGCGGTCATTCAGCCCGACGGCGCGGGCTGCCTTCCGGGTCAGCATATGAACCGCGGCGGCAAGCGATATCGGCTCGGCGTCGGTATCGCGGCACCAATGCGCCAGCAAAAAGGTCGAATAGCTGGCATCGCAAATGGCGCCGTAATGCGCACCGCCATCCCCCAGCGCCGGAATGCAATCGGGGTGGGTGAGCATTTCGCGCGCCGAATCTAGGCTGCCATTCTCGTAATTGCCCAGCGCCGCCAGGAACAGCCCCTTGCCATCGGTGGCGAGCAGCCGATCATAAACAATGGTTTCGGGCGATACGTCGTGCGCCTGCGCCAGCGCTGCTACGCTGGCGCTGGCCGGCGGCGCATAATCGGGCGGATCATTCAATGGGAACATCCATTTCCAGTTGCGCGCGAGGCTGTTGAACGGATGGCCTTCCTCGGGCTTTTCCGACAATAGCGCGGCGCGCATGGCGGGGTCGCGCATCGCCGCTACCCGTTCTGCCAGCGGTAGCCCGGCGATCGTTGCGTAGCTGGGGCACAGGATGAACGGATGCACGCTCAATTCCAGCCCGGCAATCAGCCCGATCGGCCGCGGCATGACCTGGGCGGTGATCGCGGCACCATTGGCGTTGGCGGCAGCCATCTGGTCCAGCACGGTGCGCCAGCGCGGCGGGCCGTCATTGCCCGATGCAAGCGTGAAAGTGGCGGGCCGGCCGTTCGCGGCGACGAGCGCTTCGATGATGGGAAACTCCTTGTCCCAGCCGCGAAAGGCATCGAGCACGATTTGCAATATGCCGGTGCCGGCATCGGCCATGCCGGCGCAGATCGCATCGAGTTCGGCGACATCGGCATCAAAGGTCGGGATGCTGCCGCCATCGGCCGCCTTGTGGATCGACAGCCGCGACGTCGCAAAACCCAGCGCACCGGCGGCCATGGCCTCGGACGTCAACCGCCGCATGAGCGCCAGATCATCGGCCGTGGCGGGCTGGCGCTCGGCACCTCGTGCACCCATGGCATAGACCCGCAGCGGCGAGTGCGGCAGATAGGCGGCAACATCGATATCGCGCTCGCCGGCATCAAGGGCATCGAGATAATCGGGAAAAGTCTCCCAATTCCACGGCAAGCCTTCGGCCATCACCACGCCCGGAATATCCTCGACACCTTCCATGACATTGATCAGCAGGTCGCGATCAGCCGCCCGGCACGGCGCAATTCCAACGCCGCAATTGCCCATCACGACGGTAGTAACGCCGTGTGACGATGACGGGTTGAGCCGCTGCGACCAGATCGCCTGCCCATCATAATGGGTGTGCACATCGACAAACCCCGGGGTAACGATGCGTCCGGTTGCGTCGATCTCCTCGTTACCGGCACCCAGAGCGGCACCGATCGCGGCAATGCGGCCATCATTGATGCCCAGATCGGCAAGCAACGGTTCACCGCCGCTGCCATCGATGATGGTGCCGCCGCGAATGACCAGGTCGAATTTCATTTGGCTTTCCCCGTCTTACGCGGCAATCGTGCCGAACCAGATCGCACCCTCATGGGTGGTATCGACATCTTCGGCGCCGCGCACCCCGAGTGTGGCGCGCGCCTCGGCCAGCGGCAAGTGCCACACATCTTCCATGCGGGCCAGAAACAGCGCATCGGATTGCTGGCCAACCTCCATGCCGCGCTGCATGCACTGCACCGTGGTTTCCCAGATCTGCGGATAATGCAGCATGGTGCGCACGATGTAGCGCATGGTGCCGAGCATCGACATCACGCTCAATTCACCCGCCAACTCCTTGTTGTGGATGTGCTTGTGGATGTTGGTCAGCCGATACCAATAGGGGATCAGCTCGCCCATCGAATTGAAGCCGCCGCCGCACAGAATATGCTCATAATCATGGGTTTGACCGGAGCGCAGGTTGAAAAATTCGAACTGGCTGCGCGGCTCCATGAAGGGCACGATCTGGACTTCGTAATTCCCGGCGGTGGCCACCTGATGATAAAGCCCTCCAACCGTGCCGGGGGCGCAATCCTTGAGATCGGCCATCGCATAGTCCGATATATGCCAGGCGTTGAACCAGTCATCGAGTGGCTTGTTGATCTTGCGTTCAGCGTGAAACATCGCTTCGATATGGTCGAAATCACGCAAGCCATTGAGGATACCAATAAGTTCATGCATCTCGGCGGCGGCAGGAAAATCCGGGCCATTCTTCTTCAGCGCGATCATCGCCACCCATTCGCGCAACGCCGGCGAATTTAGGTATTTCGAAGATGATACCAAGGTCGAACTGTCGGTACCGACCGGCATGACGCCGCGCAGCAGATAGGGCACATCGGCCATGGTCACGCCTCCCTTGCATGGTCCCGAATTGCCGGGTTGCGGAAAATATAGCCTTATTCTATTCGCATTTATAGGCTATATCGCGCTTTAAACAGCGAAATGCGCTAATCTGATGGGGATAATGTCA
This sequence comes from Sphingomonadales bacterium, assembly GCA_038328515.1. Classification (GTDB taxonomy): domain Bacteria; phylum Pseudomonadota; class Alphaproteobacteria; order Sphingomonadales; family Sphingomonadaceae; genus Sandarakinorhabdus. The sequence goes on from JBBQMB010000008.1 coordinate 11,038, forward strand.
TGTCCGAGCCAAAAATCGCCCCCAAAATCGCGCTGGTTACCGGCGCCAGCCGCGGCGCCGGGCGGGGCATTGCCATCGGCCTGGGCGAAAAAGGCATGACCGTTTATGTCACCGGCCGCACCCTGACGCCAGGCGATGCCAAGGGTTGGGACGGCACGGTGTTGCCCGGCACGGTTGCCGAAACGGCAGCCGCGGTGACAGCAGCGGGCGGCACCGGCATTGCCGTGGTTTGCGATCATGGTGACGACAATCAGGTCGCGGCGCTGTTTGCCCAAATCATGGCCGAACAGGGCCGTCTCGACATATTGGTCAACAACGCCACCTACATGCACCACCAGTTGATCGAAAAAAAGCCGTTCTGGGAAAAGGAACTGGCAGCGGTCAACATTCTCGATGTCGGCTTGCGCTCGGCCTATGTCGCATCATGGCACGCTGCGAAAATCATGGTGGCACAGGGCAGCGGCCTGATCGCTTTCGGCTCATCGTTCGGCGCCAGTTGCTATATGCATGGCCCGGCCTATGGCGCGCAAAAGGCCGGCGTCGACAAATTTGCGCATGACATGGAGCATGATCTGCGCGGCAGCGGCGTCCGCAGCGTCTCGATCTGGATGGGGCCCTTGCTCACCGAACGCGCGCTGATCGCTGCCAAAACCGCGCCCGAACAATATACCGGCTTCATGGCGATGGCGGAAAACCCCGAATTCACCGGCCATATCCTTTACGCCATCGCCGGCGACCCCAAGGGCGACGAGCTTTCGGGCCGCACGCTGATCGGTGCTGAAATCGCCGATCGCTATGGCCTGGATGATCGCGGCAAGCAGCCGCCGTCACACCGTTCGATGCTCGGGTCGCCGCGTGAACCCAACCCTGCCGCAGTATATTGAAATGAGCCCCGCCGATTCCATCGCCGCCGATCCCATCCTCGCCGAACTGACCGCGCCCGGGTCACCTTTCGAAATTGTCAGCGATGCGCGCGGCCGGCGCTTTGCCGCGGCACTCGATGATCTTGATACGCTCATTGAAACCGCCCGCCACCACGGCGACGCGACCTTTCTGGTCGAAGGCGAAACCCGGCTGACGTTTACCGAAACCTTCGCGCGGCGCGATGCGCTCGCCGGCCAGTTGAACGTCACGCCTGGTGACCGGGTGGCAATCGCCATGCGCAACGGCATCCCGTGGATCATCGCGGTGCTGGCGGTCATGCACAGCGGCGGCGTGGCGGTGCTGGTCAACAGCCGCAACGCCGGCGCGGAAATGCGCGCCGCGATAGATGATACCGATGTTGCGCTCGTACTCGCCGATGAAGCGCGCGGCGCAGCGCTGCGCGACGCCGGTTACGCCGGCACGATCCTGCTCGCCGAAGATTTTGCCAGCTCCGGCGTTTTCACCCGCACCGCGCCACCGGCCCGCCCCGATGATCCCTGTGCCATCCTGTTCACCTCGGGCACGACCGGCCGCAGCAAGGGCGCCGTCCTCACCCACCGCAATATCGTTACCGGGCTGATGTGCGTGCAACTGTCGGGCGCCATGGTGGTGCGCAATATCGCAGCGCAATATGGCATCACCCCCGAACAGGTGATGGCCGGCCGGCTGCAACCGACGTCGCTGCTGGTGTTTCCGCTGTTTCATATTTCGGGGCTGGGTGCCGGGCTGTTGTCGCAACTGCTCATCGGCGGCAAGATTGTCATCATGCGGCGCTGGGATGTCACCGAAGGGCTGCGACTGATCGAGGCCGAAAAAGTCACCATGCTGTCGGCCGTCCCGACCATGTTGTGGGATCTGCTCAACAAGGCTGCGCTTGGCGAGCACGATATTTCCTCGCTCTCCAATGTCGCCAGCGGCGGCCAGGGGCTGCCGCTCAACCTGCTCGCTGCTGTGCAAGGCGCCATGCCGCGTGCCTTTCTGGGCACCGGCTTTGGCCTCACCGAAACTGCCGGTGCCATCGCCATGGCCACCGGGCCCGATTTCCTGCGCCAGCCCGGCAGCTCGGGCCGGGTGCTGGCACTCGCCGATGTGCGCGTGCATGGCGATGATGGCGCCGTCTTGCCGCCGGGCAGCATCGGCGAAATTGCAGTGCGCGGCCCGATGGTGATGGCGGGCTATTGGAACCGCCCGAAGGAAACCGCCGAAGTGCTTGATGCGGATGGCTGGTTCCGGACTGGCGACATCGGCTATGTCGATGGTGAAGGCTATATCTTCATCGTCGATCGCAAGAAGGACATGGTGATATCGGGCGGTGAAAACATCTATTGCGCCGAAGTTGAACGCGTCATCGGCACGTTGGCAGCCGTGACCGAAGTCGCCGCCTTTGGCCTGCCCGATGATCGCATGGGCGAACGGCTGGTGACGGTAATCGTCGGCGATGGCCTGAGCGGCGATGCCATTTGCGCCCATGTCGCGACGCACCTTGCCGCCTATAAAACCCCGACACAAATCGCCTTCAGCGCCGAACCATTGCCGCGCAATGCCGTCGGCAAGATCGACAAGATCGCCCTGCGCCGCCTTTGGCCGCAATTGACCGGAGCCGCCTGATGACCGTCAGCACCATGCCGACCGACCTCCCCATCATCGATTGCATGCTGGGGATTCCCGATACCGGCGATCGTTCAGGTTGGTATGAAAGCTTTCGCCCGCTGCTCAAGGATGGCCAGAGCCGCGACCAGTTCAAGATGCCGGCGCAATATATGTTCAAGGACATTCCGGATACCGGCACCGGCAAATCGACGCCCGCCGATTTCGTCCATTGGACGGTCGAACAGATGGATCGCTTCAACATCAAAAAAGCGCTGGTTGGCTGTAACGAGGATGCAACCACCGAAGCCGCGCGCACCCTGTATCCCGATCGTTTCTTCTTCGATGCGCCGTGCAACCCCAACAATGGCATGGACGAAGTACGCCGCATCCGCCGGCTGCACCGCGATTATGGCATCAAGGCGATCAGCGTGTTCCCCTCGGGCACGGTGCCCCAGGTGGCGATCAACCATAAATACATGTTCCCGCTCTATGCCGTCGCGGTCGAACTCGACATTCCCATCCTGCTCAATGTCGGCATCCCCGGCCCGCGCATCCCGATGGAAACCCAAAAAGTCGAGCATCTCGATGAAGTTTGCTGGTTCTTCCCCGATCTGAAGGTCGTCATGCGCCACGGCGCCGAGCCCTGGGAAGCGCTCGCGGTCAAGCTGATGCTGAAATACCCCAACCTTTATTATTCGACGAGCGCCTTTGCCCCCAAGCATTACCCCAAGGCGATCATCGATTATGCCAACACGCGCGGCGCCGATAAAATCATCTACGCTGGCTATTTCCCGATGGGCCTGAGCCTTGATCGCATTTTTGCCGACATGCCGGCAGTGCCCTTCAAGGCGGAAGTCTGGCCCAAATTCCTCGCCGGCAATGCCCGCCGGCTTTTCGCTCTGGAGGATTGACCATGGCCGATATGATGAATGACGCCCGCACCGCGCCGGTCGCCGTGTGGCAGATGCTCGCCGGATTGAAGGGCGATGCGCTCAAGGAATGGCGGCTGGCGGAAACCATGGGCCGCGCTTCGGTTACCGAGCGCGGGCTGGATCTGCCTTATCCGTTCGGCTGGTTTCCGGCACTGCTGTCGTCGGAACTGGCCATCGGTGAGGTCAAGCCGCTGCGCTATTTCGGACGCGACCTCGTCATCTGGCGCGGCGAAGACGGCGCGGCGCGTATGCTCGATGCCTATTGCAAGCATCTGGGTGCCCATATGGGCTATGGCGGCAAGGTCGATGGCAACAACCTCGAATGCCCGTTCCACGCCTGGCGCTATGATGGCACCGGCGTGGTGCGCGAGATCCCCTATGCCAAAACGATCCCGCCCCAGGTCAAGCGGCCGTGCGATCACCAATGGCCAGTCGAGGAAGCCAATCGCTGGGTCTGGTTCTGGTATCACCCGACCGGTGCTGCGCCGCTATGGCCGCTCCACCACATCGCCGAAACCAGCAACGCCGACTGGAGCGACTATGACATTCAGGAATGGAATGTCTGGGGCAATATCCAGAACATGGCCGAAAACGGCGTCGATGCGGCGCATTTCAAATATGTCCACGGCACCGCGACCTTCCCCGATTACAAGATGAGCTGGGATGGCTATGGCCGCAGCGCCACCCTCGATGCCAAGCTCGGCACGCCGCGCGGCGAAGTCGAAGGCACGATCACGACCGGGTCGCTGGGGCCGGGCCAAAGCTGGACGCGCTTTACCGGCATCTCCGAAACCCTGCTGGTGGCGTGCCTGACGCCGGTCGACAAGGACCATATCAAGGTGCGCTTCTGCTTCACCCAGCCAAAATCACAGGCGGAAGGCGAAGGCGCCGGTCTCGCCCGCGCGCTGATCCGCGATATCTGCAAGCAGTTCGATCAGGACAAGGTGATCTGGGATCGCCAGCGCTACATGCCCAATGCAGTGATCTGCGACGGTGATGGCCCGATCGCCCATTTCCGCCGCTATTATGCGCAATTCTATGCCGAATTAGGTGAAACCGCGCCGCTGCGAGCGGTCACGCTGGAACGGTCACGCTGATCAGAGCGGCACGGACGTAAAAACGCCGGGGTGGAGATTCCACCCCGGCGTTTTTCATGCCGCGCGTGTCAGTATTTGAAGCCGACCGTTGCGCCATAGGTCCGCGGTTCACCGAATTCCGACACGGTGTTGGCGCCGACGAAGGCAAAGGAGCCGAAGCTGACCGTCTTGTATTCCTTGTCGAACAGGTTCTTGCCCCAGAAGCGCAGATACAATTCGGCGTCACTGCCCAGCGCATGCGTGATCGTGGCATTGGCATCGACAATGGCCCGGCCCGGGATGGTGCGATTGTCGCTGACGTTCGACGAGGTTTCCAGCGAGCTTTGATACGCCATGTTGGCGTGCAGCCCGAGGCGCCAGTTATCGGCCAGATCGGTGCGATAATCGGCATTGATCGCTACCGATGTCCGCGGTGCCGATGTCTGGTCCTTGATGAAGAATTGCGTGATGATCTGGCCGCGATCATTGAGCACATCAGCCTGCTGGGCGCCGAGCGTGGCGCGAAGGAATGCGCCGCTGACGCCAACCGTGAATTCGCGGGTGATCGCCGCGGTCAGGTCATATTCGATACCGTAGAATTTATTGCCGTCGATCCCGATGAAATCGCGATCGCCTTGGGTTGTGCCGGTTTGCACACTCGCCTGATATTGGTTCAACTTCATGTAAAACGCAGCAATTGAAGCGCTGATCCGGTTATCGAGGAAGCGGCCCTTCAGCCCGGCTTCGAAGCTGTTGATGTTTTCAGGCTGGAAGCCATTGGCAAAGTTGATCGGGTTCGACGAACGCTGCGACGTGCCGCCCGATTTATAGCCCTGTACCCATTTTGCATACAAATTGAGCGTGTCATCAAGCTTGTAGGCCACCGTTACCGAGGGCGAGAAATCATTGAATTTCTTGCTGTAGCTGGCCGCCTGGACGGTGCCCGTCGGGGTGCAGACCGCCGGTGGCGGGAAGAAACCCTGTGGTCCGAAGAAGCCGCAATTCTGCGCGGTGAAGCCGCCGACCGCTGCAAAGGAGAAGGAACGTTCATTGATCCGGGTCGCCTCGCGATCATCGTGCGAATAGCGCCCGCCCAGCGTCAGGCTGAACTTGCCATCGCCACCGGGGCGGACGGTCACTTCGCCATAAGCGGCATAGGATTTGTTGCCGATGGTCGTCAGATTCTGCAGGATCAGCGGGCCCGATCCGATCGCGCCGCTCAGGATGTCGAGATTGGCGCTATCCTTGTAGTAATACAGCCCGAGCACATATTCGAGGCTTCCCGACATGAAATCACTCTTGCCGATGGCCTGGAGTTCAGCCGAATCGCTTCTGAACTTCAGAAAATCGGTGGGCGCCGCGATAGCATTTGGACCGATGCTATTGAGCAACGTGCCGACGGGCAGTTGCGGGATGAACGATTGGACGACCCGCGTGTTGACGAACGTCTGCTGCCCCGGAAGATTGTCCGAAAACTGGCGGTTGTCGATATCGCGATGGCCATAGAGCGCCCGCAACGTCAGATTGTCGGTCGCTTCATATTCCAACGACGCGGTGTGCGACATGTTGCGACCATAGTTCTGCGGAAATTCGCGGAATGATGCCGCACTGTCGGGTCGTTTGTCCTGAAATGGCGAAGGGGTGTTGAACTCACTCTCGATAAAGGTCTGCAATTGCGCAAAGCCGCCGGTGCCAGGCACTGCCGATGGCGCCGAAATCGGCGTGCTGGCCCGGTTGCTGCCAGCGGTCGGCACGGTCAATGTGCCGACATCGCGGTTCTTGGTATATTCGAACGCATAGTCGAAGGTGAGTTTTTCAACCGGGCGAAAGCGTACGGCGGCGCGAAACGCCTGGCGGTTGATTTCGGCAAAGTCGCGGCCAAGGCCGGTGTTTTTCTGCAAGCCGTCGCGATTGTTGAACAAGCCGTTGAAGCGGAAAGCCAGCTTGTCATTGACCGGCAGGTTGAGCGTCGCGGTGCCGCGAATGGCGTTGTAATTGCCATAGCTGATCTGGCCTTTGGCATGGACACCGTCGAACTGCGGCTTGGTCGAAATGAGGTTGATCGCACCGCCGGTGGCATTGCGGCCATATAATGTGCCCTGCGGCCCGCGTAGCACTTCAACGCGCTCGATATCATCCGATTCAAAGCCGGCGCCAACCGACGTGCCGACATAAATGCCATCGACATAGAGCGCCACCGAAGGATCCTGCGTCAGCGATACGTCATTCTGGCCGATGCCGCGGATGAACAGCCGCACTGTGTCGGACCGGCCGTTGAAATTGTTGACGAACAAATTGGGCACCTGGCCAACGAAATCGCGCAGTTCCGAAATCTGGAAATCCGCCAGCTTTTCACTGCCGAGCGCCGCGATGGAGATCGGCACGTCGATCGAAGCTTGTTCGCGCTTTTGCGCGGTGACGACGATTTCCTTGATGCCGAAGTCATCGGCTGCCGGGGTCGCTGTCTGGGCCACAGCAGCGGTACCTGTCATGGTGGCAATGGCCAACACCGAGGCCGTGATGGACAGGCGGACCGAACACAGTTTCGACATCGTCATCGCTTTCTCCCCTGCGCATTTCGCGCTTTCAAACCCGATTTTTCAGGCGTTGCGGGATATGGTGGTCGATTTTCTACGCAATGCAAGAGGGGAAGGCGGCTTTCACATCCGAACGCGCAGGGTATTGCCGACTTTTTCCCGGTATTTCGCTGCGGCCGGGTGCTGCGCAGCAATTCTTTATAAAGCCGTTGCAAAAAGGCCACAATGTCGCACCTTGATTTCAGCTCAACTGCCGCACCAGGGCCTGGCGCAAGCCCTTGCTGTCCAGCGGCCGGACCGCACTCAGCACCGCATACCAACGCCGCGCCAACACCGCCTGGCGGCGATCCGATTCGGCCAGCGCCTGCAACTCTCGGCGCTGCTGTTCGAGCAGCTCGGCGAGCATTGCGACACCGCGATCCGAAAGCTTGTAGATGTCGGAGGTGTAGATCGATTCGGGCGCCGCAAAATCCATCGCCATGAACTGCGGCTTCATCCGTGCTTCGAACTGGGCGCGCATCGGCGCCTTGCGCCAGATGATATTGCGCACGACCCGCGCCCGGACCCGACCGCTCGGCAGCCGGTCGATCAGCGCCAGTTTTTCCAGCCGCGCCAGCGCCGACGCGACCTGCGCCACCGGCACGCCAAAGTCATCGACGATATCCTGCCATGGCTCGCCGCCCAGCGTAACGACAAAGACGAAGGAGAGAAGATCATCCTCCGACAGCGCCTTTTCCTGCGCCAGCGTCAGTGACTGCGCCAATTCGGGCGGCGGGGCGGCCGCAGCTTGTGCAAGATCGGCAAGTGTCAGCCCGGCCAGCCCGGCGAGCTGTTCCAGCCGGTCGAGCGTCAGCCCGCGCCCGGCGAGCCAGCGCTTGATGCTTGCCACACCGACACCGCAATGCTGCGCCGCATCGATCTGGCGGATGCCATGCCGCTTCAGCGCGTGGCGCAGCGCCGTGCACAGCGCGTCGGTTTGACTGTTCGGCATGGCAATCCTGAAAACGCTGCATCCAGTGATGCTGAATAGCTCATGTCACGCGCCTTTTGTCCAGTTGGCCATGGCCGGGCGGGGAACATCGGCATAGACTTGCCTCAAATGGAGCGCCTGGAGCGGCGACTTCGATCTTGGGGAGACTGATATGACCGGTATTTTGATAAAGAACGGCACCGTGGTCGATGGCACCGGCGCGCCCGGCTTTGCCGCCGATGTCCGCATCAAGGGCGGCATCATCGCCGAAGTCGGGCAAAATCTCGCCGCCGCCGGCGAACGCATAGTCGATGCCAATGGCTGTTTCGTCACCCCCGGCTTCATTGAAAGCCACACCCACTACGACGCTTCGATGTGGTGGCAGCCCGATCTGGATCCGCTGCCTGGCTATGGCGCAACCACGATGATCCTGGGCAATTGCGGTTTCTCGATGGCGCCGCTGCACCCGTCTCAGGAGGTGAAGGACGAAGTGATCGGCATCTTTTCGTTTTTTGAAGATATTCCCGTCGCACCGTTCAAGGAGAATGTGGCGTGGGATTGGTCGACCTGGTCAGAATATCGCACGTCGTTTGAAAAAAACGTCAGCGTGCCATTGAACTATGCCAGCCTGGTCGGCCACATCCCGCTGCGCCTCGCCGCCATGGGCATGGACGCCTGGGATCGCGCCGCAACCCCGGCCGAAGTCGCGAAAATGGCGGTGCTGCTCGATGATGCCCTGTCGGCCGGCGCGCTCGGCATGTCGGACAATATGCACGATCACGATGGCACCAACCGCCCGGTGCCCTCGATGCTCGCCGATGATGCCGAATATGTCGCGCTGTTCGACGTGATGGAAAAATACCCCGCGTCGGTCTATCAGGTCATCGTCGATACCTTCATGCGGATGACGGGCCCCGCCAATATGGCACGGCTCGAAAAACTGCTGACCGGCCGCAACATCCGCGTGCAGGTGGCGGGCGGCATCCCGACGCTGGAATTCCAGAAACCGATTTTGCCCGCCATGCGCGCCAGCCTTGAATCGATGCGCGCCTCGGGAGTCGATGTCTGGCCGGCCTATGCCCATGTCTCGCCGACCTCGACGCTCAGCCTCGTCAAGTCGCTGATCTTTGCCCAGTCGAACGATTATGTCTGGCACGAAGTCGTCCTCGCCGATGATCATGCCGAAAAGGCGCGGCTGCTCGCCGACCCGGACTGGCGGGCCCGCGCCCGCGAAAGCTGGGACACCAACGCCTGGGATCATTCCCCGCTCAAGAATCCGCAGGAGCTGCACCTCATCAATTCCGACAATGGCGTCGGCCCGGTCAACATCACCCTGAAGGAATATGCCGACAGCCGCGGCCAGCATCGCAGCGACGCCATGGCCGACTGGATTCTCGCCAACGGCACGATGTCGACCGTCCATATGGCGCCGTTCCCCAAGGATGAGGAGCTGACCATGATGCTGATGAATGACCCCAAATCGCTCGGCAATGTGTCCGATGCCGGGGCGCATCTGCAAATGCTGTGCGGCGGCGGCGAAAATGCCCTGCTGCTGACGTCATATGTTCGCGACGACAAAAAAATGACTCTGGAACATGCCGTGCACATCATGACCCAGAAAATCGCGACGCACTTCAACCTGGCCGATCGCGGTGTCATCGCCGTCGGCAAGCGCGCCGATATCGCCGTGTTCGACCTGAACGAAGTCCAGCGCCGCGAAATGATCAAGAAGTTCGATGTGCCCAATGGCAAGGGCGGCACGACCTGGCGCTTCACCCGCGAGGCGGCACCGATGCGGCTGACGCTGGTCAATGGCGAGCCGACCTTTGAAAATGGCGCCTATACCGGCGCTACCCCGGGCGAATTTCTGGTGCCGAGCCGGCCTGTCATCGCCACCGCCATGGCGGCTGAATAATGGCAACGCTCGCCGAAAAACCCGCCGAAAAAGTCTCGGCCGCCGATTTCGCCTATTTCAATGGTGAAAACGTCAAGGTCGAGACCAGTTCCTCGGTGCTGGTCAGCTCATCGCCCTACCTCAACCACCCGATGCTGCGGCAACTGGTGGCGCAGGAGGTGCTGCGCCGCAACGGCACGGATCTGCAATCCACCGCCTATATTCCCGAAGTGGCGCAGATCCTCCACGGCATCGAAGACACGCCGGCGGTCGATGCACTGTTCGTCCGCGAACGCACCCTCAACCCCGATTTTGCCGCGTGGCTCGATCGGCGGCATCTGTCCAACTTTGTCGTTGACGATGTCATCGGCTTTGCCCCCGGCACGCTGGGCGCGACGATCCATGATTTCCTGACCGGCAGCGGTTACCAGATCGATTATTTCTTTCAGGGTCTCGTCGTCAAAACCGACTATGATTATTACAAGAAAGAGCGCGTTTTCACCCACGACATTGAACATATGGTGACCGGTCTGGAGACCGATTTCTGCAGCGAGACCGGCTTGTTATGGGCCAATATGGAATCCTTCTACAAAACTTTCTCCATTGAACTGGCGGCTGAATTGACGCGCTTTTACAGCTGGCTGGCAACCAAGACCAATTTGAAGACCAATCTCTACTACCCCAAGGTGATGCCGGCCTATCTCGAATCGATCCGGCTCGGCATTGAAATGGGCCGCGCCTGGAAAAAGCCATTGTTGATGGTGCCATGGCGCGACCATCTCGACTGGACCATCACCGATATCCGCGAGGAATATAACATCGTCGGAGCGCCGCCTGCGGGGCATTGGACCTGGACCACGGCAGCATCGCGCGACTGATGCGCGGCCTTTCGGGAAAAACCGTTGCCATCGCCGGTGGCGGCCGCGGCATCGGTGCCGCGACCGCCCGGCGGTTGGCTGCCGAAGGCGCATCGGTCGTTGTCGGTGACATCAATGCCGGATGGGCAATCGATACCGCCGCCGCGATCCGCGCCGCTGGCGGCAAGGCATTCGGCCTGGGCGTTGATGGCACCAGCCCCGATTCGGTCGCTGCATTCGTTGCCGCAACGCTCGCCGAATTTGGCCGGCTCGATGGCTTTCACGTCAATCTGGCGGGCGGCACAATGGGCGACGTCGATGCGCTTAATTGTTCGCTCGATGTGTTCGATCGTGGCATCGCCATCAATCTCAAAAGCCATCTCATCTGCACCCAGGCGGCGCTGCCGGTCATGCTCGAACGCGGCGGCGGCGCGATGATCTATACCAGTTCAGGCGCCGCCAGTGCCGCCAGCGCCTGGCAGGTCGCCTATCCGATGGCCAAGAATGGTATCCATGCGCTGGTCCGCCATGTGGCGCAGCGCTGGGGCAAGGACGGCATCCGCGCCAACGGCGTCGCACCGGGCCTCGTGCTCACCGAAGCGGTGCGCGAACACATGACCGACGAGCAGGTGAGCGGCGCGCAAAAGCGCGTGCCCAGCACACGTCTGGGCCATCCCGATGATATTGCCGCCATGGTCGCGTTGCTGGCGTCAGACGACGGCATGTGGATCAATGGCCAGGTCATCCACGTCAACGGCGGTTCCCAGATGCGTGATTGACGCGCATCCGGCACCGCGTCGCAACCCCTGGCTGGTGCTGGGGCTGTTGCTGGGGATTTCGATCCTCAGCTATGCCGACCGCTATCTGATCGCGGGGCTGGTGGCGCCAATCCGCGCCGAATTCGGCGTCGGCGATCGCTATATCGGCCTGTTGATGGGCCCGGCGTTTGCGATTCTGTTCACCACCATGGGGGTGCCGATCGCTCGATACGCCGATCGCACCTCACGCATTGCCATCATCTGTCTCGGCTGCCTGGTCTGGAGCCTGTTCACCACCCTGTCGGGCTTTGCCACCGGGCCGGTCTCGCTGGCGTTGGCCCGCGTTGGCGTCGGCATCGGCGAGGCGGCGTTTCTGGCACCAGCCTATTCATTGCTCGCCGCCTATTTCCCACCGCAACGGCGCGGGCTCGCCTTTGCGATTCTGGGGCTGGGCATTTATTTCGGCCAGATCATCGGCTTTGCCGCCGGGCCGTTGGTTGCTGCGCACTGGAACTGGCACGCAGCATTTTTCGTCATGGGAATACCGGGCGTTGTGCTGGCGCTGGTCGCCTGGCTGGTGATTATCGAGCCGGCGCGCGCCGTCGTGTTGGCCGCACCGCCGCTGCCGTTGCTGCCGCTCGTCAAGCGGCTATTGCGCACGCCGGGCTATCGCCTCGCGGTGATGGGCATGGGGCTGGGCACCTTGTCGGGCGTGTCGTTCGGCATGTGGGGGCCGGCCTTGTTCACCCGCGCCTATGGCTTGCCGGCGACCGAGGCGAATACGGTTTTCGGCCTCGCCTTTGGCCTGCCCGGCTTGCTCGGAACCATCATCTTTGGTGCCGCTGCCGACCGGCTCCTCAGAAAATCGCCGCAAGGCCCGATGCTGTTGGCCGCGGCCGCCCTGCTGACCGCCACGCTGTGCATCTTTGCAGTCAACTGGTCGCCCGATTACGGGTTGGCGCGGCTGCTGGCGGTGCCATCCGGGCTGCTCGGCGGCGGCTGGTCAATCGGGGTTATGGTATCGCTGCAAAATATGCTGCCCGATCGTTTTCGCGCGACCGCAACGGCGCTGTTCCTGATGGTCAGCACCTTTATCGGGCTGGTCATCGGCCCCTGGCTCGCCGGCGCTATCAGCGAAGCCGTTGGCGGTGACGGCGCGCAGGGCCTGCGCATTGGCCTGACGGTGACGATCCTGTTGGGCATACCCGCGGCGCTGATGCTGTGGCGGTCGGCTCGCCATCTCGATACCGACCGCCAGCAATTGGCAACTTGAAAGGCTCAGCCCACCTTTGGCGCACCCGGCATCGCCATGTAATAATGCCCGGCATTCATCCCGCCATCGACCGACAATTCGGTGCCCATGCAATAGCGCGCATCGTCTGAAGCCAGATAGGCAGCGGCAGCGCCGATATCGGCAGGGTCGCCAGCACGCTGCGCCGGATAGATGCGGAAGCCCTTGTCATACAGCTCGCGCGGCACGTTCATCGGGTTTGAAAGCGGCGTGACGATGCCGCCTGGGTGAATGGAATTGACTCTGATGCCGCGCGGCCCAAGCTCGAGCGCTGCCGCCTTGGTAAAGCCGCGCACCGCAAATTTGCTGGCGCAATAAGCGGTCAGCGAGTTGGCGCCCGCAATGCCGTCGGCGCTGCTCATGTTGATGATGCTGCCACCACCGGCGCGTTCGAGCGCGGCAATCGCTGCCTGGGTGCCGAACATCGTCCCCATCAGGTTGATGTCCATGATCCGCCGCATTTCGGCTTCGGAAAGATCATCGAGCTTTTTGAAGACGATCACCCCGGCGTTGTTGACCAATATGTCGAGCTTGCCGAATTCAGCTTCTACGGTCGCGATCGCCGCATCCCAGCCGGCGCGGTCAACAACATCCTGGCGGATGAAAGCGGCGTTGCTGCCCAGCTCATGCGCCAGCGCTTCGCCTTCGCTGACCAGCACATCGCTGATCATCACTTGCGCGCCTTCGGCGATGAAGCGCCGCACAATGCCTTCGCCAATGCCGCGCGCGCCGCCGGTGACCAACGCCACCTTGCCTGCCAGTCTTTGCATGATCGTTCCTCCTGTGTGCATTTACCCGTCGGCCGGCGCACTTGTGAAATCGACGATAGCGGCTGGATTCGCCGCCAACAATGCGCAATCATGCAGCATAAGCGTATTTCAGTGCGCAAACGCGAAAGAAAGTCGATGGGGATGAACGCATTGTTTCCAGCCGGGGCGGCGCTGGTGTTCGGCGCCAGTGGCGGCATCGGCGGCAAGGTCGCCGAGGTGCTGGCGGCCGATGGCAGCGATCTGGCGCTGGTTTACAACCGCAAACCCGACGCGGCAGCGACGGTGGCGGCAACCGCAGCCGCGCTGGGGCGCACCGCCACGACGCATGGCTGTGATGTCACCGATCCGGCGGCGGTGGCGGCGCTGGTGGCGGCGGCGGTGGCGACACACGGCCATATACACACGCTCGTCTGGGCGGCAGGGCCGCTGGTTGAACAGATGATGCTCGCCGATACCCCCGTTGAAAAATGGCGCCGCGCGTTCGATGTCGAAGTCCATGGCCTGTTCTGTGCCGTCCAGGCGATCCTGCCGCACTGGCGCGCCAGCGGCGGCGGCAGCGTTGTTCATCTCGGCTCGGCCGGGCACCGCCGCTGGCCGGAAAAAGATGGCATGTCGGTCGCCCCCAAGGCCGCCAATGAAAGCTTTTTGAAAGGCATCGCCCGCGAAGAAGGCCGCCACGGCATCCGCGCCAATTCGGTGCTCGTCGGTGTCATCGATGCCGGCATGTTCCATGAACTGACCGCAAAGGGCGCCTTCCCGCAAAGCTGGATTGACGAAACCCAGAAAATGCTGGCGTTGCGGCGTTGGGGCCAGCCCGAAGAAATCGGCTATGCCGTGTCCTTCCTCGCCTCGCGTCGCGCTGCTTATGTAACGGGCGAACAGGTGAACGTCGCCGGCGGATTCGGATTATGAGGAGGAAGAAATGACACTCAACCCGGCGCTGCAGCCGATTCTCGACATGATGGCGCCGCTGGCATCGGTCGATTGGAAAACCGTGCCCACCGAGGCGATGCGCGCGATGCTCGACACGCCAATGGCGCTCGGCCCGCCAATCGCCATGGCGCGGGTTGAAAACCTTGCCATCGACCTGCCGGCGCGCAGCCTCGCCGCAAGGCTTTATGTGCCCGAAGCCGCGACTCGCGGGCTGACGGTGTTTTTTCATGGCGGCGGCTGGGTGATCGGCACGCTCGATACCCATGATTCGACCTGCCGCGCGCTCGCGAAGGCGAGCGGTGCGGCGGTGCTGTCGATCGGCTATCGGCTGGCGCCCGAGCATCGCTATCCCGCGGCGGTCGATGATTGTTATGAAGCGACCGTCTGGGCTGCGGCCAATGCTGCCACATTTGGTGTCGATGCCACGCGGCTCGCAGTGGCCGGCGATAGCGCCGGGGGCAATCTGGCGGCGGCGGTGGCGATCAAGATACGCGATGCCGGTGGCCCTGCGCTGGCGCACCAATTGCTCATCTATCCGGTCACCGACGCGCGCTTCGATACCGCATCCTACACCGCCAATGGCGGCGGTAATTATTTTCTGTCGACCGCCGGCATGGAACGCTTCTGGAGCGCCTATCTCGGCGATTTGCCGGCCAGCGAGGCGCCGCTCGCTGCCATCCTCCACACGCCCGACCTTGCGAACCTGCCACCAGCGACAGTGATTACCGCCGAATATGATCCGTTGCGCGACGAAGGCCAGGCCTATGCGGCGCGGCTGATGGCGGCGGGCGTTGCCGTGGATGCGCCCCTGGCGCCGGGGATGATCCATGGCTTTTTCGCGATGTTCGAAATCGCGCCGGCGGCACAGGGCTGGGTCGATCATGCCGGCGCCAATCTTGCGGCGGCGTTTGCGGCATGACCGATGCCGAAGCCCTGCGGCGGCTCGGCCTGCGCTATGCCGCCGCCATCGATGGCTGTGACCCCGAAGCGCTGGTGGCGATCTTCACCAGCGATGGCAGCGTTGGCAACAACGACGCCACCGATCCCGATTTCGTCGGCCATGACGCATTGCGAAAAATGGTCGGCCAGGTCGATGCAATGTTCATCAAGACGCTGCACAAGGTCCATAACCAGTTCATCGACCAATCGGGCGCGCAAACCGCCCATGGCCATGTCTATTGCACCGCCAGCCATATCATGCCGGCGGCGGATGGCGGCTGGCAGTGCCTCGATATGGCGATCCGCTATCATGATCGCTACCGCAGCGAAGCCGGCGTCTGGAAATTCGCCAGCCGCCGGCTCGAAACCGAATGGGTCGAAATCCGCGCGGTGCAGCCCTTTGATCGCAGCGTCTTTGCCAGCATCGCGCCATGACTGATTTTGCCGGCAAGACCGTCTTTATCACCGGCGCCGCCTCGGGCATCGGGCTGGCGACAGCGCGCGGCGTGCGCGCCGCCGGCGGGCGGGTGATCGCCGCCGATCTCGGCGACCCGGGCACCATCGCCGCCGCCGCCGGGCTGGGCAACGACGATCATGCGCTCAGCCTCGATGTCCGCGACGCTGCTGCCGTCGCGGCAGCGGTCGCCGATGCCGCCGCCTTTGGCCGCATCGACGGGCTGGTGGCTTCGGCAGGCATTTCGGTGCCCGGCGCCGTGACCGAAATGGCGCTGGACGATTGGGATCAGGCGCTTGCCGTCAACCTGACCGGCACGATGCTGTGCGCCCGCGCCGTGCTGCCCTTCATGGTCGCGGCGGGCGGCGGCGCCATTGTTACCGTCGCCAGCATTTTCGGCATGACCGGCGGTCAGGGCAACACGCCCTATAATGTCAGCAAGGGCGGCGTGTTGCAGCTCACCCGTTCGCTCGCTGCCGATTATGGCGCCGCCGGGGTGCGGGTGAACGCCGTCAGCCCGGGCTATATTGCCACGCCGATGACCGCGATGATCCCCGAACCGGTGCACAGCGCCTTTGCCAACATGCACCTGCTGCGCCGCCCGGGCCGGCCCGAAGAGGTGGCAGCGGTGATCCTGTTCCTGTTGTCCGATGCCGCTTCCTTTGTCACAGGCGCCAACATAGCGGTTGACGGCGGCTTTACTGCCGCGCAGTTGATCCCGGTTGGACAAGGATGACGGACGCGCATGGCGGCTGATTTTACGCTCGATGATGTCGACCGCAGTATTGTGGCACAACTGCGCGCCAACGGCCGCGCCACCAATCAGCAGATCGCTGACCGGCTCGGCCTGACCGGCGCCACGGTTTCGGCGCGGATTCGCCGGCTTGAAGACGCCGACAAGCTGCGCGTTGTCGCCGTGTCGGATTTTGCCGCGCACGGCTATAATGTCCTGATCGAAATTGCCATCGAGGTCGATGACCGGCCCGCAGCCGATGTTGCCGCCGATTTGTGCGCGCTACCCGAAGTATTCGCCGCGCATCTCGTCACCGGCCGCTATGATATCGATATTCTGGTGGTCCTGCGTGATTTCGATGAAATCCAGACGCTGCTGCTTGATCGGCTGGGCCGCATCGACGGCATCCGGTCGATGACCCCGGCGATTGCCGTCGACGTCGTCAAATACAAGTTCGACGTTGCCCCCATCGAAGCGCGGAGGCTTGCATGACCACGCCGCAGCTCGATGCCGTCGATCGCCAGTTGATCGACATATTGGCGCGCGACGCCCGTATCAGCAATCGCAAGATCGCCACCGACCTTGGCGTTACCGAAGGTACGGTGCGCGGCCGCATCAAGCGGCTGCAACAGGAGCGGCTGATCGCCTTTACCGCGATCACCAGCATCGAACTCGAAGACCCGGCCAAGCTCGCCTTTATCGGCATCCAGGCCGATATCCAGAACGTCCAGGCCATCGCGCGCCAGATTGCCGACCTGCCGACGGTCAACGCCGTCATCATCACCATGGGACGCTTCACCATCCTCGCCGTTGTGCTGTTCGGTGAGCTCGATCATCTGCACGAAGTGGCCTCGAACCAGATTCTGGCCATTCCCGGCGTCCATCACATCGAAACATCGATTGCGGTCAAGACGCTCAAGTACAACCCGCGCATCGTCCGCATCACCGACGCCGACCACAGCCTCGATATCGATTAGAGCATCGCGCTCGCTCGGCACAGGCGCACGGATTCGAAACGTTGCACGTCCGGGTCGGATTTTCGGCGCGATGCCTCAACCCCCTCGCGGTAACAACGACAACAGCCGATACGACGGGTCATCAGGCCCGGCTGTGCCGATCAGCGAACCTTTCACCATGTCATGATCGAGCGCGATGATCGACGGGTCCCAGACATGCGCCCAATCGGCGACGATGGCGCGGCGGCTGAATTTCCACGCGCCGTCGCGACATTCATAACCATCAAGATAGCGCCCGCCGACGAGCACATCAAAAGCATCGTTCGCGCGCTGCACCCGGTGCATGGCGAGAACATAGACCTCGCCTTGCGCCACCGTGCCGTCGATGACGATGCTATGGCTGGTGACATGGTGCTGGAGAATATCGATCGGCGCCTGGATATCGGGCAACCGGTCGATGAAGTCGCGCGCCAGCCCCTGGAACAAGCCGCCATGATCTTCAACGGCATCGGGATGATAGAGCGCGCGCATCAGGTCGACATCCTTGCGGTCGGCAGCGCGGGCATAGGCCATCACCAGATCGCGGATCGATTCCTTGGCAACAAGCGTGGCAATCTGCGTTTCAAGCTGAGCGTCCATGGCGGGCTCCATCACCGGCTATTAGGTGTTTCGCGTAGTTTCTACAATTAAGATTTACGCATATCGACACAAAAAGCCGTTATGATAGCGATTATCAACGCTTTCGCCTTGCCAAAGCCTCTGTTGCGGCGTTATCTTGGTGACACTTGGGACAAGCAGGAAACACGCCATGGCGACCTCGGCAGACTATGGATTGGGGGAATTCGCCTTTCCGCGCGGCTGGTTCATGGTGGCGACGTCGGATGAAGTCGCCGACAAAGCCCTGGCGGTGCGCTATTTCGGGCAGGACATGGTGTTGTACCGCGGCCAGAGCGGCCGGGTTTTCCTGGTCGAAGCCTATTGCCCGCACATGGGCACCCATCTCGCCAACAACAGCACATCCTATATCGTGCGTGACAAGGAACATATCGAGGGCGACAGTATCCGCTGCCCCTATCACGGCTGGCGCTTTGGCCCCGATGGTCGCTGCAACGACATTCCCTATTCGCCGGCGCCGATTCCCAAGGCAGCCTGCCTCAAGACCTGGACGATCAAGGAACGCGCCGGCTGCGTCTGGGTCTGGCACGACGCCGAAGGCGGCGCCCCGGATTATGACGTGCCGCCCTTCGAAAACTGGGACAATCCGCAATGGGTGAAGTGGCAGATCGACAAATTGGGTGAACTCGCCTGCCACCCGCAGGAAATCCTCGATAACATGACCGACAAGGCGCACCTCGATCCGGTGCACGGCAGCCGCGACATGGTGTTGTTCGAAAATGTCTTTGAAGATCATGTCGTGCGGCAATTGCTGTCGAGCGGCCATCGCACCCTGACCAGCAGTGACGGGCCGATGACCAATGACACCTGGTATACCGGCCCCGGTATCCTGCAATCGACGATGGAAGGCGAATATCCGTCGGTAATCCTGATCTGCCACACGCCGGTCGATGATGGCGTCGTCAAGGTCTGGCACGGCCTGTTGGTCAAATCCGCCAACGCCGTTGCGACGCCCGAGGATGTCGCCGTCGCCAGGGCGTACCAACAGGCCAGCCTTGAGGCTTTTTCGCAGGATTTCGAAATCTGGACGCACAAGCGCGCCTGCATCAACCCGATGATCGTCAAGGGCGACGGCCCGCTGGCCAAGCTGCGCATCTGGTACAAGCAATTCTACAATCCGCGCGTCCGGGCCCGGGAGTTTCAGGCCCGCGTCAATGGCCATGTCGAAACCCAGGGCACGACCAAGGCACCATGGCCTAGCGTTGCCTGATCGTTTCGGCCGGCGTTTCCCCAGCTGACCATGCGCGCCCGAGTTTTCGGGCCTGAACTTTTATGCCTATCAAACAGCGGCCTGCGTGCCGCAACTGCGGCCTTGTTGCAACGCGCGCATTTTCTGCGATTGATTTTCGCAAAACTCGCTTGCACGAACGGTTTTTATCAAATATGCGCAGAATTATGACGTTTGATTTGCGTTTTTTATGTCAGCGACGTGATTGATGCAAGCTAGTGACTGGCGACTGGCACAGGCCAGCAATCAGGCAATGCCGGGCACAGGGTTAACATCCCGACCGGCGCATTATGGGGGGACTATTGATGATGACGACCTTCAACCGCACCTTGGCCTTGGCTTTGCTGGCTGGCACCAGCCTGTCGGCATCCGCCGTAATGGCGCAGACAACTGCTGCCGCCGCCACTGAAACCATCGACAATGGCCTTGAAGAAATCATCGTCACCGCTCAGAAGCGTGGTGAAAATCTGCAGCGCGCACCGCTGGCAATTTCCGCAATTTCGACTGCCAAGATCGACCTGATCGGTATTTCCGAAGTCCGCGACCTGAGTGCGCTGGCGCCTAACCTGTCGATTTCAGGCGGCACCACCAACGCCACTTCCGCCGTTATCACGATTCGTGGCATCCCGACCGCCGCCGATGAAACCCAGGGCTATGATTCGCCGATCGGGCTCTATCTTGATGGCATCTATCTGGCGCGGTCGTCAGCCGCGTCGTTCGAAGTTGCCGAAATCGAGCGCGTCGAAGTGCTGCGCGGGCCGCAGGGCACCCTGTTCGGCCGCAACACCACCGGTGGCGCGGTCAATTTCATCACCAAGCTGCCCGATGACGAATTCGGCCTCAAGGTCCGTGCCGGCTATGGCAATTACAATCAATGGACCGGCCGCGCGATCCTCAACACTGGCAAATTGGGCGATGCCTTTTCGGCCACCCTGTCGTACCTCCATAAACAGCGTAATGGCGTCGTCGACAATCTGCTCGAGCCGCGCAAGAGCCGCGATCCGGGCGGCAACAACACCGATGCCTTCCGCATCGCGATCAAGATCGAACCCAGCGACAATGTCACCATCACCAATATCTTTGACTATACGGTCATCGATGGCGTCCCCGCAGCGAACCAGCTGGCCGCGGTAGGCGATGGCGTATTCCGCCCGAATGTTTCGCTTGATGGCGGTACCATCGCGCAGGTCCAACCGGCGAATGTCGCTGGCTATCTTGCGCAATCGACCGCACTCGAACCCGGCTGCGGCAAGCCGGTGCAACGCGCCCGTCTCGACAGCATCTGCCTTGAAGGCGCCCGCAATTCGCGTGACCGGATATGGGGCAATCTGTTGCGCGTCGAAGTCGATGCCGGCGCGGTCAAGCTGCGCTCATCAACGTCGTATCGCGAATGGAAGAACAAAATCGAAGGCAGCGATCTCGATGGCCTTGGCACTGTGCGCGGCGCGCTGTTCACCAATGCGACTCTGCTTAACGGTCTGCCGGCCAGCCTGCTGACGCCTCTGATCGGTGCGGGCGCTGCCGGTTTCGTCTCCACCCAGGCGGTGCCGACCACGACCCAGCCGCTGTTCCAGGCCAAGAACCTGCGCTCGCAAAGACAGTTCAGCCAGGAACTGGAAATCATCTCGAACTATGACAGCGATTTCCAGTGGGTGGTCGGCGGCTTCTTCTTCCATGAAGAAGGTTCGGAATCCAACGAACAGAGCTTTGGCTTCATCCTCGATACCAACCAGATCCTGCTTGGCAATTTTGGAGCGCTCGGGCCAGCGCTGGCGGCGGCGAATCCAGCCCGCTTCCGCAACTTTTCGACCCCGAGCTCGACACTGGCCTATCAGGCTGATGGCGACAGCTTTGCCGTTTATGGCCAGGGCACATGGCGCCCGGGTGGTGCCGAAGGTGCCCTCGGGCTCACTGCGGGCCTGCGCTATTCGTGGGACAAGAAGGGCTTTGACCGGAGCCAGAATGGCGCAACACCGTTTACCAACCCGGTTGACATAGCGCTCAACAAGCAGCGCACCAGCTTCAGCAAACCGACTGGCCATGTGACAATCGATTATCGCGCCACCGATGACGTCAACCTTTATGGCCGCATCGCCCGTGGTTATCGCTCGGGCGGCTTCAACGCCCGCCAGACCACCAATGCTGCTGCCAACCTCGGGCTGATCCCGTTCAACGAAGAAACCATCTGGTCGTATGAACTGGGCGCAAAGACCGAACTTTTCGATCGCCTGCGCCTCAATGCGGCCGTATTCTACAATGAATACAGCGATCTGCAGGCCACCGTCCCGATCCCGGGCGGCGCGACCTTTGGCACCCAAGTCACCAACGCCGGCAAGATCAACTACACCGGTTTCGAACTCGAAGGCCGGCTGGCGATAACCGAAAGCCTGAGCATGGACGGCTCATTCGGCTATGTTCACAAATCAGTGAAAAGTTTCCCGGGTGCCGATATCGCTGGCGTGATCCGAAATATCGCATCGGTGGCCACGCCGGGCTTTTCGCCTGATTATACGGCCAATCTCGCGGGCAATTTCGTCTATCCGCTCGGCAATGATGCCAAGCTGACGGCGCGCGTCGGCTGGTCCTATGTCTCGTCGCAATTCTTCTTCATCAATCCGTTGACGGCGCCATTCAACAACCAGATCAAGGCCGATGCGCGCAGCCTGTTCGACGCGCAGTTGCGTATCGACAACATCAAGGTCGGCAGCTTCACCAAGGGGCTGGGCATCACCTTCTGGGGCAAGAACATCACCAACAGCGAATATATTTCGCGCGGGATCGACTTTGGCCAATTGGGCTTTGGCTCGGTGATCTATGGCGACCCGGCGACCTATGGCGCGACGGTCGATATCGCGTTCTGATCACGACAACCACGATCAAAAGGGCCACCTCTGCTCCGGCAGGGGTGGCCTTTTTGCTGTCAGATTCGCTCGGCGAGCTTTATCGCCGCCCGCACCCCGGCGCGGATGGCGGCCTGCATCAACGGAAAGCCGTTGGCACCGCTGTGGCCGGCGGCGGTATCGCGATGTTCGACTTCATCGGCACGAAAATCATCCACCATCGCTGCGAGTTCGGGATCAGCGCCAGCGGCGAGCGCGGCCGCCTGTTCGCCATAATGTTCATCAATCACGGTTTCGACCGCCACGGTCGCCGCCATCGCCGCCTTGGGGCCAAGTAGCGCCGTCGCCGCGCCCAGAGCATAGCCGGCGACGTGCCAGACCGGCGCAAACAGCGTCGGCCGCACACCGCGGCGCACCATCAGCGCGTCAAAACCTTCAAGATGGCGCTTTTCCTGCGCGGCCATATGGCGGATTTCACCTGCCACCCGCGCGCGATCGCCCATTACCGCCAACTGTCCGGCATAAATCCGCGCCGCGCCATATTCGCCAGCCTGATCAACCCGCACCATCGGCCGCGTATCGAGCCGGGCATCACCCGGCAAATGTCTCACTTCAGCCGCCATAACGCTGCGCCTCCGATAATCGTCGAAATTACTGCATTCCATCCTGCCATGGAAATCCCCAAAAGCGACCAGGGAATAGCGTCGCAGCGCACCAGCGGCTGCGCCATTATCTGCCCCATGATCTCGGCATTGGACCCCGAAGACAGGCCGGCGGCACATTTGGTGATGCCCTGCCACCAATGCTGTTCCACCCCGGCATGAAAGACCGCGATAGCCGCGCCGCCGAGCACCGCCAGCGCCGCCAGCGCCAGCACCGCGCGGCTATGGCCCGTCACCCAGCCAAGCAGCGCCAACCCCAGCGCCGCCGCCAGCGCCCAGCGTTGCCACAGGCACATTTCACACGGCGCCAGCCCGCCGACATATTGAAACGCCAGCGCACCGCCGAGCAGCGCCGCCGGGCCAGCGAGCAAAAGCGCCGTCACCTGCCGGTCAGAACGCATATTTAACCACGACAAAGCCGCCGACGAAAAGGCCGGTGGCGACCAGCGCCAGCTGGTGGAAATATTTGTCGATGATTGCCTGTGCCGCGGTGCCATAGCGGCGCAGGATCAGCGCGACGATGAAGAAGCGCCCGCCGCGCCCGAGCAGCGAAGCCGCAAGCAGAACCGGCAGGCCGAGCGAGACACTCCCCGCCGCGATGGTCGCAACCTTGTAGGGGATGGGCAAAAAGGCAAAAGCCAGCATCCACAGGAAACCATGCGCCTTGATACTTGCGGCAAAAGCGACAAACTTGTCTTCATAACCATAAAATTGCAGCAGCGGCACACCCACCGCCTTGTAGAGCAGCGCACCGATGGCATAGCCGAGCAGGGCGCCAAAAACCGATGCCAGCGTGGACAGCAAGGCATAACGCAGTGATTTTTCCGGCCGGGCGATCGACATGGGGATCTGCATGACATCGGGCGGAATCGGGAAAAACGACGAATCGGCAAAACTGATGCCCATCAGCCATTTTTCAGCGCCCGGCCCTGCGGCCCGCGCCAACGTCCAGTCATAAAGGCGGCGCAACAAGAGGCGTTCCATTCCTGATACAGGGCGATGCTCGCCCCATAGGCGGCGAAGCGAAATGGCGCAATCGCGCGGGTGTCATACTTGCACTCACCTCTCCCCGCCGGGGAGAGGTCGAGAAACGGCGCAGCCGGCCCGGGAGAGGGGTTTGGCGCACCGGCCGTGGCGTAAAAAAGGATCCCTGTCTTGGCTCGCACAAGCCCGAGTCCGACCTCCCCCCGGCGGGGTGCGGTAACGGCCGTCACTTCGGGTTGGCGGGCTTTCCTGCCGGCGCGGCGGACGCGACCGCAACCGGCGGCGCGCCGGCGGGTGCCAGCCGCGACAACAACCTTGTCGCATAATCGAGCTGGAAATCGATGATGCCCTTTTTCTTCAACTCCTCGGGCGTGGCGACAAAGCGCGGATCGGGCTTGTTGTCATTTTCGACCAGCTTTTCGGTGCCATCCTTGATCTCGTTGATGAGATGCTTCTTCAGATCGGCTTCGCGCAACCGCGGGCGTTCGGCGCGGGTGGCATCCGAAAGTTGCGGCACCTGGACATCGGGTTCGATGCCATTTTCCTGCACGCTACGCCCCGATGGCGTGAAATAACGCGCCGTCGTCAGCCGCAACGCCGTATCCTGGCTGAGCGGGATCAGCGTCTGCACCGAGCCTTTGCCAAAACTGCGCTGGCCCAGCACGATGGCGCGGCGCTGGTCCTGCAGCGCGCCGGCAACGATTTCAGCCGCCGAGGCCGAGCCTTCATCGATGAGCACAACCACCGGCTTGCCATTGGTCAGATCGCCAGGATTGGCCTTGTAGCGCTGGATATTATCCTTGGTGCGGCCGCGCTGCGAAACAATCTCGCCGCGATCCAGAAACACATCGCTGACTTCGATCGCCTGATCGAGCAAGCCGCCGGGGTTGGAACGCAGATCGACGACATAGCCGGCAATGTTGGACCCGAGCTGTTTTTCAATCGATGCCACGGCGTTGCGAGTCGCATCGCCGGTCTGTTTGTTGAAGGTGGTGATGCGGATCACCCCCACCGACCCGCGCGTTTCGAACTTCACCGGTTTGATCTGGATGACTTCGCGTTTCAGCGTGTAATCGATCGGCTTGGTAGCGCCTTCGCGCACCACGGTGATCTTGATCGTGCTGCCCGGCGCACCGCGCATCTTGTCGACCGCTTCCTGCAGGGTCGAACCATAGATGAGCTCGCCATCGAGATGGGTGATGTAATCCCCCGATTTGATGCCGGCACGCGCCGCCGGCGTGTCATCGGTCGGCGCGACAACCTTGACCGCGCCGTCTTCGGTGGTGACCGTCAGCCCCAGCCCGCCATATTCGCCATCGGTGTTCTGGCGCATGTTCTGATATTCGCGGACATCGAGATACGACGAATGCGGATCGAGGCTGGCGAGCATGCCGTTGATGGCGCCCTGAATCAGCTTCTTGTCATCGGCCTTGTCGACATAATCGCTGCGGATGCGTTCAAAAACATCCATCAACACGTCGAGCTGCTTGTAGGTTTCGCTCTCGCTGGCGGCGCGGACCGCAGCAGCGCCGGAAATCGCCAGCACGGCGACAAGGGGCAGGGCAATCATCACGCGCTGCGACATCACGACAAATTCGCCTTCGGCAACCAACAAGCCGCCACCCTAGCACAACCCCCGCCCCGCGCCAGACCGCGCATGTCGCAGGGGGCGGTCATCACCCCGAGCGGTGATAGGGATGCCCCGCCAGGATCATCATGGCGCGATACAATTGTTCGGCGAGCATGGCGCGCACCAGCATGTGCGGCCAGGTTGCGCGGCCAAAACCAAGCAGCAGATCAGCCCCGGCGCGGGTGGCGGCATCATGGCCATCGGCAGCGCCGCTGAGGAAGCGCACCTCACGGGTGCCGCCATCGCGCCAGCCGCCCAGGATCGCCGCCAGCGCTTCGGACGACATGTCACGCCCGGTTTCATCGAGCACGACCGTGCGCCCGCCATCAAAGCGCGGCCAGGGCGCGGTATCGCCGATTTCGATGATGGTCAGCTCACCGCGCAGGCGCCTGGTGTAGCGATCGACAAGCTCGGCCTCGGGCGACGCGCCGATGCGGCCACGCGCCACGATGGCGAGTCGCATCAGCCGGCCTTGCGGGGGTCGCCCAGCGCCGGATCGCGATCATCACGATATGTGGCAGCGCGCGCAGCAAGACCGGCAGGATCGCGCGCCTCATGCGCGTCGCGCAAGGCGCCCATGCGCGGTTCGCCCTTGTTGGGTTCCGAATCGAACGCCCACATGCGTTCGAGATTATAAAAAGCGCGCACTTCGGGGCGGAAGATATGGACGATGACATCGCCGGCATCGATCAGCACCCAATCGGCGGTCGGCAGGCCCTGCACGCGCGCCGGGCGGCCGAAATCGGTCTTGCACTTGTCAGCGATCTTCATCGCCATCGAAGCGACCTGGCGCCCGGATTTGCCGCTGGCAATGACCATGTAATCGGCAATCGTGGTTTTGCCGGCGAGCGGGATCGAGATCACCTCGACCGCCTGGTCATCATCGAGCGAGGCCATGACCATGGCGTGCAGCGCCTCGACATAGGCGTCGACCTTGGCATTGTTGCTCGCAACGGCGGCGGCGGTGGGTTCAATCGTCAAGGGCAGGTCCTGTTCTTTCGTCGGTGCCGGTCGCTGCCGGGTGAAAATCTGCTGCCCAATCGGGATCGGCGGCGCGAATCGCCGTCGCCGACAGCGGCGACTGGCGGATCGACAAGATGGTGATGGCCGGGAGCGGCCAGTGCGTCCAATCGCCAATATGGCCCAAGGGCCGCCGCCAACGCCCCAGCCACGCCATTGCAGGCGATAGCAGCGCGGCCCTCATGTAGCGCGGACGCGCCAAAACGGCAATCGGCAGCGTCCGGGCAAAGCGCCGCCAGCGCTGCCAACGGTGCAGTTCGGGCAGAATATCGGCCCCCATCAACCAGATGAACGAAGTATCGGGCCATCGCAGGCGCAGCGCCGCCACCGTATCGACAGCAAATCGCGTGCCCATTTCAGCCTCGATCGCCAGCGGCTTGATCCGCGGATGCCGCGCCATCGCCCGTGCGGAGGCGAGTCGCACCGCCAGCGGCGCCATGCCGGCAGCGGGTTTCAACGGGTTTTGCGGCGACACCAGCCACCAGACCTCATCAAGCCCGAGC
Source organism: Sphingomonadales bacterium (assembly GCA_038328515.1). Classification (GTDB taxonomy): domain Bacteria; phylum Pseudomonadota; class Alphaproteobacteria; order Sphingomonadales; family Sphingomonadaceae; genus Sandarakinorhabdus. Next base: position 38,194 of record JBBQMB010000008.1, read on the forward strand.
AACCGCAGCGCCTCAAGGCTGATATGGCGGTGGCCAGGGTGCGCGGGATTGAAGGAGCCGCCCAAAAGCCCGATGCGCTTCATCGCTGCGACCCGTCTTCATGGGCATGGCGGACGCGGGCGCCGTCACGCTGCGACGGCAGCGACAGGGCAAGACGCGCTTTCATCAGCAAAATATAGTCCATTTCCTCCAACCCATCAAATCGCCCAATGAGTCTGCGGCGGTAATTTTTGAATGGCAGTTGCCGGGCGGTTGCGGACATTCGAACGGCGATCACGAGATGACCGTTTTGCGCCCTCATTCCATCTCTTGAGCATGATTGTCGCCACGCCCGAAAGCTGCCGTTCAATCATCTGGCTCACAATCAAGCCCCAATGACCAGTTTTGGGACTTAGCTGCCATTCAGCGC
>JBBQMB010000009.1:0-38286 GCA_038328515.1 Sphingomonadales bacterium
CGGTGAGTTCAGCTTCGAACACCCTGGCGCTGAACAGGGGCGCAGGGTCGGTCACGGGCGCAAGGCTCCACACTGCGACCATGTAATCGCTGGCGACAAAACCCAAAGGTTGCAGCCCGGCCGTCTCCATGCGCTGGGTGAGCAACATCCCCAGCGTCTGGTGGGCATTGCGGCCGGCAAAGCCATAGGTGACCATGAACCACAGCCCGTCGCGCGGGAAGGTTTCGATCATCAGCCGGTCAAGCCCCGGCAATTTCGAGCGGCGCTGCTGCATCTCCAGCCATTCGCGCACGTCGCCGGGCATCTCGGCCCAACGTTCGGGCGCGTTGAACAGCCCGAGCACGCGCGCGGCGAGATGCGTCGACAGCGATAGCCGCCCGCCCACATAGGTCGGCACGCTCGGTTTGCCTTTGCCGAGCTGGACATGGATATCGGGGCCATCGAAACCGGTCACGGCCAGCGTCAGCCCGGCGAACATGAAGCTGTCGCCCACTCGCAACTGGCCGCCGAACCATTCTTCGACTTGCCCCAACCGCCGGCCGCCCGGGCGCCCCGAAGACCTTGCGCCGCGCCCGAAAACGACATTCATCGTCACGGCTTCGACAATCGTGCCCGAATTCAGCCGATGCTGCACCGCCAGCTGCGGATGCGTCAGCCGCCACAGCCCGTCACGGCCGAGCACCAGCCGCTGGAAGCGTTCATAGGCCTTGAGCGCATAGCCCCCGGTCGCGGTAAACCCGAGCACTTCGTCAAAACGCTGGCGCGGCAACCCGGCATAGGGTGCGGCGCTGCGGATTTCGGCGAACAGGTCATCGGCGGCAAAAGGCGCCGCGGCGGCAACACCGACGATATGCTGCGCCAACACATCGAGCCCACCGGGGCGGAAGACATCTTCATCAAGTTCGCCGGCCAGCACCGCATCGCGCGCCGCCAGGCTTTCAAGATATTCAAAGCGATTGCCCGGCACGATCAGCGCGTGGCTGGCTTCGTCCATGCGGTGGTTGGCGCGGCCGGTGCGCTGCAACAGCCGCGATGCCCCCTTGGGCGCGCCCATCTGGATAACAAGATCGACATCACCCCAATCGATTCCGAGATCGAGGCTGGAGGTGGCGACTATGCCGCGCAATCGCCCCGCCGCCATCGCCGCCTCGACCTTGGCGCGGGCTTCGGGGGCGAGGCTGCCATGGTGGATGCCGATGGGCAGCGATTGGTCGTTCTCGGTCCACAGGTCGCGGAAAACCAGTTCGGCGACGGCGCGGGTGTTGACGAACACGATGGCCAACCGCGCCTGTTCGATGCGCCGCATGACGGCGCGCGCTGCCCAGCGGCCGTTGTGGCCGGCCCAGGGAATGCGGTCTTCGGGCGTGATGATCTCGACGACCGGCGCAGCGCCTGCGTCCCCGACCACCAGCGCCACCGACCCGCCATCGGCATCGGGCGCCAGCCAGCCCTGATAGCTTTCGGGGTCGGCAATCGTTGCCGACAGGCCGACGCGGCGCAACCCGGGGGCAAGGGTGTGCAGACGCGCCAGCGCCAGGCTGAGCTGATCGCCGCGCTTGGTCGTCGCAAAGGCGTGGATTTCATCGATGATGACGGTCTGCACCCCGGCCAGCATCACCGCGGCATCGGGGTAGGAAATCAGCAGCGCCAGCGATTCGGGCGTCGTCAGCAAGATGTGCGGCGGGCGTTCGCGCTGGCGCTTCTTGGTGGCAGACGCGGTATCGCCGGTGCGGGTTTCGATGCGGATATCGAGGCCGATATCGTTGACCGGTGTCAAAAGGTTGCGCGCCACATCGGCGGCGAGCGCCTTTAGCGGGCTGACATAGATGGTGTGCAGCCCGTCACGCGGGTTGTCCGCCAGATCGGCAAGGGTCGCGAGAAACCCCGCCAGCGTCTTGCCGGCGCCGGTGGGGGCCACGAGCAGCGCATGGCGGCCGGCACGCGCCGCGGCGACCATTTCGAGCTGGTGGCGGCGCGGGGCCCAGCCGCGCGCCGCGAACCAATTGGCAATCGGGGCCGGAAGGTCCGTCACGCCATGGTTTAGCGGCGGAACAGCGCCTCACCCTGCTCGAGCGCCGTACCGCCATGCGCCACCGGCGCGCCATGTTCGGCGATATAGGCAGCGGCGGTGCGTTCCGCCTGCAATTGTTCGATCAAGGCGGCGCGTTCCTCGCCCAGCTTGCCGAGATCGACACTGGTATCGATGCCCGCCTTTTTGGCAGCCGCCGCGACCAGCGCATCCATTTCGCGCTGGCTGGTCAGGCCCAGGGTCACCGGGTCCTTGGGGGCGAGGTTGGCATAGTTCCAATGGCTTTTGTCGCGGATCGCCGAAATCGTCGTCTTGGTCGTGCCGATCAGCTTGGAAATCTGGTTGTCGCTGATTTCGGCGTGGTTCTTGATGATCCACAAGATGCCATCGGGCTTGTCCTGGCGCTTTGACACCGGAGTGTACCGCGGCCCGGTGGTGCGGCGCGACTGTTCAGGCTGGCGCGAAAGCTTGAGGACATAATCGGGGTCAGCCTGGCCGCGATCGAGTTCTTCCTGCGTCAATTCGCCGTTGCGGATCGGGTCACGCCCGGCCAGCTTGGTGGCGGCGGTATCATCGGCAATCGCCTGGACTTCAAGGATATGCAGACCGCAGAAAATGGCGATCTGTTCAAAGGTCAGCGCCGAATTGTCGACAAGCCAGGCAGCCGTAGCGTGCTGCATCAGCGGATGGGTGGGAGCGGCCATGACAGACTACCTTTTGCTGCGAGAATGCGTTTAAAACGGAAACAGCCGCCCCTTTTCGGAGCGGCTGAGCAAACTGCAATGTAGAACGCCCGCGCGTCGCAAGCAAGCCGACAAAGTGAAATCGCCGCACTGGTTGTCGCGGCGCAGCCTGTTATGCTGCGCCCATGTCTGAAACGAACCATCCCGACGATCCGCGCCAGACCCGGGTGGTCACCAGTTTTCGCGGCGTCGAACGCATCCTGCTGGTGGTTATCGCCCTGATGACGCTGGGTGCCGCCGGCATTGAAATCAACCGGGTGATTGTCGATCGATCGATCACCCTTGCCGATATCCTGCTGATGTTTCTCTACACCGAAGTCATCGGCATGATCGCGGTTTTCTATGGCGGTCGCGATTCGGCCTTTGTCTATCCGATCTTCATCGCCATCACCGCCCTCGCCCGGCTGATCGTGCTCCAGGGCAAGGCAATGGCACCCGAGAATATCGTCTTTGAAGCCAGCGCCATCCTGCTGCTGGCTATCGCCGCGTGGATCATCGCGCGTACCGCCAAATCATGACGCTTCCCGACCGCGCCGCGCTGGCGGCACGTGATGCTGCTGACCCGCTTGGCGCGACCCGGGGGCGCTTTTCGCTGCCGGACGGGGTGATCTATCTCGATGGCAATTCGCTGGGCCCCCTGCCTGTGGCGACGCCGGCGCGACTGGCGGCGGTGATTGCCGGCGAATGGGGCGAGGGCCTGATCCGCAGCTGGAACGACGCTGGCTGGATCGACATGCCGATGACCATCGGCGCCGCCATTGCACCGTTGCTCGGTGCTGCGGCGGATTGCGTCGTTGCGTGCGATTCGGTCAGCGTCAATCTGTTCAAGCTGGCGGGCGGGGCGCTGGCGATGCAGCAACAGGCCGATCCGACGCGCTGCGTCATCCTGTGCGAAGCCGGTGATTTCCCGACCGATCGCCATGTCCTCGAAGGGCTGGCGGCAGCGACGGGGGCGGAATTACGCACCGTGCCGCGCGGCGACGTTGCGGCGGCGCTTGGCCCCGACGTCGCGCTTGTGGTGCTCAGCCATGTGCATTTCGCTACCGGCGCGGTGCACGATATGGCGGCAGCGTCGGCCGCAGCCCATGCGGCAGGCGCGCTGATCCTGTGGGATCTGAGCCATTCGGCCGGCGCACTGGCGCTGGCGCTCGATACTGATGGTGCCGATTTCGCGGTTGGTTGCGGCTATAAATATCTCAATGGCGGGCCGGGCGCGCCGGCCTTTGCCTATGTCGCCGCCCGGCATCAGACGACGCTATGGCCACCGCTGCGCGGCTGGATGGGCCATGCCGAACCCTTTGGCTTTTCGGACCACTGGGCGCCGGCAGCAGGGGTGCGGCGCTTGCTGGTTGGCACGCCATCGATTCTGGCGCTGGCAGCGCTGGCCGAGGGCGTGGCGACGTTCGAGGCTGTGGCAATGGCCGCAGCCGAGCAAAAATCCCGCGCGCTGGCGCTGTTGTTTGCCGATCTGGTTGCAGCGCGCTGTCCGGCAATGCTGGTCGAACGCCCCGGCGCGCGCCATGGGGCGCAGGTCATCCTGCGGCACCTCGGCGGTCGCCGCGTCATGGCGGCGTTGATCGCGCGCGGTGTCATCGGTGATTTCCGGCCCCCCGACCGCCTGCGCTTCGGCTTTCCCGCGCTTTATACACGGTATGTCGATGTCTTTGACGCGGTCGAACAGTTGGTTGCGGTGCTGGCGAGCAACGAATGGGAGGATGCGCGCTTCGATGTTCTGGGTGTGGTCAGCTAGCGCGGCACGCGGTCGCGCTTGCCCCGGCGGCGAATCGCGGTTAACGTAAACGTCAACTGCCACCGCTCTTGTTGCAGCGCTTTTGGGGAGCCCGACCGTGGATCTGAATTTTTCCGCCGAAGACATTGCCTTTCGTGACGAAGTCCGCACCTTCATCAAGGATTGTTACCCGGAACATCTGAACGGCAAGATCGAGGAAGGTGAAGAGCTTTCCAAGGATGATTTCCTGTCGTGGCACAAGGTGCTGGCCAAAAAGGGCTGGATCGCGCCTGCCTGGCCCGTCCAATATGGCGGCACCGGCTGGAACAGCGTGCAGCGCTATATCTGGTCCGAAGAAACCGCCCGTGCCGATGCCATCCGCCTGATGCCCTTTGGCCTGTCGATGGTCGGCCCGATCATCTACACTTTTGGTACGCCCGAACAAAAGGCGCAGCATCTGCCCGGCATCCTGTCGGGTGACGTGTGGTGGTGCCAGGGTTATTCCGAACCCGGCGCCGGCTCCGATCTCGCCAGCCTGCGCACCAAGGCCGAGCGTTTCACCGGCGACGATGGCAAGGAATATTACCGCGTCAACGGCCAGAAGACCTGGACGACGATGGCGCAGCACGCCGATTGGGGCTTCTTCCTCGTCCGCACCGACCCGGCATCAAAGCCGCAGGAAGGCATTTCGTTCCTGCTCATCGACATGAAGACGCCCGGCATCACCGTGCGGCCGATCATCACGCTGGGCGGCGAGCATGAAGTCAACGAAGTCTGGCTCGAAGACGTGATCGTGCCGGTGGAAAACCGCATTCATGAGGAAAACAAGGGCTGGACCTGCGCCAAGTTCCTGCTCGCGCATGAACGTACCGGCATCGCCGGGGTGGCTGCGTCGAAGCGCGGTGTCGAACGGATCAAGACCATCGCGCGCTCCGAACTCGATGAAGGCGAGCCGCTGCTGGCCAATCCGTTCTTCAAACGCAAGGTCGCCGAACTCGAAGTCGATCTGTTTGCGCTGGAATTCACCGAATTGCGCACCCTGGCCGGCGAAAGCAGCGGCAAGGGCCCGGGGCCTGAATCGTCGCTCTTGAAGATCAAGGGCACCGAAATCCAGCAGCGCATCACCGAACTGGCGCTCGAAGCGGCCGGCCATTACGGCGCGCCCTATTTCCGCGGCTTTGGCGAGGGTGACAATCAGCACCCGATCGGCCCTGATTATACCCACCGCACCGCGCCGACCTATTTCAATGTGCGCAAGACCAGCATCTATGGCGGGTCGAACGAAATTCAGCGCAACATCATCGCCAAGATGGTGCTCGGGCTGTAAAGCCAGACGTGTTCGACATGCCGGCGCAGGGGTGCGACACCCCTTCGCCGGCATATCGTTTTGATTGATGGTGCCTGCAAGAGCGCCGGGGAGAAGACCATGGATTTCAACACCACCGACGAACAGACGATGCTCCGCGACATGGTTTCGCGCTACCTCGCCGATACCTACAGCTTCGATGCCCGCATGAAGACCGTGCACGGCGGCGCTGGCTGGAACCCGGCAGTGTGGCAGGCGATGGCCGAAGAAATCGGCATCCTGGGCGCCCCGTTCAGCGAAGCCCATGGCGGGCTTGGCGGCGGTGCCATCGAAAACATGATCGTCATGGAAGAATTCGGCCGCGCGCTGGTCATCGAACCCTATCTGCCCACCGTCGTCATCGCCGGCGGCGCCTTGAAGGCGACCGGCGGCGCGCTCGCCGACGCCGTCATCCCCGACATCATCGCCGGCAAGGCCGTCGTCGCCTTTGCTTATGCCGAACCGCAGGGCCGCTATGACCTTGCCGACCTGCGCACCACGGCCAAGGCCGATGGCGCCGGCTTTGTCCTGTCGGGGCATAAATCGGTGGTTTATTCGGCGCCCTATGCCACGCACCTGCTCGTCACGGCGCGCACCGGGGGCAGCCAGCGTGAAAAGGCCGGGGTGTCGTTGTTCCTCATCCCCGCCAGCCTTGCCGGCATCACCCGCCGCGATTACCCGACGGTCGATGGCTCGGCAGCGTCGGAAATCTATTTCGAAAATGTCCATGTCGGCGCCGATATGCTCGTCGGGGCCGCGGGCGAAGCGCTGCCGCTGATCGAACAGATCGTCGATGAAGCCACCGCAGCTGTCTGCGCCGAAGCCTGCGGCCTGACCCGGGTGCTCCACGCCACGACGCTCGATTATGCCCGCCAGCGCAAGCAGTTCGGCAAGCCGATCAGCGATTTCCAGGTCCTCCAGCACCGCATGGTCGACATGTTCATGGAAGTCGAACAGGCGGTTTCGATCACGCTGATGGCAACGCTCAAGCTTGATACCCCCGATCGCGCCACGGCGGTTTCGGCGGCGAAATCAAAGGTCGGCAAGGCCTGCAAGTTCGTCGGCCAGAGCGCCGTTCAGATCCATGGCGGCATCGGCATTTCGAACGAATTGGCGGTTGGCCATTATTTCAAGCGATCGACGATGATCGAGAGCCAGTTCGGTTCGGTCGATCACCATTTGCGCCGCTACGAGCGCCTCGCCATCGGTTGATTTTGGCGGGGTCGGGAAACCGGCCCCCAGCCTCAGACCAGCTCACCGCGCAACAACGCCGGCAATTGCCCGGTTTCGCCGCGCGCTTCGGCCATGAAGCGCGCCTTGAGCGGCGGCAGGCGCTGCACACCCGCCAGCCCGAAACGCCGCACCGCCGCCGGCAATCGGCCGGGTACGGCGAACAGCCGGTTCAGCCCATCGGTGACCGCGCCGACCATCGAGTTATCGAAGCGCCGCCATTGCGAGTGGCGCTTCAGCACATCGGGGGCGCCGATATCCTGCCCGGTGCGCAACGCATCGACGAGCACCTCGGTGGCCGCCGCGACATCACGAAAGCCCATGTTGAGCCCCTGACCGGCGATGGGGTGGATACCGTGCGCTGCGTCGCCGAGCAGCAGCAGCCGTTCGGACGTGTAGGTCGCGGCATGGTGGTAACCGAGCGGCCACACCGCCTGTTTGGCAATGATTTCAACCGCGCCCAACGTGCCATCGATACGCGCAGCAATTTCGGCGGCCAGCGCCTTTGGCCCCAGCTTGCGCGCGCCGGCGGCAGCAGCGTCATCGACCGTCCAGACGATGGCGGAGCGCGGGCGGGCGCCACCGGGCGAATCGGCGGCGCTATCGGTCATCGGCAGCAACGCGAGGGGCCCGGTCGGGTAAAAAAGTTCACATGCCACGCCGCCATGCGGCACGCTGTGCGCCACCATGGTGACCAGCGCGGCATTGGGGTAGGACCAGGCGGTCAACCGGATGCCGGCGGCTTCACGGGTCGCAGAGCGGCGGCCATCGGCCGCAACCGCGAGCGGCGCTGTGAACACCCGGCCGTCGGCCAGCGTCAGCGTGGCGCGATGGGCATCGCGGACCAGTGATGTCACGGTTGCGGGCGCAATCAACTGCACCTGCGGCGCGGCGCGCACGGCGTCGAGCAGCGCCATGCGCAGCAACCGGTTTTCAACCATGATGCCCAGCGCGTCGTCACCTTCATCCGCCGCAAAGTGCAGGAATTGCGGCGCGGTGCCATCGGTGACGCGAATCGACCTGATCGCGCAGCCATCGCTGTCCAGCAGATCGCCAACGCCCAGCACGCGCAGCATCCGCGCCGAGGCACTGGCGATGGCGCTGGCGCGCCCGTCAAAGGCCGGCAGCACGGTGGTATCGAGGTCCTGGCTATCGACGACAATCGTCGTGACATCGTGCCGGGCCAGCGCCAGCGCGAGGGTAGACCCGATCAGCCCGCCGCCGATAATGATGACATCTGCATTCATGACCTTGGTCTAGCGGCTTTTGCCTGCCAACCCAAGCGAGGCAAAAGGTCCGGGGCAAAAGCTTTTGGTCAGGCCGCAGCAATGCTTGACCCCGGAGTCGGCGTGCGTCATCTTTGCACGTCCGGTTCAAAGCGTGAACAACGCCGGGCTTTGTGTCGCGACGAAGGAACAGACAAGGACAGGCCATGGCATCGCGCGCAGCCAATCCCTCCCGCGCTGCGGCGCGCACGGCGCCGGCGCCTGGCCGGCTGGCGGTGCTGTGGACCGCGATCAAGGCGGCGCTCCGGCGCACGGCCGTTTTGCTGCTGGCGGCATTGCTGGTGAGCCTGGCGGGCCTGTTGATCGCCGCGCTGCTCACCTATTCGCCGCTCGATCCGTCACTCAACACCGTCACCGGCCGCGGCGCCACCAACGCTGCGGGCATCGCTGGCAGCTATCTCGGCGACTTGCTGTTGCAACTGGTCGGCTGGTCGGCACTGTTATTCGCGCCGGTCATCGCCATCGCCGGACTGCGGCTGGTGCAGCAGCAGGATTTTGCGCGCCGCCGTGCCGTATTGGCCACGAGCGGCGGGGTGTTGGCCATCGCAGCGGCGCTTGGCGCGATCGGGTTGGGCGGCGGCGCGGCTCCGGCAGGCGCCGGCGGGCTTTTTGGACTATTCGCGGAAAAGCTGGCGCTGGGGCTGGGTGAAACCACGATCCTTGAAGGCGTATCGGTCGGCTGGCTGGCGGCGGTGTTGCTGGTACCGGCCGGGATGGCGCTGGTCGGCTGGGGAACCGGGCTTGGCTGGGGCGATATCACCGGCCTCACGCGAATGTTCGGCGGCTTGCGCAGCAGAAGCGCTGCGGCCGAAACCCCGGTTTTGCCGCGCGCCGAACGCCGCGCCCGGGCGGAACCGCGTATTGCCAGCGCCCATGACCAGGACAGCGCCGACGAACCGACCGCGCCGCGCGCCGTGGTCGTTGAGCCGCAGCAAAGCGCTGCCCCCGGCAAGCGCCTGCAAAAGGAACGTCAATCGGCGCTCGATCTGGGTGACAGCGCCATCCTGCCGAGCCTGTCTTTGCTCAGGCCGCCGCCAGCGGCGCCGGCGCGGCGGATCGATGCCGCCAGCCTTGAACAAAATGCCCGGCTGCTCGAAGGTGTGCTCGAAGATTTCGGGGTGCGCGGGCGTATCGGCGAAGTGCGCCCCGGCCCGGTGGTCACCATGTATGAACTCGAACCAGCGCCGGGCATCAAGGCGTCGCGCGTAATCGGGCTGGCCGATGATATTGCGCGGTCGATGTCGGCGTTATCGGCACGGGTTGCCGTCGTACCCGGCAAGAATGTCATCGGCATCGAACTGCCCAATCTGACCCGCGAGATGGTCAGCCTGTCGGAATTGCTCGGCAGCGAAGCGTTTGAAAGCCGCGGCGCCGTGTTGCCGCTGGTCCTCGGCAAGGATATCGCCGGCGATCCGGTCATCGCCGATCTGGCGCCGATGCCGCATTTGCTCATTGCCGGCACGACTGGTTCGGGCAAATCGGTCGGGCTCAACGCCATGATCCTGTCGCTGCTGTATCGGCTGACCCCGGCGCAGTGCCGGCTGATCATGATCGACCCCAAGATGCTCGAATTGAGCATTTATGACGGGATTCCGCATTTGCTGTCGCCGGTGGTCACCGATCCGCCCAAGGCGATCCGCGCGCTGAAATGGGCGGTCGAGCAGATGGAAGACCGCTATCGCCAGATGTCGGCGATCAATGTTCGCAGTCTCGCCAATTTCAACCAGAAAGTGCTCGAATCCAAGGCCAGCGGCAAACCCTTTGTGCGCCGCGTGCAGACCGGCTGGGACCCTGAAACCGAACTGCCGATCATCGAGGAAGAAATCCTCGAATTCGAAACCATGCCGCTGATCGTGGTGGTGGTCGATGAACTCGCCGATCTGATGATGACGGCGGGCAAGGAAGTTGAATTCCTCATCCAGCGCCTGGCGCAAAAGGCCCGCGCCGCCGGCATTCACCTGATCATGGCAACGCAGCGCCCGTCGGTTGACGTGATCACCGGCGTCATCAAGGCCAATCTGCCGACGCGGATCAGTTTTCAGGTGACCAGCAAGATCGATAGCCGCACGATTTTGGGCGAACAGGGCGCCGAGCAATTGCTCGGCAAGGGCGATATGCTGTGGATGTCGGGCGGCAAACAGGTCGTGCGCGTCCATGGGCCGTTCGTTTCGGATGACGAGGTCGAAGCTGTGGCCGACCATTGGCGACGCCAGGGCATGCCGGCCTATGTCAACGCCGTCACCGAAGAACCCACCGATATCGACGGGCAATGGGGACTCGATGATGGCGGCACCACTGGCCGCGGTGCCGCGGGCGACGACAAGGCCGACACCTATGCCCAGGCGATCGACATCATCGCGCGGGCGCAAAAGGCATCGACAAGCTATCTGCAACGCACCTTGAATGTCGGCTACAACAACGCCGCCAAGATCATCGAGCGGATGGAAGCCGATGGCTTTGTCTCCAAAGCCGATCATGTCGGCCGGCGCGAAGTGCTGATCGATGAGAATGGCCAGCGGCGGTAGCGCGACATTACCGCCACCTGTCGGAAATGCCCGCAAAGCGACGCGGCAGCCATTGTAATCCAACAACTATTTTGATGGATTTGTGTCGGAATATTTTACACATTGGCTATGTTGCAGAATGTTAACCTGTAATTTTACAGTGATTTAAGACTTTGGCATGAATTTTGCATCGCTTTCGGCATTGGCCGGCACCGCGTTGGTCAACACATCAGGAAGAAATTCATCATGAATATCCACCATGTTTTGACCGCCGGTTTTTTTGTGGCTGCATGCGCATCGGTTTCCGTCAGCGCCGCCGTCATCAGCCCGGTCAGTTATGCGATGATCGATGGCGGGAGCGGGGTGTTCCCCTATCAGGACGATAGCTATTCCGGAACGAATATGGGCGGCTTTCTGAGTGGTGGCCTGGGCGAATTGACCGACGGTGTGATCGCGTCGCAGCGTTGGAACGTCACGCCAGGGCCTTATGTCGGCTGGCGCTTCATCTCGCCCGAGATTACCTTCAATTTTGCGCCGCTTGCCGACCTCGCAAATGTCACATTCCGTTTTGATGATGCCAATGGCATCGGCAACGTGTTTCTGCCCGACAGCCTGTCGTTCGATTTCGGATCGGGTTTCACGGCCGCGACACCGACCGTGACGAGCGAAGGCGTGCTTGGCGTTTTCAGCTACAACTTCACCGGGATCAATGCGTCGACGTTTACAGTTCGTATCGACAGCGCGCGCGAATGGGTCATGCTGACCGAAGTCAGCTTCAACGGCACGCTGGCACCAACAGGGGGCGTGCCTGAACCGGCAAGCTGGGCAATGTTGATTGCCGGCTTTGGCATCACCGGCGCCTTCATGCGGCGCCGCGCCCGCAGCCTGGCCGCTGCCTGACCACGGTGGCCGCCGCGACATGACAATATCTGCTCGTCGATGAAAATGACCAGCGGCGGCAAAACGGTGGTTTTTTGATGGGCATAGTCAATGATCTGGGCCGCTGCGCCCGGCGTCAGGCAGCGCCGGGAACAGAAGCTTAAGGATACGTCAGGCCCGCGCGAACAGCCCGATCGTCAGCGCGATGCCGATGACGATGATGGCGACCTTGAGCAGTTTTTCGGGCAGCACCTTCAGGGCACGGGCGCCGAGATAGCCGCCGATCATCGCGCCGCTGCCGATGACCAGCGCCTGTTGCCATGCCACGGTGCCGGAAAAGGCGAACACGGCCGCTGCCGACAGGTTTGACAGCGATACCAGCACGTTCTTGGTGCCGCCGGCGTTGCGTACCGGCAGGCGCGCAAGGGTGAGCGAAGCCAGCGTCATGATGCCGGCGCCGCCGCCGAAAAAACCGCTGTAAAGCGCGATGGTGCCCTGGGTGAGCACCGTTACCCAGCCCGGTGGGGGCGCGCTGGCTTCCTTGGGTTTCGGGCCAAAGCTGCTCCACGCAAACAGCGCCGTTGCTGCCAGCACCAGCCAGGGCACCATGCCGGCGAACACCTTGCTGGGGGTGGCTATCAACAAAAAGGCGCCGCCGATGCCGCCGCAAAAAGCGATCAGCGCCAGCGACCGGAACGACAGGCGCTCGGCCCCCGACACCAGCGAGCGGCCGGCCCAGCCGGTGGTGATCTGGCCGGGGAACAGCGCGATGGTCGAGGTGATGTTCGCAAGTTTTGGGTCAAGCCCCGCCGCAATAAGCGCCGGCAAGGTGATGAACGAGCCGCCGCCGGCCAGCGCATTCTGGGTACCGGCCCATAGGCCGGCGGCGAACAGCAGGAGCATCATCGAAGTCATCGCGCGGCTTTCGGGCCTTGGCCGCGTGAATGCAAGAACCCCGATGACCGCAACGGCCTATTCGGCGGCGACAACCTCGGCGACCAGCACCACCCGCACCGGAATGGCGCTCTGCCGCGACTGGCCGGTGATCGGATCATAGCCGCGCGTTTCATCGACGAGCCGGTTGGTGCTGTTGCCGCACGCGCGCACGCCGGCCAGCCCGGTATCGAAATCGCCAAAGCCATGCGCCATCGAAATCACACCGGGGCGCACATCGGGGGCGGCCTTGGCGACACCGTAGACCTGCCCGGCCGCGCCGGTGATCATGATCATGGCTTCATCCGCTATCCCCAGCCGCGCCATGTCATCGGGGTTCATATGGGCATGGTTGGTCGTGCCCTTCTGGCGCAGCGCGGCATATTGATGGCCCGAAGAGTTGAAAACATGTTTGGTGCGGCGCGACGACAGGCGGAAATCCAGCCCGGCATCGGGCGCCGTTGCCAGCCGCGCGGTCAGATCGGCGATCACCGCATCGGGCGTCAAGGTAAAGCGCGCCGCATCGGCATCGACGGGCGGCGGCATCACCATCGGCGCCAGATCGGCATAAACGATGGCGCGGCCATCGGGCGTATCAGCGCGCACCTGCGAGGGTGGCACGAGGCAGCCATGGGTGATGAGATCGAGCATCTGCGCCTTGGTTGGCCGCACATCGAGCGATGCCTCACCGCCGGCAAAGCGCAGCGGCACGTTCATGCGCCGGGCAATTTCCCAGAACATTTCCCATTCATCGATGGTATCCCCCGGCGGCGGAACCAAAGCCCGCGTGTAGCGGGCATAAGGCGTTTCGTGCCACCATTCCGACAGGTTGGTGATGTCATCACGTTCAAGGCACATGGCCGGGGCCAGCACATAATCGGCATGGCGCGCGGTTTCGGATTCGCGGATATCGATGCAGACCAGCAGGTCGAGCGCCTGCATCGCGGCGACCATCTTGTCCTGATTGGGAAAGGCCACCACCGGATTGCCGCCAACTACGATCAGCGCCTTGATCTGGCCATCGCCGGGGGTGAGAATTTCATCGGCGAGGACGTTGCACGGCATTTCCTCGCCCAATTGCGTGAGGCCGCGGAAGCGCGACGCGGGAAAGCCTTCGCCCCATAGTTTCATCGGCGCGTTGACAGCAGCGTGGCGCGGCGTTTGCGCGGTGAACACCCGCGGCGGTGACGCGGCGTCGCCATCGCGGACAAAGCGTCCACAGATGATATTGAGGCTGGCAAGCAGATATTCGATCATCGTGCCATCGCCCGACATTTCGGGGCCGGTGCCCGATGAGGCGCTGCCAGATTTGGCATCGGCAAACATCCGCGCCGCGGTGATGATCGCATCAGCCGAAACGCCGGCGCGCGCGGCGGCGATTTCGGGCGTGATGCCGGCGACAGCCGCGCGCAATTCATCGAGCCCATCGACGTGCTGCTGGCAGAACGCCTGGTCAAAGCGCCCTTCCGACAGGATGACGTTGAGGATGGCGGCGAGCAGCGTTACGTCCTCGCCCGGCTTGACCGGCAAATGCACATCAGCGTGACGCGCGACTTCGGTAATACGCGGGTCGATGACAATCAGCTTCATCCCGCGCCCTTTGGCATCCTGCAACGATCGCGACGGCGAAAAGGGTGATACGCCGCCGACCGGGCCATAATGTGAAATAATGGCGTTGTTGCCGACAACCAGCAGCACATCGGCGGCGCTGAACGGGTTCGGCCCACCGCTCCAATGGCCCATGCGCAGCGTGGTATAAACCTTGGCCGGCTGATCGAGCGTTACGCTGGTGAAATAGTTGCGGGTGCCGATCCCCCTGGCAAAGGCGTGCGCCGTGAACATCGCAGCGCTGTTTTGAAAGGCATAGGTGCCGCTGTAAACGGCAACGCTGTTCGGGCCATGCTGCGCAACAATTGCCTGTAATCGTGCAGCTATATCATCGAACGCTGCATCAGGCGCGACCGCGGACAACCCTTCGGGGCCGCGTTTTTGGTGGTGATGCAGCCGGGTTTCATGGTTGTGCGCCTCGGCAAGCTGTCGCCCCTTGATGCACGTATACCCCTTGTAGAGAGCGTCCTGTGGATCACCGCGCACCGCCAGCACGCGGCCGTTCTCGACGTCGGCGAGCATGGCGCAATTGGCGTGGCAAAAGCGACAGAAAGTAGGCGTGGTCACAATAGCCATCGGTTCGGACTCTCTGGTTGCCAACTGTTGCAGCGGCGCAACACACATACTCGTTTCGCATTACATTTCGCGCGACTGTCAGTTTTGGCGGCTACCCCTGCGGCATCAAGGCGCGGCTTATTCATCGCAGACCGGGAAAGCCGGCGCAGGAATTGTCCGGGCCCCCGCCAATCGGGAGTTCGATTGGGAGGATTGTCATGACGCTTCGTACGCTCTTGCTGAACGGTGCCACTTTTGCCGTCGCATTGCTCGCCCAACCGGCGCTGGCACAGGGTGCGGAACCCGCCGCTGCCGCCAGCGATACGGGCGCGCTGCGCGAAATTATCGTTACCGCCCAGCGCCGCCAGGATTCGATTCAAAGTATTCCGGTTGCGGTTACGGCGCTCGACCAGCGAGCGCTCGATGCAGCGACAGTGGAAGACATTCGTGATTTCAGCGGCCGCGTCCCCAGCCTTGTCGTCGACAATGTCGCTGCCGGCCCCAGCGCCGCTGCGATCTCGATCCGCGGTATCTCCTTTGAAGATATCGAAAAAAGCTTTGATCCGGCAGTCGGCGTCGTGGTCGATGGCGTCTTTATCGGCACCAATACCGGCCAATTGCTCGACAGCTTCGACATGGAGCGTCTGGAAGTGCTGCGCGGGCCGCAGGGCACGCTGTTCGGCCGCAACACCATCGGCGGTGTCATCAGCGTTACCCGCACGAAACCGACCGAAGATTTCGGCGTCAAGGGCCAGTTTGCCTATAGCAATTTCGATACCAAGCGCGGGCGTCTCGTCGTCAATTCCGGAACGCTGGGCGGCATCATCGCGCTGAAGGCGTTCGGATTTTACGACAATACCGATGGCTTTTATTTCAACCAGACCAAGAACCGCCGCGAAGGCCGCTACGAAGTCCTGACCGGCGGCGTGACGGCGCTGATCACGCCAGCCGATGGCATCAAGGCCCAGATCACCTATGAACACATGCGCGAACGCGGTGAAACCATCGTCGGATCGGCGTCACAAACCGGCAAGGATCTGGTTTGCCTCGCGGCCGGTGCCCCCGGCTTTGCACCCCCAAGCCAGTGCAACCGGCAGCTGCTGCCCGGCCGCGGCCTGTATACGACCTTTTCGCAGATTGAAACGCCAGTGACCAACGATACCGATGCCGTCACCGGCAACATCGATATCGACATCGGCGATTTCACCCTGACCTCGGTCACCGGCTATCGCACCAACAAGGAGGCGGTGACTCAGGATTTCGACGCCACCTCGGCGGCGTTTTTTGAAACCCAGCGCAATCAGAAATATCGGCAGTTCACTCAGGAACTGCGCATCGTCGGCGATGTCACCGACACGATCAACGTCCTGGTCGGCGGCTTTTATTTCAACAGCAACTACAAGCTGGACCAGACGACAACCCTGGGCGCCGTGCTCGCCGGTGGCGCGCCGGCGTTGCTGCGGCAATATGTTGATCACACAACGAAATCATATGCCGGGTTCGTCGATGCGCGATGGAAAATCAGCGATCGGCTCAACTTTGGCATCGGGGGACGATACACCCATGATGACAAGGAAATCTTCAATAACTACGGCCGCATTGGCGCGCTTGTGCGGATCACCCAGCCGACGTTCGACGGACAAAGCTGCGTCCAGGTGACCGGGCTGCTGGCGCTGGCGCCTGGTGTCAATGTACCGGCCTATGGCCCCGCCAACAATTGTTCGGGATCCCAGGGATTTGGCCAGTTCACCTGGCGCGCCAGCCTGGATTATGAAATCGCCGATGGCCAGCGCGTTTACGCCAGCTACAACAAGGGCTTCCGGTCGGGTGGCTTCAACGGCCGCGCCTCGGGCCCGACAACCCTTGGCCCCTATAATCCCGAAACCGTCGATGCCTTTGAAGTCGGCTTGAAAGCCGATTGGCTCGACAAGACACTGCGTACGAATATTTCGGCTTATTATTCCAATTACAACAACAAGCAGGAAGAAATCGTCCAGCCATCAGCGCCGGGCTCTGCCAGCCCGCAGGAAACCGTGGTGCGCAATGCGTCATCAGCAACGATCAAGGGTATCGAGGCCGAATTGATCGTCCAGCCGACGGCCGAGCTGACATTCAGCACCGCGCTGACCTACACGGATGCCAAGTTCAACAGCTTCTTCAACGATGTAAACGGCGATCTGATTCCAGACGATGTATCGACGCTGGAACTGCGCCGTGCCCCGAAATACCAGGCTTCGGTGACGATGGATTACAGCAAGCCGCTCGCAAATGGTGTTATCGATTTCAGCACGACGCTGCGATTTGTCAGCAAATACCAGACCTGCGTCATACCGAACCGGCCCGTCGTGCTCGGTGCCGTGCGCAACGACGATCGCTGCCAGACCCGCGACCGCGAAGACCTTGCAGCGCAGGTCTCCTACACCTTCGAGATTGCACAAGGCCGCGAAATTCGAGTCGCCGTCTTTGGTCGTAACCTGACCGATTTCCGCGACATCGGCGCGACGTTGCCGGTGGCCGGACTGTTCACTTTCTCCGGCGCGCGGCCACCGCGCACCTATGGCGCCGAGGTCGGCTTTAAATTCTAACGCACCGATTTTATGGCATGTCCGGCGCGTCTTGCACTTTGCAAGGCGCGCCGTTCGCGTTAGCAAGCAACTGTCATGCAAAATTCGCGCCAGTTGGCGTAAATGACATGGCAGGAGTGGAAATGGCCGATATCGACACCGCCCCCGACGATCGCGCCGCCGAACGAGCCGCAGCGCATGTCGGCGTGGCGCGCGGCCTGTCGGTCGATGGTATCGGCAAACGCTATGACAAGCGTGTTGTGCTGCGTGATGTTTCGCTGTCGGTACGGCGAGGCGAAGTTGTCGGCCTGCTAGGGCCCAATGGCGCCGGCAAAACCACCTGTTTCTATTCGATCATGGGGCTGGCGATGCCCGATTCGGGCCGCATCCTCCTTGATGGTCACGACATTACCGGCTTGCCGATGTATCGCCGCGCCGCGCTTGGCCTTGGGTATTTGCCACAGGAAACGTCGATCTTTCGCGGCATGACGGTGGAACAGAATATCCTTGCCGTGCTCGAAGTTTCCGAACCCGACAAGACGGCGCGGGCAGCGCGGCTCGAATTGCTGCTGGGCGAATTCAACATTACCCGGCTGCGCGCCGCGCCGGCGATGGCGCTTTCGGGCGGCGAACGCCGGCGCTGCGAGATTGCCCGGGCGCTCGCTGCCAATCCGTCGATCATGCTGCTCGATGAACCTTTTGCCGGGATCGATCCGATCTCGATTGCCGATATCCGGGCGCTCGTCGTGCAACTGCGCGATCGCGATATCGGCGTGCTGATCACCGATCACAATGTCCGCGAAACGCTCGAAATCGTAGATCGCGCCTGCATTATCTATGATGGCCGGGTGTTGTTCGAAGGCACGCCGCAGGCGCTGGTAGCGGATGAAACCGTCCGCCGAGTCTATCTGGGTGAAGATTTCAGCCTATGATGCGGACGCTGCCAGCCCGCGCCCCCGCCCGGCCACCCAGTCCAGCATCATGCCGTTGGGTTGCCGGGCGGGGGTGCGGGCTGGCACCGCAACAATAACGCCATGGGGTTGGGGCCGCGCCTTGAACTGAGGCAATCGCAACAGCTGGTGATGACCCAGCAGTTGCAGCTTGCCATCAAGCTGCTGGCGCTGACCAATGTCGAGCTGGAAACCTATATCGGCGAGGAACTCGACAAGAACCCGCTGCTCAGCACCAGCGACGGCGCCGACACCGTCGAAGCACCCGCCGCCCCCGAAGCGGCGATCGACCCGAGTCGTCAGGGGCTTGATTCGCTGCTCGGCAAATCCGGCGACGGCAGCGGCGGCGATGCGCCGCTCGATGTCGATTATACCGGGGAAGCCTTTCACCACGATACGGCCGGCGACAGCGCCGATTGGGGCGCGCCGGCGAGCAGCGGCAGCGGCGAGGATGTCGATTTCGACAGTTTTGCCGCCGCCGATGCCTCGCTGGCTGATGTCCTGCTGGCTCAGGCGAGTGCGGCCTTTGCTGGCGGCGAGCTGGTCATCGCCCGCCACATCATCGATCTGATCGACGACGCCGGCTATCTTGGTGACGACAGCGATTCGATTGCCGAACGGCTCGGCGTGACGGTGGACGCGGTCGAAGCCGTGCTGGCGCGCATCCATGGCTTCGATCCGCTCGGCGCCGGTGCGCGCAACCTTGCCGAATGTCTCGCCATCCAGGCGCGAGAGGCCGATCGTTATGATCCGGCGATGGCGGCGTTGCTCGACAATCTCGAACTGGTAGCGCGCGGCGATATCAACGCGCTTGTCCGCATCTGCGGTGTCGATCGCGAAGATATCGCCGACATGATCCGCGAATTGCGCTGTTACGAACCCAAACCGGGGTTGCGCTATGGCGGGGAGCGCTCGGCGCCCGTTGTTGCCGATATTTTCGTGCGGCGCGGCGGTGATGGCGAATGGATTGTCGAACTCAACCAGGCGACACTGCCCAAGCTGTTGATCGACCGCGACTATCACGCCGTGCTCGAAACCGGTGCCGACAAGGCGACAACCAGTTTTCTCAACGAATGCGTCAACAGCGCCAACTGGTTATTGAAGGCGCTCGACCAGCGCGCGCGCACCATCGTCAAAGTCGCCAGCGAACTGGTAAAGCACCAGCGCGGCTTTTTCGACCATGGTGTCAGCCATCTCAAACCGCTGACGCTGCGCACCATCGCCGATGCCATCGAGATGCACGAATCGACCGTCAGTCGGGTGACATCGAACAAATATGTCCAATGCGAGCGCGGACTTTTCGAACTCCGCTATTTTTTCACCAGCGGCATCGGATCGTCCGACGGTGGCGAGGCTTCGTCGGCGCATACCGTGAAGGACCGAATCATCCGGCTGATCGCGGCTGAAACCATCGATACATTGTCGGACGATAAATTGGTCGAAATTCTGCAAAATGAAGGTTTTGACATCGCACGGCGCACTGTCGCCAAATATCGCGAAGCGCTGGGACTGGGCAGCAGCGTTGCCCGGCGCCGCGCCAAACTGCTCGCTGCGGCCTGATGGCGCGGCTGCTGCTATGGTTCTGCGCCCCAACTATCGCGTTGATATTTTTCGGTTATCTTTTTGCCTTTCCGCTGGAGATGATCGGCGGCGTGTCGCTGTTTATCGGCATTGCAACGCTGATCGGTTTTGCCGGGGCGAAGGATATGAAGGCAAAGGCCTGGGCATTGACCCGGGAACGCCAGGCGCAAGACCGGGCGGCGGCGCGGCTGAAGCAACAACAACTGCAATTGCCCGCGGTACCATACACCACGGCCGATCCACCCGCACCGGCGATGCCGCTGGCCAGTCTGCGTTTCCGCTATACGGTGGATCCCGGGCCACCCGGCAGACCGCCGCGCCGGCGTTGGCGTAAATAGCCATTCAATTGGCTTCATCGGACATTCAACTGTGGTAGGTCAGGGCCAATCCATGCGCCGCCGCCGCTTCTTGACCACGATAATCGCCGTGCTGGCATGTCTGCTGCCCGGTTTCAATGCTGCCGCCCAAGCCCAATCGGTGCTGCGCGATGCCGAGACCGAGGCTTTTTTCCGCGATATCTCCAAAGAAATGGTTGTCGCCGCCGGGCTCGACCCGCGCAACGTGCAGTTTATTCTGGTCGGCGATCCGTCGATCAATGCCTTTGTCACTGGCGGCCAGAATGTTTTCATTCATTCGGGGCTGATCGCGGCGGCTGACAACGTCAATGAGTTGCAGGGGGTTATCGCCCATGAACTCGGGCATATTGCCGGCGGCCACAATGTCCGTTTCAACGAAGGAGCCGGGCCGGCGACGAACATTTCGCTGCTGTCGCTGGTAGGCGCGGCGGCCTTGATCGCGGCGGGCGCCGGCGAGGCGGGGCTGGCGGTACTCGGGCTGGGCACGGCGGCGGCGCAGAACAAGTTCCTCAGCTTCACGCGTGATCAGGAAAGCCGCGCCGATCAGGCTGGCGCGCAATATCTGAGCAAGGCGGGGCTGACCGGGCGCGGTTCGCTGGCGTTTTTTCAAAAACTGCTCGGCCAGGAATTCCGGCTCGCCATCAAGCAGGAAAATGAATATGCGCGTACGCACCCGCTTTCAGGCACCCGCATCGCCAGCCTTGAAGATGTCTATGTCCGTGATGCGGCGTGGAACCGGCCAGTTGATCCCAAGCTGAACGCGCGCTTTTTGCGCATCAAGGGCAAGTTGCTTGGCTTTGTTGCCGATCCGCAGCGGGTGATGCAGCTATACCCGCAAACCGACCAGAGTGTGGCGGCGCATTATGCACGCGCTTATGCCTGGCATCGTTCCGCTTATGCCGATGCAGCGGCGGCTGAAGCCAATGCGCTGTTGCGCACCTCGCCGGCTGATCCGTATTTTCTGGAGCTCAAAGGACAGATTTTGCTCGAAAATGGCAAGGTTGCGGAGGCTGTGCCGGTATTGCGCACAGCGGTCGCCAATGCGCCGAACGAACCATTGATCATGACGTTGCTCGGCCATGCGCTGATATCGACTGAAAATGCGGCTGATTTTGTCGAGGCCGAACCCTTGTTGAAAAACGCCGTGGCGCGCGATCGGGAAAACCCCTTTGCCTGGTATCAACTTGGTGTCATCTATGACCGCAAGGGCGATGCGCCGCGTGCCGCACTAGCTGCCGCCGAACGCTATAGCCTGGAAGGCAATGCCAAGGGTGCAGCGGCGAATGCCCGGCTTGCGCTTGCGGGCTTGCCGCCCGGCACTCCCGACTGGATAAGAGCCGAAGACATTTCGCTCGTCGCGGGTGACGAACTTGGCAAAAAGAAAAGGCGGCGTTGATGCCGGCATGGATAAAGACGATGATGGAGATACGGGTGCGCGCAATCTGGTTATTGGTCGGTGTCGCGCTGGCGGGCGTTGCCGGCGCCAGCCTGGCGGCGGGAACGAGCGGCGGCACCGCCGACAAGGCTGCGATTGAGAAGATCGTGCGGGATTATATCCTCAGCCACCCCGAAATCATTCCCGAAGCGATGACGCGCCTGCAGAACCGCGAGGTGACGCAATTGCTCAGTTCGAACCGCAAGGAGATCGAAACGCCATTCGCCGGCGCCGTCGCTGGCAACCCCAAGGGTGATGTTTCGGTGGTGGTGTTCTTCGATTACGCCTGCCCCTATTGCCGTCAGGGCCATGTTGATGTGAACAGGCTTGCGGCTGATGATGGCAATATCCGCATTGTCTATCGCGATTTTCCGGTGCTTTCCCCAGCCAGTGACGAAGCCGCGATGGCCAGCCTGTCAGCGGCACAACAGGGCCGTTACCAGCAATTCCACAACGCCATGTTCGAAACCCCGGGCAAGGTTGCCCATGAACGCACTATCGCCATGGTGCGCACCGCCGGCCTGAATGAAATGCGCACCGCCGCTGATCTTAACGCCCCGGCCCTGAAAGCCGAGATCAAGAAGAACCTCGAACTTGGTCGCGCCCTCGGGCTGACGGGTACGCCCAGCTATGTTGTGGGTGACCGCATCCTGTCGGGCGCTGTTGGTTATGAAAAGCTGAAAGAAGCCATTGCCCAGGCCCGCGAGGCCAAGGCCGGGTGACGATGGCGACGCAGCGGCCAGGCATCTCCGACCCCGCAACGCGGCCGCTCGATGTGGCGATGGTGCTGCGGCGCACGCTGCCGGCAGTTTTCGTCGATCCGGTGCCGGTGCTTGGCGGTCTTGTGCTTCTCGTGGTGTTGCCCGGTGTTGTCACGCGGCTGGTGATCGTCGGCAATGATGGCGAAACCCTGCTGGTCATCCTGCGGGCGCTGCTCGCGATGGTTTATGCAGCGATGGTGTCGCCGATCATCGTCGCCCGCGTGCAAAAGCGCACGATCCCGCTGCGCGCCGCGATCGGGCGTTCCACCCCGGGGGTTCAGGCGGCGTTGTTGCTGGGTGCTGCGGTTGTTGCCGGCATGACGCTGCATCTTTTTGCCCGGCATGGCTCGGTCGCCGGCTGGCTGCTCGATGTGCTGCTGCTCTCGGCAGCATTGCTCGGCGCATCGATCCTCATGCCGCTCGTTCCGGTGGCGGTCATTGAAGCACTGTCACCGATGGCCGCGATGCGGCGCGCAGCGGGACTGACGTCGGGAAACCGCAATCGCATCCTTGCGCTGGCGTTGCTCGCCGGGTTGACGTTGGCACCGCTTGCAGCGCTGGCGATCTGGGTGCCTGGTCTCTGGGGTGTGGCGCTGTTCGAAGGCGCGGCATGGCTGGTTGCGGCGCTGTTGCCGGCACTGGTTTATGCTGGCCTGTTGGAAGGGGAACGATAATGGTCGTCGAACGCGAAGATTTTCTGTCTTTCGATGGCACGCGCATCGCCTGGCACAGCCTTGGTAGCGGCCGGCCGATCATCCTGCTCCACGGCCTGTTCAGCAATGGCGACATGAACTGGCGCAAATTTGGCGCCGCGGCCGAAATCGCTGCGGCCGGTTATCAGGTCATCATGCCCGATTTTCGCGCGCATGGGACAAGCGCCGGGCCGCATGACGCCGCCGCCTATCCCGCCGACGTATTGGCGCTGGATATCGAGGCGCTGGTCCGCCATCTCGGGCTGATCGATTTCGATCTGGGTGGCTATTCGCTTGGCGCGCGTACCGCAGTGCGGCTGCTGGAACGCGGGATGGCGCCGCGTCGCGTCGTTCTTGGCGGCATGGGGCTGGCCGGGCTGACCGGCGGCACCGAGCGCGCCGCCTGGTTCCTCAACGTCATCGCCAACCCCGACAGTTTTGCCACCGGCACCGCCGAGGCCGCTGCTGCTGCGTTCATGAAACAGAACCATATCGATGGTGAAGCCGTTGCGCATGTCCTGCGATCACAACAGGCAACGCCGGTCGCAGTGCTGCGCACGCTTGCAACGCCAGCGCTGATCGTCTGCGGCGTGCAGGATCAGGATAATGGTTCGGCGCCTGACCTTGCGCTGACCTTGCCCAATGCTGCCTGCCTCGAAATCCCCGGCAATCATATGAGCGCGGTGACCAAGCCCGATTTCGGCGCAGCGATTGCGGCGTGGTTGGGGCATGGGGTTTAACCCGGGCCTGTCCTGAAATTGCGGGTTTTTCGGCTCATCTTGACGTTATCATGGCAGGGGCGCATCCCTCTGTTATAAAATTACCGGGGAGTATCAGAATGAAATCGCCCGTCTCGCTTTTTGCGCTGGCAATCACACTGCTGGCCGCGCCGGCAACCACGCTGCTGGCCGTGCCGGCCGGCGCCGAAACCGCCGCGAATGCTGAAAAATTTGTTGCCGATGCCGAGCAGCAGCTTTCGACCTACAGCGATTACGCCCAGCGCGTCGCCTGGGTAAATGCCACCTACATCACCGATGATACCGACGCGCTGGCGGCCCGGGCCGGGGCGGAAGGGACGCTGCTGTCGGTCAAGCTGGCCAAGCAGGCGGCGGCGTTCAACGCGGTGCCAGGGTTGTCGTATGATGTGCGGCGCAAGCTCGATTTTCTCAAGCAGGGGATTATCCTGCCGGCGCCGGACAAGCCTGGCGCAGCCGATGAACTGGCGGTGATCACCACCCGGCTGCAATCGACCTATGGCAAGGGCAAAGGCACCTACAAGGGCGCAGAAACCGGCGGCAATGATCTCGAAGCCTTGATGGGCACCACCCGCGACCCGGCGCTGACGGCCGAAATGTGGGAAAGCTGGCACAAGGTTGGCCAGCCGATGCGCGCCGATTATGTTCGCATGGTCGAGATTGCCAATGAAGGCGCCCGCGAACTCGGCTTTGCCGACACCGGCGCCATGTGGCGATCAGGCTATGACATGCCGGCCGATGATTTTGCCAAAATGATCGACACGCTGCTCGCCGAGGTGACGCCGCTTTATACCGACCTGCATTGCTATACACGTGCCAAACTCAACGCCCGATATGGCGATGCCGTGCAACCAAAAAACGGGCCAATCCGAGCGGATCTGCTCGGCAATATGTGGGCGCAGGATTGGAGCGATATCTATGACGTCGTGGCGCCCGCCGGTGCCGGCGATATCGGCTATGATGTCGGCGCACTGCTGACGGCAAAGGGCTATGATCCGATCAGGATGGTCCGCACCGGCGAGGCTTTTTATTCGTCGCTGGGGTTTGCGCCATTGCCCGATACGTTCTGGACGCGGTCGCAGATCACCAAGCCCGCCGATCGTGAAGTCGTTTGCCACGCCAGCGCCTGGGACGTTGATAACAAGGATGATTTGCGGATAAAGATGTGCACGAAAGTCAATTCGAGCGACTTTGTCACCATTCACCACGAACTCGGCCACAATTATTACCAGCGCGCCTATAATAAGCAGCCGCTGCTCTATCTCAACAGCGCCAATGATGGCTTTCACGAAGCGATCGGTGATTTTGCCGCCTTGTCGGTGACGCCGGATTATCTCGTGAAGATCGGGCTGCTTGATGCCGCCAAAGTGCCCGACCCTTCAAAGGATATCGGGCTGTTGCTGCGCCAGGCGATGGAAAAAGTGCCGGGCATGCCGTGGACCGCACTGGTTGATAAATGGCGCTGGGGGGTGTTTTCGGGCGCGACGCCGCCAACCGCCTATAACAAGGCATGGACAGATCTGCGCCTGCAATATCAAGGTATTATCCCGCCGGTGGCGCGGACCGAAGCCGATTTCGATCCCGGTGCCAAATATCATATCCCGGGCAACACGCCCTATGCGCGCTATTTCCTCGCCCGCATTCTGCAGTTCCAGTTTTACGAGGCGGCGTGCAAACAGGCGGGTTGGAAAGGCCCGTTGCACCGCTGCTCGATCTATGGCGACAAGGCGGTGGGCGCCAGGCTCAATGCCATGCTCGAAATGGGGGCATCAAAGCCATGGCCCGATGCGCTCGAAGCCTTTACCGGCAGCCGAAAAATGTCAGGCAAGGCGATGCTCGCCTATTTCGCGCCGCTGCAAAGCTGGTTGAAAGTACAGAACAAGGGGCAGCAATGCGGCTGGAAATGAGTGTTTGGTAGCTGGGCTGAGACCCAACCGGCTGGAGGCTCGTTTTAAAACGGTTTGACGATCACCAGGATAACGACTGCGATTGTCACCAGCGACGGAATTTCGTTGACGAGCCGCAAGGTTTTTTCGGCATAAGGTCGTTCGCCGGCCGCAAATTTGCGCGCCGCGCCGATCATCCAGCCGTGAAAGCCCGACAGGCCAAGAACAAACACCAGCTTGGCCCACAGCCACGGCGGCCAGCCGAGCTGAAAACCCAGGGCAATGCCGAGCACCCAGACGATGGTGATGCCCGGGTTGAGAATGATGCGTTTCAAGCGGTTGCACCGCTCGGCCCAAAGCTGATTTTCAGGCGCGTCAGGCGCTAGCGGGTGCCAATAGACGAGAAACCGCGGCAGCATGAACATGCCCGCCATCCAGAAGATCACGAAAATGACATGGACGGCCTTTACCCAGAGGTAAGAATTCCCCAGCCAGCCAATGGCGCCATCCATCAGAACGGCTTTCGCAACATTTCGAGCAATTGTTCGACATGGGCGATCGGCGCATCGGGCAGGATGCCATGGCCAAGGTTGAAGACGTGCGGCCGGCTATCAAAGGCGGCGCGAATGCGGTTCACGGCGGTTTTCAGCGGTTCGCCGCCGCTTATCAGCGCCAGCGGATCGAGGTTGCCCTGTACCGGCATACCTTGCGGCAGCATCGCATCGGCCCAAGCCGGATCGATGGTTTCATCGAGCCCGATGGCATCGACCCCGGTTTCGGCAGCATAAGCGGCCAGCTTGGCGCCGGCCCCCTTGGGGAACCCGATGATCGGCACATCGCCGTGGCGGACCATCAGCCGGCCGACGATATCGGCGGTCGGCGCGATGACCCAGCGTTCGAACTGCGCCGGCGACAAAGTGCCCGCCCAGCTATCGAACAATTGCACCGCCTGGGCGCCCGCTTCGATCTGGCCCGAGAGATAATCGACCGTTACCGCGACGATACGATCGATCAGCGCCTGAAAGCCTTGCGGGTCGGTATAGGCAAGCCGCCGGGTTTCGCCCTGGTCCTTGCTGCCATGGCCGGCGACCATATAGGTGGCGACGGTCCAGGGGCTGCCGGCAAAACCGAGCATGGTGACATCGGGTGACAATTGTGCCTTCACCTTCGCGACGGTTTCATAGATTTTCGCCAGATATTCGGGCTTTTGCACCAGGGCATCGAAGCGCGCGTCTGAAAGTGGCGGGGTTAGTTGCGGGCCTTCGCCGGGGCCAAAGGTCAACCCCTGGCCCATGGCGTGAGGCACGATCAGAATATCGGAAAACAGGATCGCGCCATCCATGCCGAAGCGGCGGATCGGTTGCAGGGTGATTTCGGCCGCGGCGTCACTGTCATAGACAAGCGCGAGAAAGCCACCCTTTTCGGCGCGCAAGGCGCGATATTCGGGGAGGTAGCGCCCAGCCTGGCGCATCAGCCAAACCGGCGGTGGATCGCGACGTTCGCCCTTGAGGACAGCGAGGAGCGGCGGGTCGGATAGGGTCTTGGTGGAGATCATGCTGCACCTTTCACGGGGCCAAGCGCTGCGGTCAAGAGGCGGATTGCGCCACCGCGTCACTACATTCTTCTTTCAATGAATCTTGAATCATTAGTGGTTGTAGGCCTGCCGCCGGTTTTGTGGTCAGCGTTGTTTACCCGGACTTATCCCCAAGCTTGCGGCGCGCGATCGCGTTGAGAGTCGATGGTTCGGACAATCTGTCCCCGTTATCCACAAGCTTGCCTGTGGAGTCTTTCACCTGTTGATGGATGTCGGACGAATCGAGGGGCGATCGGGGGCGACTCCGGCAGAAATCGTCGCAAAACCTCTTGCGGTCGCCTATCGCCCCGGCTTAACCCAATAGTCCGATGTTTATCCCCAGCTTTGTCCCCGGCGAAATATCTGGCGTCCGCGCTTTGGCGGGGCACAGGTCGCGATGACGGGCGAGCGTAACCGGCTCCATTTGCACCTCGTCAGTGATTCGACCGGTGAAACGCTCGAATCGGTCGCCAAGGCCGGTCTGGCGCGGTTCGAAGATACCGATGCCATCAAGCATTTCTGGCCGATGGTGCGCTCGGAAGGCCATCTTGATCGGGTGATCGAGGAAATTGCCCGCCGGCCGGGGCTGGTCATCTACACTCTTGTCGATGGCGGGGTTCGCGAACGGCTGGAACTGCGCTGCCGCACGCTGGGCCTGCCGATGGTATCACCGCTTGACCCGACCATTGCCGCCTTGTCCGAATTGCTCGGCCAGGTGGCGACGCGGCGACCAGGGCGCCAGCATGTCATGGACGCCGCCTATTTCCAGCGAGTCGATGCCATCAACTATACGATGGTGCATGATGATGGCGCCGGCCGTGATGATTGGGAGGAAGCCGATATCGTGCTGGCGGGGGTGTCGCGGACATCAAAGACACCGACGTCGATCTATCTCGCCAATCGCGGCTTCAAGACCGCCAATATCCCGCTGGTGCCGCAGTCGCCGCCGCCACCAATATTGTTCAAACTTGTCCGTCCCCTTGTTGTCGGGCTGACGACAGCGCCCGATCGCTTGGTGTCTATTCGCCGAAATCGCCTGTTATCGCTGGGGCAGACTCCCGATACCGATTATGTCGATAGCAGCCAGGTCGAATCCGAAGTCGCCTTTGCGCGGCGGCTGTTTGCCGATCATGATATACCGGTAATCGATGTCACGCGCCGCTCGATCGAGGAAACCGCAGCGGCAATCATCAATCTGGTGCAGGCTCGGCAAGATCGCGCCAATGCCGATGCGGATACTGCATGATCATTCTTGCCAGCCAGAGTGCCGCCCGCCGCGCGATGTTGACGGCGGCCGGCGTGGCCCATGAAGCGGTGCCGGCGTATATCGATGAAGATGGCGTAACGGCAGGGCTGGCGGCCGAGGGCGCATCGCCCGAACGGATCGCCGATGCGTTGGCGGAATTGAAGGCCATCAAGATATCGCGGTCTGTGCCGGGTGTATTGGTGCTCGGTGCCGATACGTTGGTGGTGTCGGCGGCCGGCACGTTGATCGCCAAGCCTGAAACCCGGGCCCGGGCCGAAATCCAGTTGCAACAGCTGGCCGGAACAACCCATCGCCTGATCAGCGCTGCGGTCATTGCGCTCGATGGCCTGCCAATATGGCGCGCGGGGGCTGCGGCGCGATTGACCATGCGAACGCTGTCACCGGCGTTCATCAGGCGCTATCTTGATGCCGAAGGCGATGCGGTGCTCGGCTGTGTCGGCTGTTATCGCATCGAGGCAATGGGCGCCCAGCTGTTCAGCCGAATTGATGGGGACCACTTCACCATCAAGGGCTTGCCGCTGCTTGCGGTGCTTGATTATCTGCGCGTTCGCGGGGTGTTGGAGGCGTGACGACCGGCGATCTTTTTCACGATCCGCTGCCCTATGCCGAGGTTATCGGTGACCCGATCTATCAATCCAAATCACCGCTGATTCACGGCTTCTGGCTTGGCAAGCTTGGTTTGAAGGCCGAATATCGTGCCACGCGGGTGCGCGCCGATGGTCTGGCGGCCTATCTTGAAAAACGTCGCGCCGATGCTGATTGGCGGGGTTGCAATGTCACCATCCCGCACAAGCAGGATATGCTGCGCCATATCGATCTGCCGCTGCCGACGGCACGACGTGTTGGCGCTGTGAACTGCGTCTACCGTAACCGAAACGGCCTTTCGGGTGAAAACAGCGATATCGACGGCATCCGCGAAGCGCTCGACATGCCGGTCGCCGAGCGCGATCCGGGCATCACCTGCCTGATTGGCGCGGGCGGCGCGGCGCGGGCGGCGCTGCATGTGCTCGATAGCGCCGGTACGCATGATATCCGGATTCTGGTGCGCCGCCCGGAACGCGCCGAGGCGCTGCTGGCGGAATTCGGCATGTCGGCGCGCATTCACCGTTTTGCCGATGCCGCAGAGGCCTTTGCCAACGCCGACACGATCATCAATGCAAGCCCGCTTGGCATGGCAGGTCAGCAGCGCATGCCCGTGGCAATGCTTGAAGCACTCAGCGGGAGCCAAACCGATGCGCTGGTCTTTGACATGGTCTATCTGCCGCTTGAAACCGAGCTTTTATCGACGG
Source organism: Sphingomonadales bacterium (assembly GCA_038328515.1). Lineage (GTDB taxonomy): Bacteria > Pseudomonadota > Alphaproteobacteria > Sphingomonadales > Sphingomonadaceae > Sandarakinorhabdus. Next base: position 29,951 of record JBBQMB010000009.1, read on the forward strand.
CGCGGCGCCTGGGTCGGCGTCCGGTTGATGGCCTGACAATGCTCATCGGCCAAGCCGAACTCGCCTTCAACCTGTTTTTCCACGCCCAGGCACCGCGCGAACATGATGCCGAACTTCGGGCCTTGCTGACCGCATGATCATCATCGGCCTCACCGGCTCCATCGGCATGGGCAAATCCACGGTTGCCGCCATGTTCCGCAAGCTGGGCGTTCCGGTATTCGATGCCGATGCCGCAGTCCGACGCTTGCAAGGTCCGGGAGGTCGCGCGCTGCCGGCCATCGAAGCCGCATTTCCCGGTACGACTCATGCCGCCGGCCTCGACCGCGAAAAACTTGGGCAGCATGTTTTTGGCAATGCCGCCGCGTTGAAAAAGCTGGAAAACATTCTGCATCCGCTGGTCGCCGAGGCGCAATCGGCGTTCCTTGCCGCGCATCGGCTGAAGCGCGCCGTCGTGCTCGATGTGCCGTTGCTGTTTGAAAAAGGCGGCTGGCAACGTTGCGATCTGAATGTTGTCGTGTCGGCACCCTTCAGGGTGCAGCGAGCCCGGGTATTGGCCCGGCCCGGCATGACGGCGCAAAAATTTGCGGGCATCCTGAAATCGCAGATGGCAGATCGCCAGAAACGCGCATTGGCTGATATCATTATCGAAACCGGGCGGGGCCGGCGTCATACATGGGCGGCGGTGCGCCGGTTGGTGCGTTCGTTGCCTGGCGGCTGAGCCCCCTTCACCCGGATGGTCATTCGCGCTAAAACGGCCCATGCGCGAAATTATCTTTGATACGGAAACCACGGGGATCATGCCCGGTGACGGCCATCGTATTGTCGAAATCGGTGCGGTTGAAATGGTCAACCGCGTCCTCACCGGCCGCAGCTTCCACACCTATATCGACCCCGAACGCGCCATGCCGCGCGATGCCCAGAATGTCCACGGGCTGTCGACAGCGTTTCTGACCGGCCAGCCGGTGTTCGAGATGATCATCAACGATTTTCTGGCGTTTATCGCCGATTCGCCGCTGGTGGCGCACAACGCCGCCTTTGATATGGAATTTCTCAATTGGGAGCTGAAACGCGCCCGGATGCCGCTGCTGCCGCAAAGCCGTGCCATCGATACGCTTGAAATATCGCGCAAGATCAATCCGGGCGCCAAGCATACGCTTGATGCGCTGTGCAACCGCTACGGCATCGATCTGTCCGGGCGGACCAAGCATGGCGCGCTGGTCGATGCCGAACTGTTGGCGCGGGTTTATGTCGAGCTGACCGGTGGCCGCCAGATCGGTTTTGATCTCGCTGCCGAATCGGTCGTCGAGGATTTGCCGGTCGAACGCGTCAACTTTGGTATTCGTCACCATGTTGCCCTGCCCGAAGAGCTGGAACGCCATGAAGCATTTATTGCCAGCCTCAAGGATCCTGTCTGGTTGCAATAGTTTCGGTTTTTCCCCAGCATGGTGCTGGTCATTGACCACAGGCACGGCGGGGCATAGAGCGACCGCCCCGACGGGTATCCGACGGGTCGCAACGCAGGAGTAGAGTGCAATGGACGTTCGCATCTCGGGTCATCAAACAGACACCGGCGCGGCTTTCGGAGCGCATGTTCGCGAGCGATTGGGCGCAATGGTGGAGAAATATTTTCCACGCGCCATTTCCGCCCATGTCACGCTGGGCCCGGCGCCGCACGGCCATTTTTCGTGCGATATCGTAATGCACGTCATGTCTGACATCATCCTGAAAAGCAGCAACAGCGCGGCTGAAGCCAATATTGCCTTTGATGGCGCCGCCGACCGGATCGACAAACAGCTTCGCCGCTACATGCGCCGCCTGAAGGATCGGCACGGGCCGGGTGCAGACCGTGCAGCCGAGCGGGCAGCGATGGATGACAATGCCGATTATGTGATCTTTGCGCCGGCAACCGAAGAAGCTGAACCTGAGGGCGACAATCCGCTCGTTATCGCTGAAACGCGCGTCGACATTCCCACTGCCAGCGTCGGTGATGCGGTCATGATGCTCGATTTGCGCAACACCAATGCGTTGTTGTTCGTCAACAGCGTCAGTGGTGATCATAATATGGTCTATCGCCGCAACGATGGCAGCATCGGCTGGGTGGAGCCACGCCGTCAGGTGGCGCGCGCTGCCGAGTGATGAATACAGGCTTTGCCGATCTGGTCGGCAATAACGGCATCGATGCGGATTGCACCGCCGCCAGCAAGATCGACTTGCTGGCGACGCTGTCGGCCATGGCGAGTGCCGAAATTGGTCTCCCCGTGTCGCTGATACTGGAACGCGTGCAGCAACGTGAAACGCTGGGCGCCACCGGGTTTGGCCAGGGCGCCGCGATCCCGCACGCCCGGATCGAGGGGCTGGCGCATGTCACCGCCGTGGTCGCCCGTCTGCCGGCGCCGATTGCCTATGGCAGTTTCGATGGCCAGCCGATCGACCTCGCGGTGTTGTTGCTGTCGCCGGAAGATGCCGGGGCCGATCATCTGAAGGCATTGGCGCGAATCAGCCGCTCGCTGCGTGATCCGGCTACGCTTTTGGCCATGCGCGGCGCTGGCAATATCGCCGAATTGCGCGCTGCCATCGGATCGCCCGTGTTCAGCGGTAAGCGCGCCGCCTGAAATGACCATACGCCTCGCCAGCAGCGTCAAGGTTTCGGCGCTGTTGCGGCAGGTTTCGGCGCTGGGGGGCTTCGGCGCGGTCGTGGCGCGGGGTGACGCCACGGCTGGCAGCATCGCGATCGTGACGCGCGAATCGGGGCTTGAAACGCTGTTGTCGCCGATGTTTGCCATGGCCGGCGGCTATGAATGGGTCGCCATCGCCAATGGCGCGGCGATCCCCGACGCGATCACGCGGGCGCGGCAGCGTGACCCCGATCTGTGGGTTGTCGAACTGGATGTCGCGGACGCGGCACGGCTCGTCGCCGAAATGCTGGGCGATGGTTGACCAATAACGGCGCACCGGCGCTGGTGTTCCGCGTGGCGTTCAAATCTTTCATTATTGCTGCTCGCAGCGTTTTCGCGGCTGCGCTGTGCTTTTCCGGCACTATGGCCCTGGCGGCCGATGACAGCAGTGCAGCGCCCTTGTCCGCCGAGGCAGCCATTGCCTTTGTCATGCCCGATGATGTCGTGATTGCAGCCGCGCCACCGGTTGATCTGGCACAGCTTGCGTCCAGTGTGGATACCAGCATGGTGGCCGCCGATGATGAACTGGCGTGCCTCGCCGCTGCGGTTTATTTCGAATCGCGCGGTGAACCTGCCGAAGGCCAGCTTGCCGTTGCACAGACGATTTTGAATCGGGTTGAATCGGGCCGCTTCGCAAGCACAATCTGCGGGGTCATCAACCAGCCGCATCAGTTCAGTTTCGACAAATCCCGCGTGCCGCGTCCCGGCATCGATTGGCAGCGTGCCCAGGCAATCGCCCGTATCGCCACCGGCGATTTGTGGCGCGATGTCGTGCCGCGCGCCACCGCCTTTCATGCCGTGCGGGTATCTCCCAATTGGGCCGGCAAGACCCGCGTTGCCACGATCGGCAACCACGTTTTTTATCGTTGAGGTCCTCGGGCTTGCCGTTCACAGTATGTTCCGCATAATGGCCGCATGCCCGAATCGCGCTTTACCGCCAGAGCCAGCGTAACCGACCGAATCATCGCCGCCGACGTGCTGCGCGGCACGTGCCGATTACTGGTTCGCGCCGGCGTCGCGCCGCTCGCGGAAGTGGCGCTGGGCGGCGGCCGCCGCGCCGATATCATGGGCATCGACAGCCAGGGGCGGCTGACGGTTGTGGAGATAAAGGTTTCATTGGCGGACTTGCGCGGTGACCGCAAATGGCCGGAATATCTTGATTATTGCGATCGATTTTTCTGGGCGGTGCCGGCGGGTTTCCCGCTCGATCTGTTTGCAACGGCAGATTTTCGGCCCGATCGCTGCGGGCTGATCATCGCTGATCGTTATGATGCCGAGGAAGTGCGCGTGGCGCCCTGGGTGCCGCTCAACGCGGCGCGGCGCAAGGCCGAAACGCTGCGCTTTGCCCGGCGCGCGGCGAGCCGGCTGTTGGGCCTGCTTGATCCGGACGGTGGCTGTCTGGCGGCGGATTAAGTGCTGCTCCCTTCCCTTAGGGGGGAGGGAGGTAGAATATTGTATTGATTTATCTGGTGCCAGAAATGGCTGTGGCGGGGCGCGTTTTCCGCTGCCTCCGCCACATCCTCCCCGATGATCTAGCTTGCCGATGCGTCGCTTGACCAATTGTCTTTGGTTTGCCGCTGCGCTAGGCCGACGTCAACGCGTTTCGGTCAAAGAATCGTGTCGAAATGTCGCCTTTTCGCCAAAACCTTCGGTCAAGTTGTAAATTTTTTGACAAACTATACGTCGCCAGCCGATCTCAGCGGTCGTAAATTATTCGCCGGTGCCCGTATCCGGCGCATCCGGTCGGCGCGCGGCCTGACGCAAACCCGCATGGCGAGCGATCTGGGGGTATCGGTCAGCTATCTCAACCTGATCGAGCGCGACCAGCGGCCCTTGTCAGCCACTTTTCTGCTCAAGCTCGCCAGCAGCTATGATCTCGATCTCAAAAGCCTGACCGGCGACGATGGCAGCGATGTCGCCGAAGATCTGGTGCGGATATTTGCTGATCCGCGGTTGACCGGAATCGATGTGCCGCGTGCCGAGCTGCGCGAGCTGGCGCTGCGCTCTCCTGGCATTGCCCAGGCGTTGGTCCGCCTCCATGCGACCGCGACGAACGGCCCGGCGCTGGCAGTAACGGCCAGTCCGCTCGACGCTGTCATTGCCATGATCAACGCTGCCGGCAATCATTTTGCCGCGCTCGACAGCGCCGCTGAAGCGCTATCCGATGATCTGCGCCTGTCCGGAGCCGATCTCAATGCGGCCGTGGTTGATCGGCTGCGTACGCGGCATGCGATCACGGTGCGCACGATGCCGGCCGAAATGCTCCCCAATATGTTGCGTCGGCTCGACCTCCATGCCCGGCAATTGCAGCTTTCCGAGGCGCTCGATGCGGCGTCGCGGGGCTTTGCTGCCGCGGTTCAGGTCGCGCTGATCGAGCTCGCCGGCGAGATTGCCGATACGATAACGCAGTTCGGCATAACCGATCCGGTCGATCAACGCGCCTGTACCATCTCGCTGGGCAAATATGCCGCGGGCGCGATTCTGATGCCTTACACGCGTTTTCTCGCGGCGTGCGAGGCGACGGGCTATGATGTCGAGCTGCTCCAGTCGCGCTTCGGCCGCGGGTTGGAACAGGTTGCCCATCGGCTGGTCACGCTGGGTCGCCCGGGGGCACGCGGGATTCCGTTCTTCATCCTGCGGGTTGATCGCGCCGGCACCATCTCCAAATCCTTTGCGCCCGGCGCATCGCCGATTCCGGCCAGTCCGATCGGCGGCGGCGGTTGTGCCTTATGGTCACTCCATGCAGCGTTCGACCGGCGCGGCGAATTGCGCCGGCAACTGGTCGAAATGGAGAATGGCCAGCGCTATCTCACACTGTCCCGCACCGTGCGCGGCACGGCGGCACCCTGGGGGTCGGGCCGTGCCGAATTCGTCATTGGCCTTGGCTGCGACGCCCGCCATGCCGCGGCGCTGGCCTGGGCGGCGGGCATTGATCTGGGGGGCGCGGCGGTACCAATCGGCCCTGGCTGCGCTGCGTGCCATCGCGCCTCTTGCCGTCAGCGCAGTTTGCCGCCAGCAGGGGCGCGTCTTGCTTTTGATGAACGTCAGCGCGGGCTGACGCCGTTTCGCTTCACCGAAGAATGAAAGGTTTTTTCCTGTGTCCCAGCCCCCGTCGACCGGTATCCAGATTACCGGAGCCATGGCCCCCGGCTATGAAACCATATTGACCGATGCGGCGCTCGCCTTTGTGGCGCAGCTCCACCACATGTACGAACCGACCCGCCGCTCGCTGCTTGACGCGCGCCAGCAGCACCAGCGCTGGTGGAATGCCGGCAACAGCATCGATTTTGCCGGCGAAGCGAGTTCGGTGCGCGATGACCCCTATTGGCAGGTGCGACCCGCGCCGCATGATCTGACCGACCGCCGCGTTGAAATTACCGGGCCGTGTGATCGCAAAATGGTCATCAACGCGCTCAACAGCGGCGCGCAATGCTTCATGGCCTGCCTTGAAGACGCCAGCGCCCCGACCTGGGACGTGATGGTGCAGGGCCAGGTCAATCTGCGTGATGCCGCTGCCGGCACGATTTCGCTGGAAGACAAGGGCAAGTCGTACAGCCTGAATGAAAAGACCGCGACGCTGATTGCCCGGCCGCGCGGCTGGCACCTCGATGAAGCCCATATGCTGGTCGATGGCACGCGGGTTTCGGGCGCCATCTTCGATTTCGGCCTGTATTTCTTTCACAATGCCAAGGCGTTGATCGCACGCGGTTCTGGCCCTTATTTTTACCTTCCCAAGCTTGAACATTATCTCGAAGCGCGGCTGTGGAACAATATCTTCACCACGGCGCAATCGCTGATGGGCCTGCCGCTCGGCACCATCCGCGCCACGGTGCTGATCGAAACCCTGCCCGGCGCCTTCATGGCCGAAGAAATTCTGTATGAGCTGCGCGATCATATCACCGCGCTGAATTGCGGCCGCTGGGATTATATCTTCAGCTATATCAAGACCTTCCAGGCCGATCCATCCAAGGTCCTGCCTGATCGCGCCGCCGTGACGATGACAGTGCCGTTCATGGCAAAATATGCAGCGCATGTCGTGCGCACGTGCCACAAGCGCGGCGCCCATGCGATGGGCGGCATGAGCGCCTTCATTCCGGTGAAGGATGATGAGGCCGCCAACGAAAGGGCTTTTGCGGCGGTACGCGCCGACAAGGAGCGTGAAGCCACGCTCGGTCACGATGGTACCTGGGTGGCGCATCCCGGGTTGGTCGGCATTGCCCGCGAGGTGTTCGATCGCCTGATGCCAGCGCCGAACCAGCTGCATGTCATCCCCGAAGGCCATGCCACTGCCGAGGATCTGACCACGCCACCACCGGGCCCCAAGACGCTCGCCGGGCTAACCAACAACGTCAACGTCGGCATCGGCTATATCGCTGCCTGGCTGCGCGGCCAGGGCGCCGTGCCGCTGCACAATCTGATGGAAGACGCCGCCACCGCCGAAATCAGCCGCACCCAGATCTGGCAGTGGCGCGTTTCGGACGTTGAACTCGATAGCGGTGAAGCCGTTGATGAAGCGCTGATTTCGCAGGTCACCGACGAACAGCTGGCGGTTTGGAAAGCCGCTGTCGGCGATAATTTCTTTGCCACCGGCAAATACGACGAGGCAGCCGACGTGTTTCGCACGCTGGTGCTCGCCGACGAACTGGCGCCGTTTTTGACACTACTGGCGTATGAGCATTATTTCGCCAAATAACGTCTGATTTCAACGGCTAACAGATTGATTGCTCGAATGATTGCTAACGCCGATCATCCATTTCGTATGGGGCGAAAGGCGGCGCCGGCGAGCGCGCATTTTCCATCAGGAACAAAGGCGCGGTAGTCGCGGGGCAGGGCCTGATCATGACGCCGTGTCAGCACGCCGGACAACTGGTTTCAGGACGGGCATATAGGCCAGGCCATCGCCAATCGTTGCCAGCGTTTCGGGATTTTGCGGCGGCAACCTGGTCAGCTTTGTGGTGGTGACATCGCCCTCAAACGAGCCTGTCACGGTGCGCACGCGCCGGGTGACGAAGTCGACGCTCAGTTTTTCGGTTTCCCCACTATTTCGCTGCAAGACATCGCGGTCATAGCCAATCAGGCGCGCCTGTGTGCCATCCCAGCGAAACGACAGCTTGACGGTAAAGGTCGTCCAGCCGCCCATGCTGCGCCAATAGCTCAGCCCCAGCCGCAGCACCCCATTCCGGATCGTCATGTCCCCGCTCTCGAATGGATCGTCCGTATAGGGATCATCGAGGCGCGAAATGACCGATGCGTTGACGATGCGCCGCTCAAATCCCGATCCCGTGCCCCAAGCGATAACGACACGCCGGGGGTTGGTATCCAACGAGCCAGTGGCAGTGTCGGTCTTCACGATGCAGGCCGGATCGATGCCTTTCAGCACCATCGCGAGATCGGGACGGCCATCGGCGTTGAGGTCACCGCGAACCGCGCGCTCGACGGTCCATCCCCGCGGTGCAAACCCGCTGGCCGATGCGGCATGCAGCAGGATCTTCGCATCGGGGCTGCGCAACGCCGGCAATTCGCCTGCGTAGGGCGTCGCTGGTGCCGACAAGGCAATGCAGATTGCAGCGACAGCAGGCACCATGGGACATTCTAGAAGCGCAAACCCACATATCAATAAATGTTTTAAGGGCCTTCGGCGCGCATCGTCACGAAAATGGG
>JBBQMB010000010.1:0-37505 GCA_038328515.1 Sphingomonadales bacterium
CCGCCGACATCGAGCACGTCCCAGGCTTTCAGCATATGGAACAAATCACGGGTGAAAACCCCGGCCTGCAAGCCGAACTTGCTGTCGTTGACCATGGCAAGCGCTTCGTCAAAATCGCTGAAAGTTGCAAAGAATGCCACCGGGCCAAAGGCTTCCTCGGTATTCAGCTTGGCGCTGAGCGGCACGTTTTCGAGCAAGGTCGCCGCGAGCATGGCGCCATCGCGGTTGCCGCCACACAGCAGCTTTGCGCCGCCGGCGGTCGCTTCCTGGATCCAGCCATCAAGCCGGGCGGCTTCCTTCACATCGATCATCGGCCCGACAAATGTCGCTTCATCGGCGGGGTTGCCGGCGATCAATTTCGCCGTCTTGGCGACCAGCAGGTCGCGAAAGGCTGGATAAATCGCTTCGTGCACAAAAATCCGCTGCACCCCGATGCACGACTGGCCCGATTGGTAAAAAGCCCCGAAAACGGTGCGCTCGGCGGCGTCTTCGAGGTCGGCATCCTTGTCGATGATGACCGCGGCATTGCCACCAAGTTCGAGAACGACCTTCTTCTTGCCGGCGCGAGATTTCAGATCCCAGCCGACATCGGGCGATCCGGTGAAGCTGAGCAGCTTCAGCCGGTCATCGGTGGTGAACAGATCGGCGCCATCGCGGTGTGCCGGCAAAATCGAAAAAGCGCCGGGGGGCAAATCGGTTTCGGCGAGCACCTCGCCGATGATGATCGCCCCCAAAGGTGTGCGCGACGCCGGCTTCATCACGAACGGGCAGCCGACAGCAATCGCCGGGGCGATCTTGTGGGCGGCGAGGTTGAGCGGGAAATTGAACGGCGAAACAAAGCTGCACGGCCCGATCGGCACGCGCTTCCACATGCCCTGATAGCCCTTGGCGCGCGGCGCAATATCGAGCGGTTGGACTTCGCCGGTCATCCGCACGCTTTCTTCAGCGGCGATGCGGAACGTATCGATCAATCGGCCGACCTCGCCGCGGGCGTCACGGATCGGCTTGCCGGCTTCGATGCACAGCGCATGGGCAAGTTCTTCAAAGCGTTCGGTAAAGCGCGTCACGCAATGCGCCAGCACCGCCTGACGCTCATAGGCTGCCATTTTCGCCATGGGTTCGGCGGCAGCGACGGCGGCAGCGATGGCGCGATCGATCGTCGCCGCATCGGCCATGGCAACGCGGGTGGCGGGCAAACCGGTATATTTATCGGTGACCACCAGATCGGTGTTTGGCATTTCCGCCTTGTTGGCGACATACATCGGATAGGTTTCACGCAAAGCTGTCATCGTCTTGCCCTCCAAATGCCTGGTCAAACCGTCAGCACGACCTTGCCTGTCGCCTTGCGGTCCATCATCCAGCGGATCGCCGCCGGGCCTTCATCCAATGAAAAATGCTTCGACACATGCGGACGGATTTTGCCCGCCCGATACCATTCGAGCAATTCCGCCATGTTTTCACGATGCAGCGGTGCCTCGGCGCGGGTAAAGGCGCCCCAGAACACCCCGACAATCGACGCGCCCTTGATCAGCGGCAGGTTGAGCGGCAACGACGGAATCGCCCCGGCGGCGAAACCGACAACCAGATAGCGGCCATTCCAGGCAATGCCGCGAAACGCCGGCTCGGCATAACGATCACCTACCGGATCATAGACGACATCGACTCCGCGCCCGCCGGTCAGCACCTTGATCCGGTCCTTCAGGTCTTCGGTGGCATAGTTGATGACCTCGTCGGCGCCATATTCGCGGCACAGCGCCAGTTTTTCATCGGTCGATGCAGCGGCAATCACCCTGGCGCCCATTACCTTGCCAAGCTCTACCGCCGTCAGGCCGACCCCGCCGGCAGCGCCGAGCACCAGCAGCGTTTCCCCCGGTTGCAGCCGCGCGCGCTGCTTCAAGGCGTGGTGCGACGTGCCATAGGTCATGGTGAAACCACTGGCGACATCATACGGCATGTCGCCGGGAATCGGCACGATCTGGTCACGGTTGGCAATAACCTGTTCGGCAAAGCAGCCATGGCCAGTCATCGCGACGACCCGATCACCGATCGCGACATCGGTGATGCCATCGCCGATGGCGTCGACGATACCAGCGGCTTCACCCCCGGGTGAAAACGGCAGCGCCGGTTTGAACTTGTACAGGTTCTGGATGATCAACGTGTCGGGGAAATTGACGCCGGCGGCATGGACCCGCACCCGCACCTGGCCTTTGCCGGGTTCCGGCAGTGCGATGTCGCTGACCACCAGTTTTTCGGGTGGTCCATGTTCGACACACACAACGGCCTTCATCTGCTTCTCCCCGATTCGCTTGCACCCGGCCCTGGTCAAGGCCGCTATTGCGATTGCGGCACCATAGCGTCATGGGCTCCGCTGTCCACCGCAGCACCGCGCCGCGCCGCCAGAATCGCCTCCCCGAGCAGCCGGAATTCGGCCGCACGCGGGCTGCCGCTGCGCCATGCCAGCGCCACGGTGCGCGAGGCGCCGCCCGTCAGTGGCCGCGCGATGAGCCCGGTATCGGCAATGATTCCGGCGTTCATTGCCAACTCGGGCACCAGCGTCTGGCCCAGCCGACCGGCAACCATCTGCACCAGCGTGACCAGCGACGTACCGCGATTGGCGGCATCGGCACGTAATTCGGGGCGTCCGCACACCGCCAGCGCCTGATCCTTGAGGCAATGGCCATCCTCCAGCAGCAACAAATGCGAATCGTCGATTGCCGCAGGGCTGACTTGCGGCGGCGGATCGGTCATGTCGCGGGGATGAAAGACGAGGTAGAAAGGATCATCGAACAATTCCATGGTCTCGACCGTCCCGCAATCCCAGGGCAGCGCCATCAGCACAGCATCGAGCGTGCCACGCGCCAGCGCTTCGCACGCCGCACCGCTCATTTCCTCGCGCAGGAAAAGCCTCAGTTCGGGGAACGCCGTGCGAATCCCCGGCAGCACTTGCGGCAACAGATAGGGTGCAATCGTCGGGATCACGCCGAGCCGCAACGGCCCGGCCAGCGGCGGCCCGGCGTCGCGGGTCAATCCGGCAAGCGCATCGGCCTCGCGCAGCACGTCATAGGCCTTGGCGACGACGCGCTCGCCCAGCGGTGAAAAGCGCACGACGCGGCGGTTGCGTTCGACCAGTTGCACCCCGAGCAGCGTTTCGAGTTCGCGCAGCCCCGCCGACAGCGTCGATTGGCTGACAAAGCATGATTCAGCTGCATGGCCGAAATGGCCGTGGATATGCAGCGCCGTCAGATATTGAAGCTGCTTCAACGTCGGCAGGAACGTCATCGAAAAAACCGATTATAAACGACAAGATTATCGATTGGATTTCTAGCCCCGGCATCGGCATTGAGCAATCGCGAACCCCGCATCAATCAAAAGGAATTTATCTTGGCGCTTACCGTTGGCGATACCGTCCCTTCGTTCATCTTGCCAGTCCAGCAGGGCGTCGCTGCGCTTCCGGGCGGCGAAACGCTCGACATCACCACCGCCTATCCGGGCAAGTGGAAGATCCTGTTCTACTGGCCCAAGGATTTCACCTTTGTCTGCCCAACCGAAATCATCGGCTATGGCGATCTGAAGGGTGATTTCGAAGATCGTGACGCCGTGCTGATCGGCGCCTCGACCGACAGCGATTTCGTGCATTTCGCCTGGCGCAAGTCCGATGAACGCCTTGCTGCCTGCGATTTCCCGTGGCTGGCCGATAACAGCAAGCATCTCGCCGATGCGCTGGGCATCATCGTCAAGGAAGCCGGCGTCGCGCTGCGTGCCACCTTCATCATCGATCCGGAAAATGTCATCCAGCACATCACGGTCAACGGCCTGAATGTCGGCCGCAACCCCGCCGAAACGCTGCGCATCCTCGATGCACTGCAGACCGACGAGTTGTGCCCGTGCAACTGGTCGGAAGGCGAAGAAACGCTGAAGCCAGCGGCGTAAAACCTCTCCCGCTCGGGGAGAGGTCGGACTCGGGCGCAGCCAGAGTCGGGTGAGGGCTGGGCCGGGTGAGGGCTGGCGTCACGCGCATGCCCTCCTGCAATCACCCTCACCCTCCCATCGCCTGTAGAGGCGATGGGCCCCTCCCTCTCCCCGAACGGGAGAGGGGAAAGGATTTCCCATGCTGTTTTCCGAACTCGCCAAAACGCTGCCCGATTATGCCAAGGACCAGCGGCTAAACGTGTCGAGTCTGCTCACCGAGCAACTGCTAAACGACCAGCAGAAATGGGGCACTCTCGTCGCCGTCGCTCACGCCTGCGCCTACAAGCCTGTCATCGCCGCGATCGAAGCCGAAGCCGCTGACAAACTCACCCCCGAAGCGCTCAACGCTGCCAAGGCCGCGGCTTCCGTGATGGCGATGAACAATATCTATTACCGCTTCACCCACATGGCCTCGCGCCCCGATTACAAGACGATGCCGGCCAAGCTGCGCATGAATGTCATCGGCTCGCCCGGCATCGAAAAGGCCGATTTCGAGCTTTATTGTCTCGCCGTATCGGCCATCAACGGCTGCGGCATGTGCATCGATTCGCATGAAAAAGTCCTCGCACAGCATAATGTCGGCACCGACAAGATCCAGGCCAGCGTCCGCATCGCCGCCGTGGTCCATGCCGTCGCCCGCACCTTGCAAGCGATCTGATTTCGGCAGGCGCGCAGCGCAAAGCCGGGCGCGACACTTACGGTGGCTGCAACGCGGAAAAAAGGGGGGCGCTGCGAACAGCAGCTGCCCCCCTCTTGTACCCAGCGTAATTCACGCAAACGCGCCGATTGTCGCGGGCCAGCGCGTCCCGTCAGATGATCGGCGAGGGATTGTACCAGCCGGCAACAGCCGGATTACCGACATAGTCGCGATTGTCGATTTCGCTGCGGCTGTAGTGTGGCGCCTCCGTAAGTTCGGCGCCTGCCTGTTTGAGCTTGTAGCCGCCGAGGTCAAGGTCGTAGGTCAGCACATCCCACGGCAAAGGATGGTAACGCTCGCCAATACCGAGAAAACCACCAAATGACATTACCGAATAGGCGACCTTTCCCGTGTATTTGTTTAGCATTATCGAATCGACACTGCCAATTTTTTCAGAATGCTTGTCGTAAACTGCGGTACCTTGGACCTTTTCCGCTGAAATCAACATTTTTGTTTCGTCGGTTTCCATCGAACGGCCCGTTTCAGCATCATTTTCGTAAGGCATGACTTTTCTCCCAGAGTGGACGATGCTCCTGTAACGTCCGACAACGCCGAAGTGTTCCAACCAGGGCTGGAAAAATTTGGCGGGAGCGGTTAGGGTTTACAGAGGTTCATGCGCCGCACCCCGGCCATGAGGAGAATCGCCATGTCACTTGTCGCTTATCTCGATTCGATAAAGTCCCGTGATCCGGCGCCGCGTTCGCGCTGGGAAGTATTGATCTATCCCGGTGTGCTGGCGCTCGGCATGCATCGGATCGCGCATGGCCTGTTCAACGCCCGGCTGTTTTTCGTGGCGCGCCTCGTAAACCATCTGTCGCGCTTTTTGACGGCCATCGACATTCACCCCGGCGCCACCATCGGCCGCAACTTCTTCATCGATCACGGCTTTGTCGTCATCGGTGAAACCGCGATCATCGGCGATAATGTCACCATCTACCAATGCGTGACGCTGGGCGGCACCGATCCGGCCAATGGTGTCGCCGGCAAGCGCCATCCGACGCTGGAAGATGGCGTCATCATCGGTTCGGGCGCGCAAGTGCTGGGGCCGATCACGGTGGGCAAGCGCGCCCGTGTCGGCGCCAATGCCGTGGTCACGCGCGATGTCCTTGAAGGCGCCACGATGGTCGGCATCCCGGCCAAGCCAGTGCCGGTCGATGCCGGTGATCACCCCAAGAAATTCCTGCCCTATGGCACCCCGTGCAGCCAGAAGTTCGACCCTGAAACGCAAAAGCTCGAACTGCTGCGCTGCGAAATGGAAACTTTGCGTAGCCAGATGGAGACGCTGCGTACAGGTCTCGATGCTTTGACCGCCGAAGAACAACGCAAGACCGCCTGAGGCCGATTTGGAGAACGTCACGCCGCTGCGCGCGCCCACCCAGGTCGCCTTCAACCGCCTTGAACTCGATCGCATCCTGTCGCTTTACGGACGCATGGTCGCTGCCGGCCATTGGCGCGATTATGCCATCGAACTGGGCACGAAAATCGCCAGCTTCTCGGCCTTTCGCCGCACCGCAGAAAACCCCGAAATGCGGATCGTCAAGGACCCGGCGCTGCGGCTGAAACAAGGCGAATGGATCTTGTTCGGCGAAGGTGGTGTCGTGCTCAAACGCGGCCATGATCTCGCCAGCGTTCTGGCGCCCGTTGAACGCCGGCTGGTCAAGCTGGTCGACGTTTCCTAAACGCTCGCCACCGGCAATCGCAGCGTCAGCCGTGCCGGCAGCAGCGCCAGCACCCGCGCCCGGATCGGCCGCCACGCCGCCGAGAGCATGACGAGAAAGCCGCCGATGACCAGCGCCGTCAACGCGCCTGACAAGCCGACACTGGCACCGCTGGCAACGAGCGACTGAATGGCAAAGATCACATAAAACAGCGCCGAAACCAGCAAAGCCCGCCGGTCGATCGCTACCGCCACTACGGTCAGCACCGCATAAACCAGCACGACGAACAACGCTGCGCCAGTCGAAGGCGTTGCCTGCATGACACCGGTCATCGCAAACACCGGGTGCACAATCGCCGGCGCTGCCAACAGGTGCAGCCAAAACGCGACATCCGACCAGCGCGTTACCCGCGCCGGGTCACGTGCGTCAAAATCCATGGCGATGCCGAAACACACGACGCCCAGCACGAAGACCAACGGCAACATCAGCGCGCCAGCCAAGGGCTGTGGCACCGCTGCAGCCAAAATAGCGATAATCAACCCGCCCGCCGCCGCTGCGCCGGCTGCAACGGTAATCGGAACCTTGAAGCGCCACCAATGCAGCCCGGCCGCCAGTGCCGCCGCTGCCGCCCCCAGAACAGGCCAGAGCGCCGGTAATCCGACGCCATCAACATTGAAACTTCCACTAACCGGCCCTGTCGGCCCGGGCTGCATTGCCGTGCCCGCGAGCAATGCTGCAAAAAACACACTACCAACAAAGTAAAGCAACAACACGATGCTCGGCAGTGCCATGCGGCGGCGGCGCGTGAAATATTCGGCCAACCCCCAACTCGCTGCCGCGGCAACAATCGGCCCGAGCACCCGCGAAACTTCGCTCGCCAGGCTCCCCAGCGCAAACAGCAGCAGCCCGATGGCGATGGTCACGAAAATATCGTTGAACCCGGTCAGCAGCCGGAATTGTTCCTCATCAGGGCCGGCAACGCCGCGCCGCTGATCGCGCACGAACGCGACCAGCCGCGCCTGCGTAGCCGCGTCGATGATGCCGGCCGCGACCGCCCCCTCAAGGTCGCGCTCGTCGATCAACGCGCGCCGCTCAGCGCCATCGCCCCCTGCGCGCCGCCGGTATCGGGCACGATTTCGCCGGTCCGGTCGCTGATCTCGGCAAAGCGCGCCGCCACGGTTTCGGCGCTCATGTCTTCAGCCGCGACATGAATCCCGCGCGTCAGCGTCACATAGGCGCGTTCAAAACCGCCGCCGCCCGCGTTGATGATGGCATTGGTCGGCGCATCCTCGCTGACGAGGTAAACCGCCGCCGGCACCACCGTTTCCGGGCCCATTTTCGCCAGCAGGTCAGCGGGCATCAGGTCTTCGGTCATCCGCGTTGCCGCCAGCGGCGCGATGGTGTTGCACTTGACGTTATATTTGGCGCCTTCGAGCACCAGCGTCTTCATCAGGCCGACCAGCCCGAGCTTGGCAGCGCCATAATTGGCCTGGCCGAAATTGCCGTACAGCCCGGTCGAACTCGTCGTCATCAAGATGCGGCCATAGGCTTGTTCGCGCATGATCTCCCACACCGCCTTGGTGCAATTGACGCTACCCATCAGATGCACATCGAGCACCTGGCGGAAATCGTCATGGCTCATCTTCACAAAGGTCTTGTCGCGCAAGATGCCGGCATTGTTGATCAAAATGTCGATCCGGCCCCAGCGTTCCTTGACCACCGCGACCATTTTTTCAACCGCAGCAGCATCGGTGACGCTGGCGCCATTGGCCATGGCTTCGCCGCCCATCGCCTTGATTTCATCGACCACCGCCTGCGCCGCCGACAGCGAGCTGCCCGAACCGTCGCGGGCGCCGCCCAGATCATTGACGACAATCTTGGCGCCCCGCCTGGCAAGCTCGAGCGCATAGGCGCGGCCAAGGCCGCCACCAGCCCCGGTAATAATGGCAACACGATCATCGAAACGCAAAGTCATGGCGAAACAGGCCCCTGTTAATGAACTCGTGGCTGTAAACGCAGTTGGCCGTTCCGCAAAGGGGGCGAATCAGTCATCGGGGGTACTTTCACATCACGCCACAAAGCGGCAACCATATTACACTGTCATCCAGGGCCTTGACCCGGGACCCGGTTTCCTTGGCCAGAAGCAAAGCTGGGTCCCGGGTCAAGGCCCTCGATGACAAACTAAGCCGGCACCGGTGCCGCATCCAGCGCATAGCCGGCCGACCGCACGGTTCGGATGACATCGGGCAATTCCTTGCCATTATCATTGGCGTTCACCGCCTTGCGCAGCCGGCGGATATGCACATCGACGGTGCGTTGTTCGACATAAACATCGCGCCCCCACACCGCATCGAGCAATTGTTCACGGCTGAACACCCGGCCAGGGTGTTCGAGGAAATGCCGCAATAGCCGAAACTCCGTCGGCCCCAATGACACGGTATTGCCATCGCGGGTCACCTTGTGCGCCGATGTATCCATGCTGATCCCGGCATAATCGAGATTGCCCCCCGACAGCGCCGGCCGCAGCCGGCGCAGCACGGCGCGCACCCGGGCGACGAGTTCACGGGGGCTGAACGGCTTGGTGACATAATCATCGGCGCCGGTTTCAAGCCCGCGAATCCGATCGGCTTCCTCGGCGCGCGCGGTCAGCATGACGATCGGCAGATTGGCGGTCGCAGGCGCGCGGCGCAGGCGGCGGCAAACTTCGATACCCGACAGGTTGGCGATCATCCAATCAAGAATGACGAGGTCGGGCTTTTCTTCCTCGGCAAGCACCAACGCTTCTTCGCCATCATCGGTACGGATGACATCAAAGCCTTCTTTTTCAAGGTTATAGCTGATCAGCTCAACCAGGCTGGCATCGTCTTCGACAAGCATGATCTTGGGGCGCATCATCGGGTCTCCGTTGGGCTAGCGGGGGGTTCAGCTGCGGTTGGCGAAGGTTGACGTGTCGTCGGTCTTGGGCCGATCGACGATATGGTCACCAGTGACGGCAAAATGGACCATTTCACCGACCGACGTGGCATGATCGCCAATGCGTTCAAGATTTTTGGCGACGAACAGCAAATGCGTCGACGGGGTAATATATTGCGGATTTTCCATCATGAAGGTCAGCAATGACCGGAACAGGCTGTTATAAAAATCATCGACCCGGCGATCACGCTCGGTGACCGCGCGCGCCAGCACCGCATCGCGATCGACAAAGGCATCGAGCACATCCTTGATCATCGCAATGACGGTGCGCGCCATTTCGGGAACGATGATCACCGGCTCGATCGGCGGTGCCTGCGCCAGTGCCGAAGCGCGCTTGGCGATATTCTTGGCATAATCGCCGATACGTTCGAGCACGCCGGCGATCTTGAGCGCCGCAACAATCTCGCGCAGGTCACCCGCCAGCGGCGCCCGCAGGGCGATGATGCGCACCGCCAGCGCCTCGGCTTCGGCCTCGAGCGCGTCGATGCGCTTGTCATCCTCCACCACCCGGCGCGCCGCATCGACATTGCGAGTCACCAGCGCATCGACCGCCGCGCCAATCTGCACTTCGCACAGGCCCCCCATGCGCGAGATGATCGTGCGCAACTGGGCAATATCCTCATCGAAGGACTTGACGGTGTGGGCGGTGTTATCGGCCATAGTCCATGTTCCTGTCAGCCGTAGCGGCCGGTTATGTAATCCTTGGTCCGCGCCTGGACCGGATTGGTGAAGATCATCGACGTGTCGCCATATTCGACCATGGTGCCGAGGTGAAAAAACGCCGTGCGCTGGCTGACCCGCGCCGCCTGCTGCATGTTATGGGTAACGATGACGATGGCATAGCGGCCGCGCAGATCGTCGATCAGTTCCTCGATCTTGGCCGTCGCCACCGGGTCGAGCGCCGAACAGGGTTCGTCCATCAAAATGACTTCGGGGTCGACGGCGATGGCGCGCGCGATGCACAGCCGCTGTTGCTGACCGCCGGACAAGGTCGTGCCGCTGTCGCTCATCCGGTCCTTGACCTCGTCCCACAGCCCGGCGCGGCGCAGCGCGTCTTCGACCAGCCGGTCCATATCGGCACGGCCGGTCGCCAGGCCATGGATGCGCGGGCCATAAGCGACATTTTCATAAATTGATTTGGGAAACGGATTGGGCTTTTGAAACACCATGCCGACCCGGGCGCGCAGCTGGACGACATCCATGTCGACAGCGTTGATATCGCGGCCATCGAGCCGGATTTCGCCGGTCACCCGCGCGCTTTCGATCGTGTCGTTCATGCGGTTGAAACAGCGCAGGAAGGTGGATTTTCCGCATCCCGACGGGCCGATCAACGCCGTCACATGCTCGCGCGAAATATCGATCGAAACATTCTTGATCGCTTGTTTCGCGCCATAAAACACGTTGAGGTTGCGCGCGGTCAGCTTGGGGGTGGGTTCGGTCATGCGCGGGTCTCGAAACGGTTGCGCAAATAGATTGCGACGCTGCTCATCAGCAGCAGGATAACCAGCAACACGATGATCGCTGCCGAGGTTTTTTCAACAAAGCCGCGTTGCGCATCATCGGCCCACAGGAAAATCTGGACAGGCAGCACCGTTGCCGACGACGCCAGCCCGTGCGGCGTATCGGCCACAAAGGCGCGCATGCCGATCAACAGCAGCGGCGCAGTTTCGCCCAGCGCCCGCGCCATGCCGATGATGGTGCCGGTCAAAACGCCGGGCAACGCCAGCGGCATGACATGATGAAAAACCACCTGGAACGGCGAGGCACCGATACCCAGCGCCGCATCGCGCACCGAACCCGGCACGGCACGGATGGCGGCGCGCGCCGTGATGACGATGACCGGCAGCGTCATCAGCGCCAGGGTCAGCCCGCCGACCAGCGGTGCCGACCGCGGCATGTTGAAAAAATTGAGAAACACCGCCAGGCCAAGCAGCCCGAAAATGATCGAGGGCACCGCCGCCAGATTGCTGATCGAAACTTCGATGAAATCGGTCCAGCGGCTGCGGCCGGCAAATTCCTCCAGCCACACCGCCGCCAGCACGCCAACCGGAAATGCCACGGTGATGGTGACAAGCAGGGTCAACAACGACCCCAGCGCCGCCCCCCAGATACCCGCCAGTTCGGGATCGGTCGAATTCGCCGCCGTCATGAAAATGTCGTTGAACTCGGTACGGATCAAGCCCCGCGCCAGCAGATAGCGATAATCGGCAATATCCTCGTTGCTGACCCCGCGCGACACTTCGGGCTCGTTGACATCGAACTTGCCCTTGGCGAGCAGATCGATGCTGCTGCGCACCGGCACCCACACGCTGCGCACCTGCCCCAGCACCGCCGGATCGGCCAGCACCGCAGCGCGCAGATCGAGCCAGGCGCCTTCTGAAACGACATCGGCGGCGCGGCCGAGCTGCGCCGCGGCGCTACGCTGCAGCAGCGCATTGAAATCACCGCGGCGGATCGCTTCCACCCCCATCGGGCCGCGCGCCACCGCCGGATCGATGCCCAGCGCCGCTGCATCGAAAGCCACCGTCACCCGCACTTGACTGTGCTGAAACCCCGTCCAGCCGGTGCGGACGATAGTGAACAGCAGGAACGCCAGGAACAACCCGGCAAGGCACAGCGCCCCCAACCCTGCCAACCGGAACAGCCATTCACCGCGATAGCGCGCCCGCACCCGCGCCTGCATGGCGGGGGATGCCCAATCGGTCGGCGCACGGTTATGCGTGTTGGCAGGGTTGCGGGCCATCATTCATAGGCCTCGCGATATTTGCGAACCACCGACAGCGCATAAATATTGAGCAGCAGCGTCACCACAAACAACACCAGCCCCAGGGCAAAGGCCGATAATGTCTTGGCACTGTCAAATTCCTGGTCGCCGGTAAGCAGCGCGACGATCTGGGCGCTGACCGTCGTCACGCTGTCGAACGGGTTGATGGTCAGGTTGGCCGCCAACCCGGCCGCCATGACAACGATCATGGTCTCGCCGATCGCCCGGCTGACAGCGAGCAGCACGCCGCCGGTGATACCGGGCAGCGCCGCCGGCACCAGCACCCGCAAAACCGTTTCCGATCGCGTTGCGCCCATTGCATAGCTGCCGTCGCGCATATCGGCCGGCACCGCCATCAGCGCATCATCGGCCATCGACGATACGAACGGGATGATCATGATGCCCATCACCAGCCCGGCAGCCAGCGCGCTTTCGGCCGACGCATTGCTGATGCCCAGCCACAGCCCGAAATCGCGCACCGCCGGCGCCACAGTCAGCGCTGCAAAAAATCCATAGACCACTGTCGGCACCCCGGCGAGCAGTTCGAGCATCGGCTTGAGCACCCGGCGCACCCGGGCATCGGCATATTGCGTCATGTAAATTGCCGCCATCAGCCCGAGCGGCACCGCGACAATCATGGCGATGATCGCCCCGATGAAGATCGTGCCCCAGAACAGCGGCACGGCTCCGAACGCCCCCGATGATCCGATCTGGTCGCTGCGGATCGCGGTTTGCGGCGACCAGTGCGTGCCGAACAGGAATTCCAGCGCCGGGACCTGCTGGAAAAACCGCCAGGATTCGAACAACAGCGACAGAACGATGCCAAATGTCGTGAAGATCGCCACCGTCGACGCCAGCACCAGCAGCCATTTCAGCAGCCGCTCGACGCGGTTTCGCGCCCGAAAATCCGGGCGCAGCTGTGAAAACGCCCCAATGCCGCCGACCGCCAGCAGCCCAACCGCCATGGCGGCCGCGAAAAGATCGAGGCGTTCCCGGGTGGCGCGAAAAACCGGCACTACGGCCGTCGCCGCCGGGTTGAAGGCCGCAGCCAGCGACCCGTTGGCCAGCCCGCGAACATCGTTCATGAACGCGCCGCGGTCGATCGGGCTGATCGGGCGGACCGCCGCCGGCACCGCCGCGAGTACCCGGTCGGTGACCACCCCATCGGCCGCCAGCGCCCATCCGGCCAGCACCAGCAGCGCCGGCAGCAACGCCGCCAGCGCCACATAAAGCCCCTGGTAGAAGGGCAGTGAATGCACCTTGCCGATGCGCAGCACACCACTTTGGCGCAGCACACCACCCTGGCGCAGCACACCACCCTGGCGCATCGCTTCACCGCGCTGCCGCCCGATCCAGAATCCGAACCCGGCCAGCGCCAGGATCACCAGCACAAAGGGCAGCATACCGGTCACAAGCTCGCCGGGTCGAGCAGCGTGAGGTTGGCAGCGATCGCGGCATTGGCGGCACGCGCTGCATCGGGTGATGCCACCAGCCCGCGCCGCGACAGGTAACCGCGCCGCCCCCAGGCCACATCCTTGCTGTATTCGAGCAGGAATTCGCCCAACCCGCGCACGGCATGAACATGCTGCGCCTTGACATAAAGATACAGCGCTCGCGACGCCGGATAGCGGAACGAGGCGATATTGGCATAGGTCGCTTCAACCCCGCCGAGCGGCACATCCTTCAACCGATCGAGATTTTCCTCGAGAAACGAAAAGCCGAAAATCCCGATGGCGCGGGGATTGGCAGCGATTTTCTGGACAATCAGATTGTCATTCTCACCGCCTTCGATGAAGGCACCATCCTCGCGCAGCTTGCTGCAAATCAGCTTGAACCGCGCTTCGTCGCTGCGCTTCAGCACCTGCATCGCCGGCTCGGTCTCACAGCCCTTGATCAGATATAGTTCGTTGAAACTGTCGCGCGTGCCCGATGTCGGCGGCGGCCCGATGACGACGATCGGCGTTGCCGGCAGAGTCGGATTGACATCGGCCCAGGTCTGCGCCCGGTTTGGACCACGCCCGAACGGATCGGCCGCCAGCGCGCGATAAATATCGCGCTCGGTAACCCCGGGAAAGTTGCCCTGGCGCGACTGGGCCACCACCAGGCCATCAAGCCCGATCTGCAATTCGATCAGGCCCTTGACCCCATTGCGCGCGCAGGCTGCGACTTCGCTCGCCTTGATGCGCCGCGACGCATTGGCAATATCAGGATATTGCTGGCCGACGCCGCCACATAACAGCTTGATCCCGCCACCGGTACCGGTCGCTTCGACGATCGGCGCATCATATTGCGGCCAGGTGCGCTTGAATTGTTCGGCGACCGCCGCCGTGAACGGGTAAACCGTCGACGAGCCGACGATGCGGATCTGCGTGCGACTATCGCTGCCGCATCCCGTCAACAGCAGACACGCCGAAACCGCGCCGATACACGACACGCGCAGAAAGGGCGCGCGGAGAAAAGGCGCGCCGAGCAGTATCCTTGATTTGTCGCGACTCATCGACCGAAACAACATTCCTTGCGTTACCGCGCGCAGATGAGTCCCGTATGACGTTTTTATTGCAAATTTATGACAAGCTTGGCGGCGATTATTACACCGCCAGTACGGCCTTCGATACCGCCGCCTGCGGCAGGGTCAGCGCGATACAGGTGCCTTGGCCGAGGACGCTGCTGATTTCCAGATCGCCGCGGTGCCGCTCGACGATGTGCTTGACGATCGCCAGCCCCAGTCCGGTGCCGCCCATGGTCCGCGACCGTATCGAATCGACCCGATAAAAGCGCTCGGTAAGGCGCGGCAGATGTTCGGCCGCAATGCCGTCGCCGATATCGCACACCGTCAGCCGGACCATCGGCTGGCCGCCGGGCAGCGCGGCTTCAGCCTCCGCCCTGACCGTGATCGGTGTGCCGCTGCGACCATATTTGAGCGCGTTGGAAACCAGATTGTGCAGCACCTGCAAAAGCTGATCGCGGTCACCGATTACCGGCGGCAGCGGCAGTGGCTCCTCGATCACCAATTGCCGATGGTCGGCCGCCAGCCGCATCGCCAGCGTCTTGCCGACATCGGCAATGACGGCGCTGAGGTCGAGTTGCATCACCGGGCGGACATGCTTGTCCAGTTCGATGCGTGACAACGACAGCAGATCATCGATCAACCGCGACATACGCGCCGCCTCGCGCGCCATGATATCGAGAAAGCGCCGCCGTGCCGGTTCATCCTCGGCGGCGGGCCCTTGCAGCGTTTCAATGAATCCCGACAGTGTCGCCAGCGGCGTGCGCAGTTCGTGGCTGGCATTGGCAACGAAATCGACCCGCATCCGCTCGGTCAGCCGTGTCTGGGTGATGTCGTCAAAGATCACCAATACCCGGCTGTCGCCGGCATCAACGGTGCGCATCCGCCAGGCACTGTTGCCAACGCTGCCACTGCCCAGCCCCACGATCTCGCGCTCGACCGTCTGCCCGGTCTGGCGGGTCTGCGCGACGGCATCAAGCACCGCCGGGTGGCGCAGCGTCAGCCGCAGATCGCTGCCGGCGATACGGTCTCCGAACAATCGCCGCGCCTCGGCATTGGCCGCAATTGCCGTATCACCCACCACGATCAGTGCCGGATCGGCAAGATCGGCCACGCTGATCCGGTCGGCGGCCGGTGGCACCGCGGCCGCCACTGGCGCCGGCATCGCCCCAATCGCAACCGGCGCCGCGTGCCGCGCGGCGAGCGCGCGACCGATCATCACGCCGGCAATCAGCGCCACAACACCGGTCAGCAGCAGCAGGGTGACCGAAACCATCAGACTGCCGCCAGCCGCCGCAGTGCCGGCAGTAAATCGTCGTAATGATCGATGATCGCATCGGCGCCCAGGTCGGCGACCGGTCGATCGGCAAAGCCGAAACTGACGGCAATCACCGGCACGCCGGCATTGCGCGCCGTCATTGTGTCGGTAATCGAATCCCCCACGAAAACCGTGGTCGCCGGGTCACCCCCCGCGGCGGCAATGGCGGCGAACAAATGTCCGGGATCAGGCTTGGGCGTCGGCACCGAATCAAACCCCAGATTGGCAACAAAACGCCCGTCCCAGCCCAGCGCCGAAACCAGCGCCCGCGACAGCGCCACCGGCTTGTTGGTACAGATCGCCACACGCGACCCGGCAGCCACCAGCGCATCAAGCGCCGCCTCGACCCCGGGGTAGGGCCGCGAGCCATCGGCAATATGATCGGCATAATACGCCAGGAAGGGCGCGACCCCGGCTTCGACCAGCGCCGGCGTCATTGCGCCCGTTGCGACCAAGCCGTTTTCGAGCAGCTTGCGCGCGCCATGCCCGACCATGTGGCGCACATCGCCCGCCGGCACGCCGGGGCGCCCCAGCACCCCGAGCGCATGGTTGAGCGCAGCGCACAGATCGGGCGCTGTATCGACGAGGGTGCCGTCGAGATCAAAGACGATAGTGGCAGGCAGCATCAATTCCCCCATGGCAGCTTGGCCAACGCGCGGCAATGCTTCCCAAGCCAGCGCCAATATGGCATCGCGGGCGATGTGAACGTCCCGCCCGCACCCCGCCCGCTCGCCGCCATCATTCTTGCCGCCGGGCAAGGCACCCGCATGAAATCGGACCGGCACAAGGTTCTTCATGCCATCGCCGGTAAGCCAATGCTGTTACATTTGTTGGACAGCCTGAAATCGCTGGCACCGGCGCGCACGGTCGTGGTGGTCGGATCGGCACGCGAGCAGGTCGAAGCAGCGGTCACCGCCCATGATGTCAGCGTTGCCGTCCAATCGCCCCAGCTCGGCACCGGCCACGCCGTGCAACAGGCCGAACCCGCGCTGGCCGGCTTTACCGGCGATGTCCTCATCCTGTTCGGCGATGCGCCGCTCGTAACCGCCGCGACGATGCAGCGCCTGCAAGCCGCGCTGACAGGCGATGTCGCAGCGGTGGTGCTCGGCTTTCGGCCCGATGATCCCGGCGCCTATGGCCGCATCATCGCCCATGATGGCAATATTGCCAAAATGGTCGAATTCAAGGACGCAACACTGGTCGAACGCGCCGAAACCTTGTGCAATTCCGGCCTCATGCTGGTGCGCGCCGCTGATCTGTGGCCGCTGCTCGCCCGCATCGGCAACAACAATGCCGCCGGCGAATATTATCTGCCCGACATCATCGGGCTGCTTATCGACGACGGCCGCAGCGCTCGCGTCATCGAAACCGCCGCCGATGAAGTCGCCGGCGTCAACAGCCGCGCCGAGCTGGCAGCGCTCGAAGCCCGCTGGCAGGCCGCGCGCCGCGCCGGCGCAATGGCCGATGGCGTGACGCTCATCGATCCGGCCAGCGTGTTCTTTGCCCATGACACAGCGATAGCCCGTGATGTCACCATCGAACCCTTTGTGGTCTTTGGCCCCCGCGTCAGCGTCGCCAGCGGCACGGTCATCCGCGCCCATAGCCATATCGAAGGCGCCAGCATCGGCGAAAATTGCGAAATCGGGCCGTTCGCCCGGCTGCGCCCCGGCACGATCATCGGCACGGGCGCAAAAATCGGCAATTTTGTCGAAACCAAGAAAGCCGTGTTCGGCGCGGGGGCCAAGGCCAACCACCTGTCGTATATCGGCGATGCCGTTATCGGCGCGAAGGCCAATATCGGCGCCGGCACGATCACCTGCAATTACGACGGCTTTTTCAAATATCAAACCGTCATTGGCGCGGGTGCTTTCATCGGCTCCAATTCGGCGTTGGTTGCCCCTGTCACCATTGGCGATGGCGCCATTGTCGGCGCTGGCAGCACGATCACCACCGATGTGACCGCCGATGCGTTGGCGCTGGTGCGGCCACAACAAAACGAGAAACCCGGCTGGGCGGCAGCGTTTCGCGCCCGCCAGATGGCAAAAAAACGGCCCTAGAAAGAAAAAAATTATGTGCGGCATCATCGGTATCCTGTCAGCAACCCCGGTCAGCCAGCGGCTGGTCGAAGGGCTGCGGCGCATGGAATATCGTGGCTATGATTCGTCGGGTTTGGCGACCATCGATCATGGCCAGCTTGGCCGCCGCCGCGCCGCCGGCAAGCTTGACAATCTTGTCGCCGTGCTCGCCGCCGATCCGCTGCCGGGCAGCATCGGCATCGCCCATACCCGCTGGGCGACCCATGGTGCGCCGACCACCGACAATGCCCATCCCCATGCCACCGATGAAGTCGCGCTCGTCCACAATGGCATCATCGAAAACTTCAAGCCGCTGCGCGAAGAAGTCATCGCCGCCGGCCGCACGCTGACCTCGCAAACCGATAGCGAAGTCGTCGCGCATCTGCTGACCATGCAGCTTGAAACCGGCGCCACGCCCGACCAGGCCATCGCCCATACCCTCAAGCGCCTGCACGGCGCCTTCAGCTTTGCCATCCTGTTCCGCAGC
Source organism: Sphingomonadales bacterium (assembly GCA_038328515.1). GTDB lineage: Bacteria > Pseudomonadota > Alphaproteobacteria > Sphingomonadales > Sphingomonadaceae > Sandarakinorhabdus. Next base: position 18,448 of record JBBQMB010000010.1, read on the forward strand.
CACCCCGATGTGATGTACGGTGCCCGTCGCGGCTCACCGCTGGTCATCGGCTATGGCACCAAGGACTCTGGGGACGAGATGTTCCTGGGCTCCGACGCCTTGGGCCTGGCGCCCTTCACCAACCGCATCACTTATCTCGAAGAAGGCGATTGGGTGCGGCTGACGCATACGCAGGCGCAGATTTTCGATGCCGATGACCGCGCCGTCACCCGTGCGGTGGTCACCTCGTCGGCGTCGGCTGCCGTGATCGAAAAGGGCAATTACCGGCATTTCATGGAAAAGGAGATCCATGAACAGCCGATCGTCGTGGCGCAGACGCTTGGCGTCTATCTCGATCCGCTGGCGGAAACTGTGTCGCTGCCTGCCCTGCCCTTTGACCTGGCGGGCATCAAACGCATTCAGATCGTCGCCTGCGGCACCGCCCTGCTCGCCGGCCAGGTCGCAACCTATTGGCTGGAAAGCCTCGCCCGCGTGCCGGTTCAGATCGAAAACGCCAGTGAATTTCGCTATCGCGATCCGGTTTATGAACCCGGCGGCCTCGCGCTGTTCATCTCGCAATCGGGCGAAACCGCCGATACGCTGGCGGCGCTGCGCCATGCCAAGGCCGGCGGGCAATATATCGCAGCGGTGGTCAATGTCGCGTCATCGACCATGGCGCGCGAAGCCGATCTGTTGCTGCCCACCCATGCCGGCCCCGAAATCGGCGTCGCCAGCACCAAGGCCTTTACCTGCCAATTGGCCGTGCTTGCCGCTTTTGCCATCGCGCTGGGCAAGGCCAAGGGCCATATCGATGCCGCCGAAGAAACCCGGCTGGTGCGGCTGCTCACCGAAGTTCCGGCCGCAATGAACGCCGCGCTCAAGGTCGAAACCACCATCGACGCGCTTGCGGTGCCGCTCTCGAAGGCGCGCGACATCCTTTATATCGGGCGCGGCCCCGATTATCCCATGGCGCTCGAAGGCGCGCTCAAACTGAAGGAAATCAGCTATATCCACGCCGAAGGCTATGCTGCCGGCGAATTGAAGCACGGCCCTATCGCGTTGATTGACGAAAATGTGCCGGTCATCGTCATCGCGCCATCGGGTCCGCGCTTTGAAAAAACCATCTCGAACATGCAGGAAGTAATGGCGCGCGGCGGCCTCGTCTATCTGCTGTCCGATGCCGCCGGGCTTGCCGAACACGGCAGCAGCGCGACCGCGACGATCGAAATGCCGAGCGTCGATGGCTTTATCAGCCCGCTCATCACCGCCATCCCGATCCAGCTGCTCGCCTATCATGTCGCGCTCGCCAAGGGCACCGATGTCGACCAGCCGCGCAACCTCGCCAAAAGCGTTACGGTCGAATAGCCCCGCCGCCGGGGGGAACAACTGCTGTCCATTCGAGCTTATGCCCGGCATAAGAGGCGCTGTTGCAAGGGATCGGCGATGTCGGACATCAATCTACCGCTGCTGGTCGCCATTGGCTGGATGGTAACGCTGTGCCTGATCGGCGGGCTGATGACCCCGCGCGTCGATTGGTACGAAAATCTGCGCAAGCCGCCATGGCAGCCGCCGGGCTGGGCCTTTGGCCCGGGCTGGACGATCATTCTGGGGCTGGCTGCCTGGGCCGGCGTGCGCGCCTGGAATGCCGGTAACCCTGCCGAGAAGACCGATGTCCTCATCCTGTTCGGCGTCAATGGCGTCTTTCACCTGTTGTGGAGCCCGTTGTTCTTCAAGCTGCAACGCCCCGATTGGGCCTTGATCGAAGTGCCCTTCCTGTGGCTGTCGGTGCTGGCGATGGTCATTGGCCTCTGGCCGATCGATACGCTCGCGGCGCTGCTCATCCTGCCCTATCTCGGCTGGGTCGCCTTTGCCGCGACGCTCAACTGGGCGGTGGTCGTGCTCAACCCGCGCCGCGCCGCGCGCTGAACCGGGCGACCCGCTTGCTGCCCGTCGAAGCGATCCTGCCCGAACTCCGCGCGGCGCTCGCCGCCAATGCCCCGGTCGCGCTGATCGCGCCGCCGGGTGCCGGCAAAACCACCGCCATCGCCCCGGCGCTGCTCGCCGAGCCTTGGGTGGCGGGCGGCAAGATCCTGCTGCTCTCGCCGCGCCGCCTCGCCGCCCGCGCTGCCGCCGAACGCATGGCCGAAACCAGCGGCACGCAATTGGGCGGCCACATCGGCTATCGCACCCGCATGGACAGCCGCATTTCGGCCGCCACCCGCATCGAAGTCATCACTGAAGGCATTTTCACGCGGATGCTGGTCGCCGATCCCGACCTGCCCGGGGTAGCCGCCGTGCTGTTCGATGAAGTTCACGAACGCAGCCTCGATAGCGATCTGGCGCTGGCGCTGGCGCTCGAAGCCCGCGAGGCGCTGCGCCCCGACCTGCGGTTGGTGCTGATGTCGGCAACGCTCGATGGCGCGGCCTATGAAGCGCTGGTGCCGGGGCTGGTGCGGCTGGAAAGCCAGGGGCGCATGTTCCCGGTCGATCTGCGCCACATCGGCCGTGACCCACGCCAGCGCATCGAAGACGCGGTGGCCGCCGCCATTCGCAGCGCACTCGCCAGCGAACCCGGTTCGATCCTCGCTTTTTTGCCCGGCGCCGCCGAAATCGAGCGCACCGCCGAACGCCTTGTTGATCGGCTGCCCGACGATGTCGATCTCCACCGACTTTATGGCGCGCGTGACGCCGGCGACCAGCGCGCCGCCATTCGCCCGGCGCCTGCGGGCCGCCGCAAGGTGGTGCTCGCCACTTCGATCGCCGAAACCTCGATCACCATCGACGGCGTGCGCGTCATCATCGATTCCGGCCTTGCCCGTCGCCCCCGGCTCGACCGCGCCGTCGGCCTGTCACGGCTGGTCACCGAACGCGCCAGCCAGGCCGCCGTCACCCAGCGCGCCGGCCGCGCCGGGCGCACCGCGCCGGGGGTGGCTATCCGGCTGTGGGAGGCGGGCGAAACCGCCGGTCGCCCGCGCTTCGACCCGCCCGAAATCCTCGAAAGCGATCTTGCCGGGCTATTGCTCGAATGCGCGCGCTGGGGGGTGACCGATCCGCACCAGCTCAAATGGCGCGACTCACCGCCCGCCGCAGCCCTCGCCGATGCCCGCGTGCGGCTGGTGGCGACCGGCATCCTTGCCGCCGATGGCCGCCCGACCCCCCATGGTGATGCCGTTGCCGCGCTGCCGCTGGCGCCCGAACTCGGCCATATGCTGATCGCCGCGGCCACGCGCGGCGAAGCATTGCTGGCAGCGCGCATCGCCGTGCTGCTCGGTGAACGCGGGCTTGGCGGGCGCAGCAGCGATATCGATGATCGCTTGCGGCTGTGGGGGCGCGACCGTTCCCCCCGCGCCGATGCGGCGCGCAAATTGGCTGAACGCTGGGCGCGCGCTGCCGGGGGCACGCCCGCCCCCAAAGGCGCCAGCGCTGCCGAAATCCTCGCCCTCGCCTTTCCCGACCGGGTGGCGCGGCGGCGCGGCGGCCCCGGTGCGCCGTACCTCATGGCCAATGGCCGCGCCGTCACCGTGCCGCCCGATGAAGCGCTTGCCGCCGCCACCTGGCTCGTCGTCGGCGATGCCTCGGGCGCCGCGTCGGGCGCGCGGCTGCTGCTCGGTGCCGCGCTCGATGCCGGCACAGTCGAACAGCTTTTTGCCGACCGCATCGAAAGCGAGGTCATCTTCGGTTTTGACCTCGCCACCACCGGCGTCACCGCCGAAACCCGCCGGCGGCTGGGGGCCATCACCCTCGCCCGCGTTCCCAGCGAGCGCCCCGACCCGGCGCGCGTCACCGCCGCGCTGGTCGAAGGCGTGCGCCAGCATGGCCTGGCGCTGCTGCCCTGGGGCCCGGCCAGCCTGGCCTTGCGCGCCCGGGTTGCCTTTGCCGCCGCGAGCGCCGATCTCCCGGACCTGTCCGATGCTGCCCTGCTGACGGGCGATTGGCTCATGACCCTGCTCAAGGGCCAGCGCCGGCTATCCGATGTCACCGATACAGCGCTGGCCGAGGCCCTCGCCGGTCTGATCGACTGGAACGCCACCCGCGCCCTCGACAGCGCCGCCCCAACGCATTTCGAAACCCCGGCAGGCAGCCGCCATGCCATCGACTATGGCGCCGATGGCGGCCCGGCGGTCGATGTGCGCGTGCAGGCGATGTTCGGGCTGGCGGTCCATCCGATGCTAAGCAACGGCCGCGTGCCGCTGGTGCTGCGGCTGACCTCGCCCGCCGGTCGGCCGATACAGGTGACGCGCGACCTGCCGCGCTTCTGGGCCGGAAGTTGGGCCGAGGTGCGCCGCGACCTGCGCGGTCGCTACCCCAAACACCCCTGGCCCGAAGACCCGGCGGCGGCCCCGCCCACCCTGCGCGCGCGGCGGCGCGGCGAAACCGTCTGAACCCCCTTGCCCATGGCGGGCGGTTCAGGCCAGACTACGACTATGTCCGACACCCATCATGCCGAAGGCGGCTGCCACTGCGGCGCAGTGCGCTTCGGCGTCCGCTTCATGGCCCCGCCCCAGCTGCTTGATTGCAACTGCTCGATCTGCGCCAAATCCGGCTTTTTGCACCTGATTGCCAGTGCGGCCGATTTTGACCTGCGGCGCGGTGCTGACGTGCTCAGCGATTATCGCTTCGGCACCGGCACGGCACGCCACCTTTTCTGCCGGATTTGCGGGATCAAAAGCTTTTACGTGCCGCGCTCGCACCCGGACGGTTACAGCGTCAACTGGCGCGCGCTCGATGATGTTGACGGCATCACCCCGATCATAACCCCCTATGATGGCCGCAGCGGCTGGGAGGCAGCGCGCGCTGCATTGGGCGAGGGTTAGCGCCCGGTCTGGCCCCGGTGCATCAGCTTGGCATCGGCAAGCACCAGCGCCACCATCGCCTCCATGACCGGCGCGGCGCGAATCCCCACGCACGGATCATGCCGCCCCTTGGTGACGATTTCGGTGGCGCTGCCATCCTTGGCAATGGTTTCCACCGGCGTCAGGATCGAAGATGTCGGCTTCAACGCCATGCGCACCACAATCGGCTGGCCGGACGAAATGCCGCCCGCCGTGCCGCCGGCGTGGTTGGCGAGAAATTGCGGGCCACCCGGCCCCGGCCGCATCCGGTCGGCATTATCCTCACCGCGCAGCCGCGCCGCGCCAAAGCCATCGCCGATCTCCACACCCTTGACCGCGTTTATACCCATGCACGCCGCCGCCAACTGGCTATCGAGCTTCATGTACAGCGGTGCCCCCCAACCAGCCGGCACCCCGGTAGCGGTACATTCGACAATAGCACCGAGCGATGACCCGGCCTTGCGCGCCGCATCGAGTGCAACTTCCCACTGCGCCGCCGCCACCGCATCGGGGCAGAAAAACGGGTTGCGATCAATCTCGGCATCATCGAAACGGCTGTAATCGATCGCGATTCCGCCAAGCTCGACCAGATACGCCCGCACCCGCACCTCGGGGATGATCGCCCGCGCTACCGCGCCGGCCGCCACCCGCGACGCGGTTTCGCGCGCACTCGACCGCCCGCCACCACGCGGGTCGCGATGGCCATATTTGGCGTCATAAGCATAGTCGGCATGGCCGGGGCGATAGGCCTTTACGACTTCGCTATAATCCTTGGACCGCTGGTCGACATTCTCGATCATCAGGCTGATCGGCGTGCCTGTGGTCAGGCCTTCATGGACGCCTGACAATATCCGCACCTGGTCAGGCTCCTGCCGCTGCGTGGTGAACCGCGACGTGCCGGGCCGGCGCTTGTCAAGCCAGGGCTGGATATCGATTTCGGACAGCGCAAGGCCGGGCGGGCAACCGTCCACCACCGCACCGATGGCGGGCCCATGGGATTCGCCCCAGGTGGTGAAGCGCAGCAGGTGGCCAAAGCTGTTATGGCTCATGGCCTTTCCCCGATGGCGGAACAGCGCAACGCTGCAAGAATAGCGCTCAAAACGCCATCGGTGTTCGTCAACACATCTGCATTCCAGAACCGCAACACTCGAAACCCCTCGCCTGCCAGCCAAAGCGACCGTTTCGCGTCATAAGCAACAGCATCGGCATGTTGTCCACCATCGGCTTCGATCACCAGTCGCGCTTCTATGCAGACGAAATCCGCAATAAACGGTCCCAGCCAGCACTGCCGGCGAAATTTCCAGCCATCCAGCCGTCGCCCGCGCAAATGCGCCCACAGCCGTTTTTCAGCCTCGGTTGAAAGCGCCCGCAGCCCCCGCGCCCGCTCAAGCGGATCAGCACCGTCAGGCCGCTTCATCATCCCCTCTCCCCGAACGGGAGAGGGGACACGTCACGCCACACTCAAATCCGGTGCATCCTCGGCCTTCATGCCGATGACATTATAACCCGCATCGACATGATGAATTTCACCCGTCACGCCGCTCGCCAGATCGCTGACCAGATACAACCCCGCGCCGCCGACATCATCGATCGTCACATTGCGGCGCAGCGGCGAGTTATATTCGTTCCACTTCAAAATATAGCGGAAATCGCCGATGCCGCTGGCGGCCAACGTCTTGATCGGGCCAGCGGAAATCGCGTTGACGCGGACATTCTGCGGCCCCAAATCCATCGCCAGATATTTGACGCTGGCTTCAAGCGCTGCCTTGGCGACCCCCATGACGTTATAATGCGGGATGACCTTTTCGGCGCCATAATAGCTCAAGGTCAGCAACGATCCCCCCTCGGGCATCATCGGCAGCGCGCGCTGGGCGATCGCGGTGAAGCTGAACACGCTGACGTTCATCGTCAGCAGGAAATTATCCAGCGACGTATCGACATAGCGGCCACGCAGCTCGTTCTTGTCCGAAAAACCAATGGCATGAACAAGGAAATCGATTGTTCCCCAATCGGCCTGCAAGGCTTGGAACATCGCATCGATGCTCGCCACTTCGGTAACGTCGCACTCATAAAGCCGCGCTGCCCCCAGCGATTCCGCCAGCGGCCGCACGCGCTTTTCCAGTGCGTCCCCCTGATAGGAAAAGGCAATCTCGCCGCCCTGCGCCGCAATCGCTTTGGCAATGCCCCAGGCGAGGCTGCGGTCATTGGCGACGCCCATGATCAGGCCGCGCTTGCCATTCATCAATCCGGCCATAAATCTCCAGCCATGCCTAGTTGTTCGCCATAGTCCTTAGCCGCCTTTGCCGCTGCTTGGCGAGGGCTGCGTTCAACTGGGCCCCGGCAACGACCCCCAAACCGACAATATAGAAAAACAACAGCGTGACGATGACGCCGGCAAGCGAGCCATAGGTCAGGGTGTAATTGGAAAACATCGCCAGCACACGCGGCATGCCCATCGTCGTCCCCACCCAAACGCACGTCGTCGCCAGTGCCCCGGGCCATAGCGGACAGCCCAGCAAGCGATAACGCCGCGGCGTCATCGCAAAAAAGATCAGGTATAACGCGCCAAACAGCGCCAGCGCCGGCAAGATCCGCCCCACGGCCAACTGCCCCGGCGCCCCCTCAAGAGCAAAGGGCATCAAGCGGGCGACAAAAGCTTCGGCACCGGTCAGCACGACTTGCACGGCAAATGCCAGCAACAACAGCATCACGGCGGCAAAGACCAGCAGCACCGAGCCCAGCCGCTTGCGCCAGATCGGCGCTGTCGTCCCGGCCTGATAGGCATCATGGATAATGGCGCGGATGGTTTCGACAAAGCCGCTGACCGTCCACAGGGTCACGACGATCCCGAAGGTCAACAGCCCGCCCGAAGCGCGCACCCCGATGACATCGCTTATCGGTTTGGACACCAGCGCTGCGACGTTGGGCGGCAGCGCCCGCATGAACGCCGAAATCACCCGCATGCCATCATCGGTACGGCCAAGCGACCCTGCCACCGTCGCCAGCACGATGAAGAACGGAAACAGCGTCAGCAGCGACAGATAGGCCAGATTGCCGGCGTGGGTGAAACCATCGGCCCAGACACCGACGATCGTATCGCGCACCACCACCAACACGCGGCGATTGCGTAGCAAAAGGCGCCGCCAAACGTTCACCCGGCGGTCACAGGCCCAGGTCGCGGCGCACGTCGCGATCATCGACCCAACCGGCGACAAAGGCCGCCAGCGCTGCATCATCACCCGGCAGATCGACCAGCACCGTCACCAACTGGTCACCCCGCGCGCCATCGGCACGCGAGAAACCCCGGCCCTTCAGGCGAAACACCTTCCCCGAACTGCTCCCCGGCGGCACGGTCAGGGTGACCGCGCCCGACACCGTGGGCATCCGCACCTTGGCGCCCGCAACCGCTTCCACCAATGTGATCGGCAGGTCGAGCCGCACATCATCGCCGTCGCGGCGCAGTGCCTTGTGGCGACCGATTTCCAGGGTCACCAACGCGTCGCCGGGCCCTCCCGCCCCTGGCTCGCCCTGCCCGGCCATGCGGACCTGCTGGCCCGATTCAAGCCCGGCCGGCAATTTCAGTTCCACGGTCTTGCCGGCGCGCAGCGTTACCCGCTGCGGCTTCAGGCTGGCAGCATCCTCGAACGGCACGACCAGCCGATAGGCAACATCGCTGCCCTTTTGCGGCGGCGCGCGGTAACCGCCGGCGCCGCTGCTACCGCCCCCGCCAAAGGGACTGCGGCCACCAAAGAGTTCGGCAAACAGGTCTTCCGGCCCGCCGCCACCAAAATCAAAGCCGCCTCCGGCATTACCGCCGCTGCTGCGCGTAAACGGGTCCGGACCCGGCCGGGCGCCGCCGCCACGAAAGCCGCCGCCAGCAAAGGGCGATGTCGGGTTGCCATCAGGGCCGATTTCGCCACGATCGAAACGCCCCTTCTTGTCGGTGTCCGACAGCAGTTCATAGGCTGAATTGGCCTCTTTGAAGGCCTCCAGCTTCTTGGGATTGTCCGCATTGCGGTCGGGATGGTTTTCCTTGGCCAGCTTGCGATAGGCCTTTTTGATATCGGCCGCACTGGCGCTGCGGGTTACACCCAGTACCTGATAGGGATCGCGCATCGTCATCCAGTCATGTCACAGGTGGTTGGTAATGGGCAGCAAACGGCTGCTGTTGCAGATGTGCAACATAGCGCGAAAGCGCAAGACCCCAGCATAGCGCCAAGATTCTTTCATCGCCACCATCACGGCAATGCGGCATAGCATGGCAGCATGATAGCCCGCGCCCTTGTTGCCGTTGCCCTGCTCGCCAGCGCCGCCCCTGCCCTCGCCTGGGGCGAATATGCGCATAAACTCATCGCCGGCATCGCGCTAACCAACCTGACCCCCAAGGCGCGCGCCGAAGTCCGCCGGATTCTGGAACGCGGCGCTGCGGTCGATACCCCCGATTGCCCGCTCGCCAGTCTGGCCGATGCCTCGGTCTGGCCCGATTGCGTGCGCGCGCTGCCCGATCGCTTCGGTTTCAGCTTTGGCTGGCATTATCAGAATATCGATGTCTGCCTGCCGTTTGATGCCAACGCCAAATGCCCCGACGGCAATTGCGTCACCGCGCAAATCCCGCGCCAGCTTGCCATCGCCGCCGATCGCCGCGCCAGCCCCGCCGCGCGCGCCCAGGCGCTGGCGTTCGTGGTCCATTTCGTCGGCGACATGCACCAGCCGCTCCACATCGGCGAAAAACATGATCGCGGCGGCAATGATGTCGTCGCCGCCTATGGTTTCAAGGCGCCAGCGCGGATGAACCTGCACCGCATCTGGGATTCCGATCTCGCCGAACGCGCGCTGACCGAACCGCCGGCAATCACCCCCTCGTCACCCGATGCCAGGCAGCGCCGCACCATGGCTGCCGGCAGCATCGCCGATTGGGCGCGTGAAAGCTGGGACATTTCGCGCACCATCGCTTACCCTGAATTGAAGGATTACCCCGATACCTGCCCGGCGGCATCGCCGCTGCGCGCGGTGATCGATGCCGATTATATTGGAACCGCAGCCCCTGCGGTGCGTTTGCAGACTGAACGGGCCGGCGTGCGCCTCGCCCGGCTTCTCAACAGCGCGCTCGGGCGCTGATTTTCGTCCAAAGGAAAAACCATGCGCCTCGATGACGAACAGGAAAGCAGCAACATCGAAGACCGGCGCGGTCAGCGCGGCGGCGGCGGCTTCAACTTCCCCGGTCTGGGCGGTGGTGGCGGCGGTCTCAACCTCGGCGGCCGCGGCATGGGGCTCGGCACTATCGTCATCGTAATCATTGCCGCGCTGATTTTCGGCATCAACCCGATGACATTGCTTGGCGGCGGCGGCGGCGCCCCCTCGCAACAGATCGGCCAGCCGCAACAACCCGCCGGCCCGCCCCGCGCCGCATCGGAAACCGATCGCTTCGTCGCCCGCGTGTTGCGCACCACCGAACGCAGCTGGGAAAGAATCTTTACAGAAGAAATCGGCCAGCCCTATCAGCCGCCGCGCCTCGTGCTGTTCACCGAAAGCGTGCAATCGGGCTGCGGCGCCGCGCAATCGGCAATGGGGCCATTTTATTGCCCGGCCGATAAAAAAGTCTATCTTGATCAAAGCTTTTTCGATGAACTGTCGCGCCGCTTCGGCGCCCCGGGCGATTTTGCCGCCGCCTATGTGATCGCCCATGAAGTCGGCCACCATGTCCAGAACCTGCTCGGCATTTCGGGCCAGGCGCAGGAAGCCCAGCAGCGCAGCTCGAAAACCCGCGCCAATGCGATTTCGGTGCAAGTCGAACTCCAGGCCGATTGCTTCGCCGGCGTCTGGGCCAAGGACAATGCCGGCCGCCTCGAACCCGGCGATGTCGAGGAAGCCATGCGCGCCGCCACCGCCATCGGCGACGACACGCTGCAAAAAGCCGCGCAAGGCGTCGTAGTGCCCGAAAGCTTCACCCATGGCTCAAGCGCCCAGCGCACCAAATGGTTCATGCGCGGCATGACCGGCGGCACCGTGGCTGCCTGTGACACCTTCGCCGCACGGGATCTCTAGCGCGCGGACTCACCCACTCAAACTGTCATCCCGGGCTCGACCCGGGACCCAGCTTTCTTTCGCGCACCAGCCTCGAAATCCAATCGGCTAATGTCTGTCGTGGATCGTAACCGCGCCCCGCGACCGCCCGCCGGCAATATCGGTCAAAATCATCGCAAAACTATTGCCGTCATCGGTCTTGCCGGTCAGCATATTGCCCTTGCGGCTGAGCGCGATATCCTTTGCCCTGAACTGGCCTTCGTACCAGCCGGCCACCGTGGCAGCGCTCGCTGGCGCTGCAAACCCCAGCACAACGACTGCCTTGTCGGCCGATTTGTCCTGTAATCGCCCGGTATCGGCATTGACATTGATCGTTTCGACCGTCGCGCCGGGATATAATTTAACGCCGGCAATATCGAAATCGCTGTCCTTGGCAATACTGTCGGGCATCGGCAGCTTGGCTTCAAAGCCGCCGGGCAGCTTGATCGCCAGCTTGCCGGGGTCGGTGCTGGCGACGATGGCCACATCGGCATCGCTATCGCTGATTACCCGGGCGACATCCTTGCTGTCGCCATCAACCGAAATGCTGACCTTGGCGCGGTGCTGCTCGCCCGGCTCGTCGTCCGAGCCAAAGATATTATCGGCCTGAAAATACACGCCGAGCATGGCTATAGCGATGCCACTAATCAATATCGTCCGCATCCGCATCCCGGCACTCCCAACTGTATTGCGAATACAATACGCAATCGCTTATCGCAACGTCAATGCCGCTGCGGCCACACGTGCAGCGCCGCCACGATAACCCCGCCCAGCAGCAGCCCGAACACGCCTGACCCCAGCGCCCCGACCAGCCAGCCAACAAACGCCCCGATGCCGCCTGCCATCTCCGTCGAGCGTTCCGCCAGCGCGTGGATGCTATGCCCCGGTTCGGCCACGCCATACTGTTCCATGCCGTGGATGACGATGCCGCCGCCAACCCATAGCATCGCTGCCGTGCCGACACTGGCCAGCACCTTCAAAAACGGCGGCATCCCCGCCACCAACCCGCGCCCGACCAGCCGCAACGGCGCGCGAACCGCCCCCGGCCGCCGCGCCAGCGCCACGCCGACATCATCGGCCTTCACGATCAACGCCACCGCGCCATAGACCAGCGCCGTGATGCCGAGCCCGACCACCGCCATCACCGCTGCCTGCTCCGCCAAGGGCGCCTCGGACACATCGGCAAGCGTGATCGCCATGATCTCTCCCGACAGGATGAGATCGGTCCTGATCGCACCGCTGACCATGGCATCTTCAACCGAACCCGGGTCTTCATCGACCGGATCATCGGGCGTCATCGCGACGGGCCGGAAAACCTCGTAGAGTTTTTCCGCCCCTTCAAAACACAGGTAGGTGCCGCCGGCCATCAGCAACGGCGTAATCGCCCAGGGCGCAAAAAAGCTCAGCGCCAGCGCGCCGGGGAGCAGGAACAACAGCTTGTTACGCAGCGACCCCAGCGCAATCTTGCCCACGATCGGCAATTCGCGCGCCGGTTCAAAACCATGGACATAGCGCGGCGTGACGGCCGTATCGTCGATCACCACCCCCGCCGCCTTGACGCTCGCCTTGCTGGCGGCCGCCACGGTATCATCGAGCGATGCCGCCGCCACCTGCGCAATCGCGGTAATCTTGTCGAGTAACGCAAATAATCCCGTGGCCACCCGTGTCTCCCTTGGCTAGGCGAGAACACCATGGCGTGTCCGATGGCTGTGGCCAAGGGGTCACCACAGCGTTTGAACTTGCGCGCCCAATCCGCTAAGCCCCGGCCACATTCCCGCAGCCTTGCAATCGAAAGCCTCCGCCCGTGGCCTATCAATACGCCTATGTCATGAAGGGTCTGTCCAAGACCTATCCCGGCGCGCCCAAGCCCGCCTTCAAGGATATAACCCTGTCGTTCCTGCCCGGCGCCAAAATCGCCATCATCGGGCCGAACGGCGCCGGCAAATCCACGCTGATGAAAGTCATCGCCGGTCTCGACAAGGAATTCGTTGGCGAAGCCTGGGCCGGCGAAGGCATTACCGTGGGCTATCTGCCGCAGGAACCGCAACTCGATCCGACCAAGGATGTGCGCGGCAATGTCATGGATGGCGTGCGCCCGGTCGCCGACATGATGACGCGCTTCAACGCCATTTCGGCCGAAATGGCCGACCCCAAGGATGATACCGATTTCGACAAGCTGATGGACGAAATGGGCACCCTCCAGGAAAAGATCGACGCCGTTGACGGCTGGACGCTCGATAACCAGCTTGAAATCGCCATGGACGCGCTGCGCTGTCCGCCAGCGGATTCCAGTGTCGAAAACCTGTCGGGCGGTGAAAAACGCCGCGTCGCGCTGTGCAAGCTGCTGCTCGAAAAGCCCGGTATCCTGCTCCTCGATGAACCGACCAACCATCTCGATGCCGAAAGCGTCCAGTGGCTCGAAAACCATCTCAAGGAATACAAGGGCATGGCCATCATGGTCACCCATGATCGCTACTTCCTCGATAATGTCGTCAAATGGGTGCTCGAACTCGATCGCGGCCAGGCGATTCCATTCGAAGGCAATTATTCCGATTGGCTCGAAGCCAAGGCCAAGCGCATGGACCAGGAAGACCGCGAAGACAAAAGCCGCCAGAAAGCGATTACCGACGAACTCCAGTGGATCCGCTCATCCGCCAAGGCCCGCCAGACGAAATCGAAAGCGCGCATCAAGGCATTTGACGAACTGGTTGAAAAACAGGCCAACCGCCGCTTGGGCAGTGCGCAAATCCTCATCCAGATCCCCGAACGCCTTGGCAATACGGTGATCGAGGCGAAGAACCTGACCAAATCCTATGGCGACAAGCTGTTGTTCGAAAACCTCAGCTTCAGCCTGCCACCAGGCGGAATCGTCGGCATCATCGGCCCCAATGGCGCCGGCAAGACGACGCTGTTCCGCATGATCACCGGCCAGGAAACCCCCGACGAAGGCAGCATCCGTATCGGCGACACGGTCAAGCTCGCCTATGTCGACCAGAGCCGCGACGCGCTCGCCGCGAACAAGAATGTCTGGGAGGAAATTTCTCAAGGGAACGAGAAATTCTACTTCGGCAAGAACGAAGTCCTCACCCGCGCCTATGTCGGCGCGTTCAACTTCAAGGGCGCCGACCAGCAGAAAAAGGTCGGCCAGCTTTCAGGCGGTGAACGCAACCGCGTCCACATGGCCAAGATGCTGGTCAAGGGCGGCAACGTCCTGCTGCTCGATGAGCCGACCAACGATCTCGACGTCGAAACCCTGCGCGCGCTCGAAGAAGCGCTCGAAAGCTTCGCTGGCTGCGCCGTGGTCATCAGCCATGATCGCTTCTTCCTCGATCGGTTGGCGACCCATATCCTGGCGTTCGAAGGCAACAGCCATGTCGAATGGTTCGAAGGCAATTTCGAAGCCTATGAGGAGGACAAGCGTCGGCGTCTGGGCGATGCAGCGGATCGGCCGACAGCGCTGACGTATAAGAAACTGACGCGATAGGGGGGGCTTTCGACCCGGCTTCGACAAGCTCAGCCTGAGCGGTTTTTTTTGGGTTCAAACTAAACCGCCCAGGTTGAGCTTGTCCAAGCCGCCCCGCCCAAAACACCCGCTCAGGCTGAGCCTGTCGAAGCCGCCCCAACAGAGCGCTTACCGATATCAACCCAAAGGTTCAGGCCGCCCACGCCCCCGCGCCAACCCCGGCAACCGCTCAAACTCCCCGGCAATCAACGCCAGCTTCTTGGCCCGCGACCAGCCCTTCAACTGCCGCTCCAGTTGAAAACCATTGTCTCGATCCAGAAACAGCGTTGACCAGCGCAGCACAACCGGCCGCCGCGTCGCGGTATAGCCACCAAACGACCCAGCCTGATGTTGGCCCAACCGCACCTCAAGGTCATCGGTATGGCCCGCATAAAATTACCCGTCGGCGCATTCGAGAAGGTACGTATAAAACGCCATGACGCCGAGTGTGTCCGCCCGCGAGCGTTTCGACAAGCTCAGCGTGAGCGGCCTTTAGTGGCCCTCACGGCACGCGCCACCCCCCGTGCCAGCCATCCGCCACGCTAAACACCGCCCGCCGATGCCCGCCCTGCGCCAGATGCAGCCAGTCGATTTCCAGCACATCAACCAGCACCAGCGCAAAATTCACCCGCGCTGCGACCAGTTCAACTTCCTCGGGCTGGCGCCCCGCCACCCCGGCCGGCAGCCCCGATCCCGGCGCTGCCAACGCCGAACCCGGCGCGCTTTCGACCAGATAGCAGCGCCGCGCAAACGGCGTTGATTGCGCCCATATCCGGTCGACCGCCTCGCCATCGCGCACCACCCGCGCCCGCCCGCGCAGCCGCAACTGCACCGCCTCGCCCGGATGATAGCCCAGCACCGCCACCGCCGCGCCATCGAGCGCTGCACATTTAGGGCTCCGCGCATCGGTGTGGAAACGCAGTGTCGCGCTGGCACGGTCGGCCGCGCGCAGCACCATCACCCGCGCATCGGGCTCGCTACCGCCGCTGCTCGCCACCACCGGCGTATGCAGCGGGCTGCGCCGGTCGGCGCTGCCACGGCCAAGCAGGCGCCAGGCGCTATCGATCACATCGGCAAGGGCGTTTTCCATGCCTCGCCAATGCCGTAACGCTTAGGCAAAATCCACCGATTTACCCGGCGTGGCAAGCCGCCGCAGCACGTAAACCCCGCCCATGCTGCCAAAATTGATGCGCATATCGTCATCGCAATACACCACATCGGAATGCAGCTTCATCGGCTTCAATTCGGCCTTGAGCGGCTGGTCATCGGGCAGGCCGAACTGGGCGCGCACCTCGGCTTCGGTCACCCCGGCCAGCGGGCGCAATTCCACCCCGTAAAAATTCACCGCATAGCGCTGCGGCGTCGCCGGATCGATGGTGTAGCGCCCCCAGACGATCATTTCCGCCTGATGTGCGCCATCAAGCGTCGCGATGCTGACAACATTATTGTAATGCGCATCGGCAACACGGATTTCCTGGTCGATATCGCTGACGAAAATATCGACTGCGGGGAATTTGTTGAAGCTTTGCAGGTTCATCGTCGTCTGGTGCCGCGTCGGCTTGCCCGCCGTATGGCGCGGCCCGAATTGCGAATAAAGCGAGCGCCACGGCGACGCGACAAAATCCTGCGCCGCCAGGCAGTCGGGCGTCGGCGTCAGCGGCACCAGCGCGGCAATGGCGGCATGGATGCGATCAAAATCCGCATCGGCATAGCTGCCATCGGGCTGCGCCG
The DNA here is from genome assembly GCA_038328515.1 of Sphingomonadales bacterium. Classification (GTDB taxonomy): domain Bacteria; phylum Pseudomonadota; class Alphaproteobacteria; order Sphingomonadales; family Sphingomonadaceae; genus Sandarakinorhabdus. The sequence continues at coordinate 34,555 of JBBQMB010000010.1, forward strand.
CAGCAATGGCGGCGAGCAATTCGGCCTTTATCGCGCCGATGTCTGTCATGGTCTTCCCCATCTGCCACTATGGCCTTGTCTCGCTGTGCGCGCCTGACCGCAAAGCGGTGGCCGGCTTTGGCCACTATGCGAACAACCACGCCGCCGTATCAAGGCTTGCCAACCCCCGCGCGACCGACGAAAGCCACGGCCAGCGTCTCCCCTCGCAAGGTTGCTCATGTCTCTCGCCTTCATGCCCGCCCGGCCCGCCGCCCCCGATTGGCGCGCCGATTACCGCGCCGCCGCGATGACCTCGGCCGAACTGCTGGCGCGCGTCGGGCTGACAGCGGCAGCGCTGCCCTACGCCATCGCCGAAACACCGTTTCCGGTGCGGGTGCCGCCGCATTTCCTGTCGCTGATCCGCAGCGGTGAACCACATGATCCGCTGCTGCGGCAAGTCCTCGCCCGCGCCGAAGAATTGCGCGACACCCCCGGCACCAGCACCGATCCGCTCGCCGAGGCCGGCTTCACCGCCGCGCCCGGCATCTTGCGCAAATATGGCAGCCGCGCGCTCATCCTGGCCGCCGGCAGCTGCGCCATCCACTGCCGCTACTGTTTCCGCCGCCACTATGATTATGCCGATGCAATCATCCCGCCGGCCGAAATCGCCAGCGCGCTCACCGCCCTGGCGCGCGACCCCCAAATCACCGAAATCATCCTGTCCGGCGGCGATCCGCTGACCCTGGGTGACAACCGCCTCGCCGCCATCATCAATGGCCTGGCGGCGATCCCGCACCTGCAATCGATCCGCCTCCACACCCGCACCCTCACCACCGTGCCGGCGCGCGTCACCCCGGCGCTGCTGGCGATGCTCGCCACCGCCGGCAAGCCCGTCGTCATCGTGCTCCACACCAATCACACCAACGAACTCGATGACACCGTCGCGACAGCGCTCGCCGCCCTGCGCGCCACCGGCGTCCATCTGCTCAACCAGTCGGTGCTGCTGCGCGGCGTCAACGACACGCTCGCGTCCGCCGCCGCCCACGCCCGGCGCCTCTTTGCCTGTGGGGTGCTGCCCTATTACACCCATCTCCTCGACCCGGTGGCGGGCGCAGCGCATTTCGATGTGCCGCTTGGCGAGGCGCAAGCGCTGGAAGCCGAGCTTCGCGCCGCATTGCCCGGCTATCTGGTGCCACGTTTCGTCCGCGAAGTGCCGGGCGATGTCGCGAAAACCCCGATCTGGCAGTTGGCTGGATAAGATACCTAGCGCAGCTTGGGCACCAAACTCGTTGCGCTATCATGGCCTTGGATTCGAGTGCGCGTTTTCTCGCATTGAGAATAAACGGGCGCATTGCGTGCACAGTCATTGTAATTCGATCGAACTTCGGCGCGAATCGGTCGGTTTCGAATGCCATGCCAGCCATAGCCGAACCGCCCGACAGCGGCTACGATACTAGTCGAATAACAATAATTGCGCTAATCCTGTTATTTGCGTACACTCATCTTGATCGTCAATGCGGGAGCGCAGCATGAATGTTTCAATCGGAGAGCGCTGGGAAGGCTTTGTTGATACCGTCCTGAAATCAGGGCGCTACGGCTCCGCGAGCGAAGTGGTGCGCGAGGGATTGCGCTTGGTGGAAGAGCGTGAAGCCAAATTAGCCGCCCTGCGTGACACGCTTGACGCCTCCATTCTTCGGGGTGGCGCGCATAGCGATGCTGTCGTGAGCGCGCATATCAACGCCGCGCTCGATAATTGGGAACGCGCACCGAAAGCACCATAGTGCGCCGCCTGACATTCACCGACGCCGCCACCGACAATCTGCTGGATATTGCGGTCTATATCGCGACCGAGAGCGGCAGCCGCACGGTCGCGGTCAATTTCACCAACCGTTTGCGCGACAAATGTCGCCAACTGGCATCATTGCCAGCCACACTTGGCACCGCCCGCCCCGAACTGCGCGCCGACATTCGCAGCACGCCGTGCTTGGGATATGTCATCTTTTTCCGCTATCAAGCCGATGCGCTGGAAGTGGTAAATGTGCTGCACGGCCAGCGCGACATTGTACGCTATTTTGAGGCGGAATAGTCGGCTCCTTGTGAAAGCGATCGAGGGTCTGTTTCCGAAGACATGCTCGCGATCGGCCTGGAGGCAATGGATGAAACGGCAAGCATTGCCGAAATCGAAGCCCTAGCCAGCACCGGCCGCCCGCTGGCATCGGCGGAATGGATCGCCGAAGCCGAACGCACCATCAACCGAAAACTCAGCCCGGCAAAGCGCGGGCCAAGGCCGGTAGTGTCTCACTTTGAAATCTGCCCCCCGGCGCATAGCCCTCGCTATTTGCCTCGCGCCCATTTATGCTTAGCGCAAAGCTTGGAGCAATGAAGATGCGAGAGTGTAAATATTGCGGTCTATCTTTCGAGTTGCCGGAGATGCCGTGTTCAGACGCGGATCACGCGGCAATGGCAAATCAGCGGGTCAACGGAAACGATACCTGTCGTGCTGCCTTAGCCAGGGTCATGGATTAGATTTTGCCTAAAGGCCCCAACGGAGAAAAGCGCCACGCCGACGTGGTTGGGCTAGCGATGCTGGTCTCACTATAAAATTCCGGGGACACTACACTAAAAATTCCGGGGTAAAAACTCCGGGGACACTATACTTATCTCCTGTCCTCCGCAGGTTTTGGTCCCCGGCGCTGGCGGACCAAGGTTCGACCTGTATTTTGTTCCATGAAACTCCAGGGCCAGTATACTTAATTCTTGCCGCCCTTCTTGCCTCTACGCTTCGGGGCGGGCTTTACAGTAATTACGATGACAGTGCCCTAAATCGAAATCGGGTCTGGGGCCCAAGGCTCCCCGCCTTCGCGAGGACAGGCTTTGCTGCCGGAGGCCCTTCCCTCAAACGCCCTCCAGCGCCTTCATCTTCGCAATCTTCTCGCGCCACACCAGCGGCCCGGTCGCGTGCACACTCTCGC
>JBBQMB010000011.1:0-36353 GCA_038328515.1 Sphingomonadales bacterium
GGTGCGATGACACCAGCCGTTCCGGATCAGTTCGGGCAAGACGCGCCGGCGCATAAAGCGCCGGGTTGAGGCCAAGACGAGCATCCATCGGATCAGGCTCCTGCGGGTTCGGGGTTGGGCGTTGCGGCACCGCCGCTGACGTTTGGGTTCGGCGCACCGCCGACAACAGCGACGACATCCACGCTGCGGTCGTCGGGAATTTCGGTGAAAGACAGCACCACCGGCTGTGGCAGACGCACGCGCAGCAACAGCCAGAGCGCGCGGCGAACCGGCGGTGTGGTGACGACGGCAAAGCGCTTGCCGCTCGCCATCACCTCATCGGCCGCTATCGAAACCGCTTCGCCGACCCGCTGGCCCAGCGCCGGATCGAACGGCCAGTTACTGCCCGGCGCCGCACGCACGGCCCCGGCCAGCAACGCCTCAAGCGCCGGATCGAGCGCGATGGCGGTCACCGGCTCACGCAAGCCTGCCAGCGTCTGGATAATCGCGGGGCCCAGCGCCGGGCGGATCAATTCGGTCAGTTCCGCTGCATCCTGCGAGCGCGCGGCATGGGTTATCAGTGCCGTGACAATGGCGCGGGTATCGCGCACCGGCACGGCTTCTTCGACCAGCCGCTGGATTACCTGCGTTACAACACTCAGCGGCAACAGCTTGGGCACCAGCCCACCTGCCAGCGCGGGCGCGCTTTCGGCCAGCGTATCGAGCATGGCCTGGACTTCATCCTGCCCGATCAGGCGATGGGCGTGGGCGCCGAGCAGTTGGTTGAGGTGGGTGCCGATCACCGAAGCGGCATCGACAACGGTATAGCCTGCCGCTGTCGCCAGATCGGCCTCGTCGGGCGAAATCCACCGCGCCGGCAAACCAAAGGCCGGGTCATTCACCGGGCGTCCGGCGATTTCGGCGGTCACCGGCCCTGCCGCAATGGCGAGCACATCATCGGGAAAGGCCATGTCTTCGCCAACCGTCACCCCGCCGATGGCGATGCGATAGGCAAAGGGCGCCAGCGCCAGATCATCCCGAACCCGCACTTGCGGCAGCACAAACCCGAGTTGCTTGGATAATTGCCGGCGGATCGCGGTAATCCGCGCCAGCAACGGCGCCTCGCGGCTTTCATCGACCAGCGGCACCAGGCCAAAACCGATTTCAAGGCTGGCGGCGGCGGTATCCGACACATCGGCCCAGGCAATGCTGGCGGCTTCGGCGGCCGGGATTGCCGCTGCGGGCGCCGTATCGCTGCGGCGGCGCAATTTCCACGCCATGGCCGCCGTGCCCGCAGCGGCCGCCAGGATCACGAAATGCGGCATCCCCGGCAGTGCCGCCAGCAGCGCCAGAATGACCGCGACGGGGGCCCAATTGCCCGCGCCCGAAAACTGCTGGGTGACCTGCCCCGCCAATCCTTCATCGCTGCCAACGCGGGTAACGACCATGGCGGCGGCAATCGACAGCAGCAGCGCCGGCACCTGCGCCACCAGCCCATCACCAATGGCGAGCAGCACATAGACGCGAGCGGCCTCAGCCAGCGGCAGATCATGCTGAACCGTGCCAAGGATCAGGCCGCCGATAATGTTGATGGCAAGAATAAGCGTGCCGGCAATGGCATCGCCCTTCACGAATTTTGAAGCGCCATCCATCGAGCCGTGGAAGTCGGCCTCGGTCGTCACTTCGGCACGGCGGGCGCGGGCTTCATCGGCGGTTAGCAGCCCGGCGTTCATATCGGCATCGATCGCCATCTGTTTACCGGGCAAGGCATCGAGGGTGAAGCGCGCCGCGACTTCGGAAACGCGCCCGGCACCCTTGGTGATGACCACCAGATTGATGATCATCAGCACTGCAAAAACAAAGATGCCGACGATATAATCGCCGCCCACCAGAAACGCGCCAAAGGCTTCAATGACATGGCCGGCCGCCGCGGTGCCTTCATGGCCATGCACCAGCACGACCCGCGTTGAGGCAACATTGAGCGATAGCCGCAGCAGGGTGGCGAACAGCAAAACGGTGGGAAAAGCCGAAAAATCAAGCACTTTACGGGTGTTGATGGCAACCATCAGCACCGCGAGCGAAATGGCGATGTTGAGGATGAAAAACAGATCGAGCAGCAGCGCCGGCACCGGCACGACCATCAACAGGACCAGTGCCAGAATAGCGACCGGCAGCAGCGCAGCGCGGGGATCGACCCGGCGCAAGGCCAGGCGCAGATCCGGCAGAGAAAGCCCCCCCATCGCCGCTACCCGCCGAGTTCGGCAAGCAGGAGATAGGCGAGGCGCGCGCGGGTCACATCGATGACCGGGGTTGGCGGCGCGGCATAGGCCGACGCGTAGGACGCAGCAGCAGCCGTAGTGCGCATCAAGGGCGACGCTGCGGAGCGCGTGACGGGAGACGCAGCCGCACCGCTTATCTTGGCGGCCATGCGATCATAAATTTGCGCCAGCGACCGGGGGCTGCCGTCGCGCGCGAAAAAGATCGACGTGTTGGCGGCGGCCTCGGTCGGAAACAGGCTGGCTGCGGCGGCATCGGGGCTGCGCGCCAGCGCGCCGAGAAAGCGCGTGGCGCCGCCGGCACCAAGGAACGCCGCCATGTAAAGATCGGCAGCGCCCGCGACGCGGCCGAGTTTTCTTTCAAGGATCGCTGCATTGTCGCTGGCGAATTCGCCCGCCATCAGCGCCGCGGCCTGGGCATCGTCGCGCAGCGCCAAAATGGTGGTGCGTGCCGCCGTGCCGGCGCGGGCGGCGCCGCTGTTGATCATGTCGGCGGCCCAGCCAAGGCCATGCGCATTGCCGTGGCGGCGCACCGTTTCGAGCCAGGTGCCATTGGTGAACTGATACAGGCCGCGTGCGCTCGATGTGCGCGCCTGCGCCGTCGGGTTGAGCCCCGATTCGGCTTTGGCCTGCGCAAACAGGAAATTGAAATCCACCCCGGTGCGCGCCGCTGCATCGCGCACCACGGTCGCAATGCGGGCGGCATCGCTGCCGGGGGCGAGGGCGAGGGCGGGGGCGCGGATGTCGGTCATGCCCAGCGTCCGTCGCGGCCATAGACAATCGCCGCCGGCCTGCCGGCGCGGGTATTCAGCGCCCCGAGCTGGCGTTCGATGCCGATGATCTTGGCACGTGCCCGCAGCGCCGCTTCGGCATTGAGATCACGCGCGGCTTCGAGCAAGGCGCGCGGCGCGGGTGTCCCTTGCGCAACAGCGGTCGCAACCGCCTGCAGGGCCGCGACCTTGGCGATTGTCGCGGCTTCGATCGCCGGGGCATCTTCGGCGGCAAGCGCCGACAGTTCGGCGCGGATCGCATCGACCAGCGCCGCAAAGCAGCCGTCATGCATGACGCTTCCTGCGTCTGCGCTATCGGCCCCCGCCGTCATCGTCAGCGACGCGTAACAGGGGGTGCCTGCCCGCTTTCAAGCCGGATCATCGCTGCTGCGATCCGGTCTGGATCGGGCTTGTAGGCACCGCCGGCAATAGCGGTGCGCAACGCGGCGACGCGCGCCGCATCGACCGGCGGCGACGCGGCGAGATCGCGGGCAACGCCGCTGATTTGTGTGGGCGCTGGCGCCTTTGGCGATTTGACTGCCAAACCGCTGCGCAATTCGCTGGTTCGGGCAACGCCATCACCACTGGCAACGGGAAGGCGCTGCGGGCCGCTGCGGCCAATGCCATCGATCATCTTGTTCTCCTCATATTGCATGCGGCGTTGAACGGCCGGCGATGCTTCGCCTTTGCACTTAACGGCCGTTTACCATCGCGCTTAAACCCGTCAGCCGGACGTGACCGTCGTCACCGATAATGCCGGTCAGGCGCCGACCGCCGGTGCCGGAACGCAAGGCAACGCGGCCGTCACGCGAATCCGCATCGGCAATGGCGGTCATGCCGATGACAAACCCCGGGCCAGCCGCTTCGAGGGTGACCTGGTCGCCGCGCCGGATCGCCGGCCGGGTAGCCGCAGGTGCTGCGGGCGGCGACAACAGTGGCGCGGGCTGGCCGTCGGCAAGCGGCACGAACACTTGCCAAGCCGGCACAGCGCAGCTGACAGCGACGCTGCGCCCGGCCGGCCCCCAGGCCATCGCCGGGTTGCGGCAGGCCGGCAACAATAGCCGCGGATCGACCACGACCGAACGCCCGGCGAACATTTCGACGGCGGTTTGCAGCCGCGCCGGCGCAATCATTGCAGCACCCGGTGGCGGCACCGATTGGGCCAGCACCGGGGCAGCAACCAGGATCAGCGGCAATAGCATTCGCATCAACAAGCGCTCCTTCGCCCACCACCAAGCAAGGATCGCGCCAACTGGCCGTTACCTCGTTGCGGCGGCACAGGCCCCGGTCGAAAGCGGCAAGAACCTGCCGCCAAACCGGCATGCGCTTGCCGTTTTTGCCGCCCGAACCCGGCATAAACCCGGTGAAATGCGCTTGGCACGGCGCTTGCATTGCGTCGGCCATGACCGGACCCGACCTCATCGATCGCCAATTGGGCATCCACGCCGACGCACTGCGGCTGCGGTCGCAACGGCTCGACATCATCGCGTCCAACATCGCCAATGCTGCGACGCCTGGATACAAGGCCCGCGACCTCGATTTTCGCAGCGCTCTCGACAGCGCCACTCGCGGCGCATCCGGCGACGCGCTGCGCTACCGCGTCCCCGTGCAGGTGTCGCTTGATGGCAACACGGTGGAACTTGCCACTGAACAGACAGCGTTCACCGAAAATGCGCTCAACTATCGCGCAACGCTGAGTTTTCTGTCGGGCCGTATCGAAACGATGATGGCGGCGCTGAAAGGTGGTGAATGATGCCCGGGACACTTTCCACCTTCGATATCGCCGGGCGCGCCATGGCGGCGCAGCTCGTGCGGCTCAACACGACCGCATCGAATCTTGCCAATGCCGGGGCTGTTTCGGGCACTGAAGCCGGTGCCTATCGCGCCCTGAAGCCGGTTTTCGCCACCCGCTATGCCGGCGCCACAGCGACCGTCGATGTCGCCGATGTCACCCGCACGGGAACGCCGGAAAAACGCAACGAACCCGGCCACCCGCTCGCCGACCCCGAAGGAAATATCTGGGTGGCCGCTGTCGATCCCAATCAGGAGCTTGTCGAAATGGTTGAAACCGCAAGGCAATATGCCAACAACGTTGAAGTGCTGACCACCGCCAAGGCGCTGGCGCTCGATACGCTGCGGATGGGTCGCTGATCATGGTGGACCCGTTCTCCAGCCTGTTGCCCACCGGCATCCCGGCCGCCCGGCCATCGGCAAAGGCGCACAAGACAACGCTCGACCAGGCCGATTTTCTCGCGCTGATGAGCGCCCAGTTGAAAAATCAGGACCCGACCAAGCCGGTCGATAACAGCGAATATGTCGCCCAGATGGCGCAATTTTCAACGGTCAACGGCATCGCCTCGATGAACAGCGCGCTGGCGCAAAGCAACAGCGCCCTCGCCGGCATCGCCGCCAGGCTCGACACGTTGATTGCCGCTTCCACCCCGCTCGCAAAGGAATAGACCGATGGCTTTTTCAACCTCCGTTTCCGGCCTTGCCGGCGCCCAGACCGAGCTTTCGGCGCTGGCCAACAATATCGCCAATGTCAGCACCAACGGCTTCAAACGCAGCCGGGTCGCCTTTGGCGATGTCATCTCCAATTCGCCGCTGCAAAATGCCTCGCGCGTTATCGGATCGGGCGTCAGCGTCCGCGGTGTGATCCAGCAATTTCAGCAAGGGCCGATCGATTCATCCGACAGCGCACTCGATCTCGCCATTTCGGGCCAGGGCTTTTTCGCGGTGAAGGGCAACAGCGGCGATGGTGCGACCAGTTTTACCCGCAACGGCAGTTTTGCCGTCGATGCCAATCGCTATGTCATCGATAGCGCCGGGCGCCGCCTGCAACTTTTCCCGACGACAAGCGATGGCAGTATCCTGTCGAGCGACCTTGGCGCCAGCATTTCGGCGCGGCTGCCGCTCACGTCCGGCGTCCCGCAGGCGACATCATCGATCAAGCTGGCGGTCAACCTGCCCGCCGATGCGACGATCATACCCGACAGACCGATCTACACCGCGCTCAACCCCTATGTCTTTAACGCCAACGACCCGACAACATTCAACCATTCGACCTCGGTGACGATTTATGATTCGCTTGGTAATCCACTGGCGGCAAACATCTATTATGTGAAAACGGCGGTGCCGACGGTGCCTGACCCGACGCACAAATGGACCGCGCATGTGCTGGTTGGCGCGACCGAGCTCGAAGTCGGCGGCGTCAAGGGCATTCCGATGACCTTTGACACCGCCGGGATATTGACCGCGCCGGCAACGCCTTTCCAGTTCGATCCCTTCACGCCGGCCAGCGGTGGCCAGGTTATTGCGCTGGCGCTTGACCATGGCATCGCCACCACCCAGCAATCGGGTTCCTTCAGCCGCGCCACCATCGAACAGGATGGATTTCCGTCCGGCCAGCTTGAAAGCGTTGCGGTCGATAGCAGCGGCACGTTGAAGGCCAGCTTTACCAACGGTGAGGTCCAGACGCTGGGCAAGGTCGCGCTCGCCATCTTCGCCAATCCGCAAGGGCTGAAACAGACCGGTGACGCCAGCTATGTCGCCACGCCGGATTCGGGCACGCCGATCACCGGCGAGGCCGGCCGCAACGGCATTGGCGGCATCCTGTCGGGCAGCCTTGAACGCTCCAACGTCGATCTGACGCTCGAACTTGTCGGGCTGATCGCGGCGCAACGCAATTTCCAGGCCAATGCCAAGGCGATGGAGACCGATACCACGCTGCTGCAAACCATCATCAACCTGCGCCAGTAAACGCATAGCCGGGGGCGACAATGGACAGGCTGATCTATACAGCACTCACCGGCATGGCGGCGCGCGGCCGGGCCCAGACCGTGACCGCGAACAATCTCGCCAACGCCGCCACCACCGGCTTTCGCCGCGAACTGGTTGCTGCCGAGGGCCGCTATTTCAAGGGCGATGCCGTTACCAGCCGCGTCCAGGCCGGCGCCCCCAGCCTCGCCACCCCGCACGACCCCGGCCGGGTCTCCCCCACCGGTCGCGGCCTTGATATCGCCATGGGCGGCGAAGCCTGGCTGGCGGTGCAGGGCCCGGTCGTGCAGGGCAAACCGACCGAGGCCTATACTCGCCGCGGCGACCTGACGGTCAGTGCGTCGGGCGTGCTGCAAAATGGCGATGGCCGTGCCGTGCTCGGCCAAAATGGTGCGCCTGTCACCGTGCCGGCGGGCTCGGCACTCAGCATTGCCGACGATGGCAATTTGTCAGCCCGCGTGGGTGACGCCATCACGCCGCTGGGCCGGCTGAAACTGGTCGATGGCAGCAGCATCAGCAATCTCGACAAGGCTGGTGACGGGCTGTTCGCCACCAAAGACCCCCTGCCGTTCGACCCCGCAGCCCGGCTGACCAGCGGTGCCCTCGAGGCGGCAAATGTGCAGACCGCCGGTGCGCTGGCCGAACTGGTGGCGGAATCGCGCGGCTTTGAAGTCAACGCCCGGCTGCTCGGCGTTGCCAAGGATATCGACGAACGCACCGCCCGCCTGATGGCATTTGACAATTAGGAGCAAACGCAATGACCAGTGCCCTGCAGATCGCCCGCTCCGGGCTCGATGCGCTCGACCAGCGCATGCGCACGATCTCGAACAACCTCGCCAACGTTAACACCACCGGCTTCAAGCGCGACCGCGCTGCCTTTGTGTCGTTGATGTATCAAGACAGCCGCCAGGCCGGCGCGCCGTCGGGTGCCGATAGCCAATATGCCACCGGGTTGGGCACCGGCACCGGCGTGCGCGTCGGCGGCACCGAACGCATCCAATCGCAGGGCGCGCTCACCCAGACCGACAATGCGCTTGACGTTGCCATCGAAGGTGAAGGCTTTTTCGCCGTGCTGACCCCCGATGGCCGCCAGGCCTATACCCGCGATGGCAGTTTCAAACTTTCAGCAACCGGTGAAATCGTCACGTCGGCGGGGCTGAGGCTGGCGCAAACGATCAGCATTCCCGATGGCGCGCAGGACATAACCATAGCGCCCGATGGCACCGTTACCGCCACGTTGCAGGGTGAGCCGGCACCGGTCGAGGCCGGGCAGATCCAGGTTACCCGCTTTCTCAACGCCGCCGGGCTCGAGGCGCGCGGGGACAATCTGTTCGGCGAAACCGCCGCGAGCGGTGCCCCGCAAACCGGTATCGCCGGGATCGATGGCGCCGGCAGCATCCGCCAGGGCGCGCTGGAAGGTTCCAACGTCTCGACGGTGCAGGAACTGGTCGACATGATCGAGACGCAGCGCGCCTATGAAGTCAACGCCAAGGTCATCAAGGCTGCCGATGAAATGGCGCAATACGTGACGCAAAATGTTTAGGGCACAGGTTTTGGCGGCGCTGGCGCTGCTGGTGCCGGGCTGCGCCGATGAAGGCTTTGGGCGCGTGCCGGGCGTTCTCGCCACCCTGCCGGTGCCGCCGCCGCCGGCCGTTGAACCGCCGGCCGCAACCGGCAGCCTGTACAATCCCGCCAGCTTTGCCGGATTGACCAGCGACCGCCGCGCCCGGCGCGTCGGTGATCTGCTCACCATCCGGCTTGTCGAACGCACGCAAGCGCGCAAATCCGCATCGGCCGATTCAAACCGCAACGGCAATACCAGCATCACCCTGCCCGATGCGCCGCCGTTTTCCTTTGTGCCCAAGGGGCTGACGCAAGGCGGCTCGACCCAGGGGTTCAAAGGCAGCGGCAGCGCGGCGCAAGACAATCAGCTATCGGGCGATATCACGGTCACCGTCGCCCGGGTGTTGCCGGGCGGCGTGTTGATGGTCGCGGGCGAAAAGCGGCTGACGCTCAACCGCGGCGAGGAACAGGTGCAACTGACCGGGCTTGTACGCATCGACGATCTTGGGCCCGATAACAGCATAGCGTCCACCCGCGTCGCCGATGCCCGCATTCGCTATTCCGGCAGCGGCCAGGTTGCGGACCAGAGCCGACAGGGCTGGCTGGCCCGCTTTTTTGCCAAAGTGATCCCGCTGTGAAACGGCGCGGGGCCATGCTTCGACTACCGCACGGCGTCGGCAATGTATTGCTGTTTGCGCTGGGCCTTGCTGCATTGCTGCTGGCCAACCCGGCGCACGCCGAACGCATCAAGGATGTCGCTCGCTTTGCCGGTGTTCGCACCAACGCACTGACCGGCTTTGGTATCGTCGTCGGCTTATCGGGCAGCGGTGACGATAATCTGGAATATACGGTCCAGTCATTGAAATCGGCCGCCGCACGGCTGGGGGTCGCGTTGCCGCCCGGCATCAACCCTGGGCTGAAAAACGCTGCCGCCGTGATGCTCACCGCCGAGCTGCCGCCTTTCGGCAAGCCCGGACAGCGCGTCGATGTAACGGTATCGGCGTTGGGCAAGGCAAAGTCGCTGCGCGGCGGCACCCTTTTGCTGGCGCCAATGCAAGGCGCCGATGGCGAAGTCTATGCTCTGGCGCAAGGCAATCTGGCGGTCGGCGGCTTTGGCGCCGAGGGCAAGGACGGATCCAAGATCGTCGTCGGCACACCGTCATCGGGGCGCATACCGGGCGGTGCCAGTATCGAGCGCAGCGTCCCATCGCCATTCGCCGACAACGCCGATCTGCACCTTGACCTTATCGACCAGGATTTCAGCACGGCGCGCAGCGTTACCGATGCGATCAACATCGCACTGGGCGGGATCGCGGCAACCACCCTCGATGCCGCGACCATCGCCATCAGGGCGCCTGCCGATGGCGCGGCGCGCATGGCGCTGGCTGCCCGCATCGAAAGCCTGGAAGTCAGGCTGGCGCCGCCGCCGGCGCGGGTGATCGTCAACGCCCGCACCGGTACGGTGGTTATCGGCGGCGAAGTCCGCATTTTGCCGGCGGCCATCGCGCACGGCAACCTGACCGTGCGGGTCACCGAAAACCAGCAGGCGAGCCAGCCCAATGCCTTTGGCGGCGGCAATACCGCGATTACCCAGCAATCGAGCGTGGACGCCAGCGAAGCGCCAGCGCGGATGCAATTGTTCCAGCCCGGTGCCCGGCTCAACGACATCGTCGATGCTGTCAATGCGCTCGGGGCGGCGCCGGGTGATCTTGTCGCCATTCTGGAAGCGTTGAAGGCTGCGGGTGCCTTGCGTGCCGAACTGGTGGTGATCTGATGCTGGCCCCCCTCACCGCCCCCCTTACCATGCCGCGCGTGCGCAGCGACTGGCCGGGGCCGGCCGCCCCCGCCCGATCACCGGCCGATATCGCCGCGGTGGCGCAGCGTTTCGAAGCCCTGATCGCTGAAAGCCTGCTCAAATCGGCACGCACCGCCAGCCTGGGCGACGATGGCCTGGGCGAAGACAGCGGCGGCAGCGGCGACCATGTTCGTGCCATGATCGATCATACCCGCGCCGAAGCCATTGCCCGGGCAGCGCCACTGGGCATTGCGCGGCTGCTGGCGGCGGAAAGCGCGCGCAGCGGCTTCTCTGATGCGGCGCGCAGCGCCGTGCCTGATGCGGCGCTCCGCGCCGTGCCTGATGCGGCGCGCAGCGCCGGGCCCGAGGCAAGGCGATGACCGATCTGTTGCGCATCGGCGCGTCGGGCGTGCGCGCCTATCAGGCAGCGCTGGCGGTGACCGGTGATAATGTCGCCAATGCCGATTCGGAAAATTATGTCCGCCGGTCGCTGTCACTCGCCAGCGCACCGGCCGGGGCCGGCACCCCGTTTGCCCGCGAGACCAGCGCCGGCAGCGGTGTCATCGCCGGCGATACCATCCGCGCCAGCGACAGTTTGAAAACCAATGCAGCCCGTGTCGCCGCCGGTGATCATGAACGCTTTGCCGCCCGCAGCGACTGGCTGAAGCGCCTGCAGGATGGCGTGACCGGCAGCGCCCTCGACACACGGCTGGGCGGCTTTTTCGATGCCGGCGTTGACTTGGCGGCGGCCCCGACATCGGTGGCGGCGCGCACCATCTTTCTCGATCGCGCCGATCAGGCGGCAAGTGGCTTTGCCGCGCTCGGCGCCAATCTGGCCCGGCTCGATGCCGATATCGGCAGCGCCATCTCGGCAACGACAACCCAGATCAATGCCATCACCACCGGGCTGGCGCGTGTGAATGATGAACTGCGGCGCACACAATCGGGCGGCGCGGCCGCCAATGGCCTGCTCGACAGCCGCGACGCGCTGCTGGCGGCCCTCGCCGAACGCGTGCGCATCAATGTGACCGAAGGCGCCCGCGGCACTGTGGCGGTCAGCCTGGGCAGTGGTAACGGCGGCGCCGTGCTGGTGCCGGGCAATGGCAGCGCCATCCGCGTTGGCGTGCGCGACAATGGCGGCACGCCCGAACTCGTGCTCGATCCAACGCATGGCGCGATCAGCGTCCGCCTGCCCGCCAGCGGCAGCCTGGCGGGCTTGATCGAAGCCAAAAGCGAAGTCGCTGCCGCGCGGGCGGCCATCGATACGCTCGCCAACCGTTTCGCCATTGCCGTCAACGATTGGGCGCAACAAGGCAGCGACGCGCTTGGCGATCCGGGAACGCCGCTGTTTTCCACGACATCAATCGCTGTAACGCCGGGGGCTGCCAATGCCGGCAGCGCCGGGATCGAAGTGACGCTCGCCGATGGCGCGGTGCCGGCCACCGATGGCTATCGCCTCGTCCGCAACGCTGCCGATTGGACGCTGGCAAGAATAGACGGCACCGCCAGCGTGTCGGGTCCCGGCCCGCTGGCGCTCGATGGCCTGACGGTAACAACACGCGCCGGTGCCCGTAGCGGCGACAGTTGGCGGCTCGATCCTGTCGGCGGTGCCATCGGGTTGGCCCTGCGCCCTATCGGACCCAGCCGGCTCGCTGTTGCCGATCGCTATGTCAGCGATGCCAGCGCCAGCAACAAGGGCAATGCCCGGCTGCTCGTCAGCCCCGATGCCAGCGCGGCGGGCTTTGCCGGTACGCCGCCCCTGCGGATCAGCGTCACCGCCTTTGCCGGCGGCATCGGGACCGCCGATGTGACCGAGATTGCCAGCGGCCTTGTCATTGCCACGGTGACGCTCGATGGTTCGCGCATCGCTGGCACCGGTTTTGATTTCGGCATGTCGGGCATACCCATCGTTGGTGACAGTTTTCGACTGCTGGCGACCGGCGCCGGCAGCAGCGACAATGGCAATGCCCGCGCGCTCGATCGGGTACGCACCGTCAGCGCTGCCGGCGGCACGCTGGAGACCAGCCTCGATGCCAGCCTGGCCGGCATCGCATCACGCCTTGCCGAAACCGACCGGCTCGGCGAAACCGCACAGGCCGTGCGCGATGACAGCGCCCGTGCCCGCGATGCCGTGTCGGGTGTCGACATCAACCAGGAAGCCGCCGAACTGACCCGGTTGCAGGCAGCCTATCGCGCCAATGCCCAGGTCATCGCCGCCGCGCGTGACATGCTCGACACCCTGCTGGGGATTGCGCGGTGACGGCAATCAACACCCGTGCCGCGCATGCCGCTGCAGTAGCGCGGCTGACCAGCCTCAACCGAGCCGCCGACATGGCGCAGGAACAGATCGCCACCGGCAAGCGCGTCACCGCGCCGGCCGATGACCCGATTGCCTTCACCCGCGCCAGCGTACTGCGCCGCGCCGATACCGCCGCCCTGGCGACCCAGCGCGGCATCGATGCCGCGAGCCGCCGCCTGAACGCCACCGATACGGCGCTGGCCGGCATTTCGGACATCGTCCAGCGCGCCCGCGAACTAGCGCTGCAAGGCAGCAACGGCACCTTGTCCGCCAGCGATCGCGACGTGCTTGCCACCGAAGTCAGCGAACTGCTGGCGGCGGCGACCGGCCTTGCCGACACGCGCGGCAGCGATGGCGAGCGCTTGTTCGGCGGTGCCGCCAGCGCTGTTCCCGCTTATGCTGCCGATGCCGATGGCGTGCTGCAATGGCAGGGCGCCGGGCGCGCACCAGCGGTGGTGATTGATGGCGCCAGCGTTTCCGGCGGCATCGAGGGGCCCGACGCCTTCGGGATCACAACGTCGACAGTCACCGGCGCGCCGCCGGTAACGACCATTACAAGTCGCGATCTGTTTGCCACCTTGTCGGCACTGGTCGGAGCGCTGGCCGAGCCCGATAAAACCTTGCGCAACACCGCGATGAGCGCCGCGCTGGGTGAAATCGATGGCCATATCACCCGGCTTGGTACCGCACGCGCGACGGCCGGGGCGCGGCTTGGCCGGCTTGAAAGCGAAACCGAACGGATTGCGCGCACCAGCCTTGCCATCCAGACCGACCTGACCAAGCTGGAAAGCCTTGATCTGACCGAAGGTATCGCCCGGCTGCAACGCCTGTTGACTGTGGTGCGGGCAGCGCAGGCGAGTTTTGTGCAGACCAGCAACCTCTCCCTATGGGATCAATTGCGCTAACGAAATCTCCCCTAATGCCGATTAACGCTCTCGGTGGCTAAGCGCGCCTGCCGCGCCGCCGTAATGGTGGCTGTGACAGCAACACCGCCCGGTCCGGGGCCAGGGGAGCGAACCTGACCACCCATGATTTCGGTTATTGGCCTTGTCGTGTTGATTGTCATGGTGTTCGGTGGCTTTGCGTTCACCGGCGGCAGCATCGGCGCTGTGCTCCACGCACTACCGCACGAAATGTTGATTATCGGTGGTGCTGCCGCCGGCGCGACGCTGATCGGCACCGATATTGCCGGCATCAAGGCAATGGGCGGCGGCTTTGTTGCCATCGTGAAAGGCCCGAAATACAAAAAAGCCGATTATAGCGCTGCGATCTTTTTGACAGCGCGGTTGATGAAGATGTTCCGCAACGATGGCCCGGTGGCCGTGGAACCACATATCGAAGACCCCAAATCTTCGAGCATATTTGCTGATTATCCGGTGTTCCAGAAGGACCCTGTCTTCCTCCACCTGCTCACCGATTCGATGCGGCTGCTGGTCGTGTCGACTGGCACGCTATCGCCTTATGCCGTCGAGGAGGTGATCGACACCGCCATTGAGACGCACCACACCGCCGCGCTGAAACCCGTCGAAAGCCTGCAGACCATGTCGGACGCGCTACCGGCGCTGGGCATTGTCGCCGCCGTGCTGGGCGTCATCAAGACGATGGCGTCGATCGACCAGCCGCCGGCGGTGCTGGGGGCAATGATCGGATCGGCGCTGGTCGGCACCTTCCTGGGGGTGCTGCTCAGCTACGGCATCATCGGGCCGTGCGCGGCGCGGTTGAAGGCAGTGCTCGAGGCCGATGGCGAAATCTATCTGGTCGTGCGCCGTGTCATCGTTGCCAGCCTGAAGGGCCAGCCACAGCCGCTCGTCATCGAGGCCGCGCGCACCGCCATCGGCCCGGCCAACCAGCCGACATTTTCGGAGGTCTTTGATGGCCTGCGCGCCGCGAAATAGGGCCGGCCGGTGAAGCCCGAGCTCAAGATCGAACCCGAGATCATCATCAAACGGGCCAAGAAACACCATGCCGCGCACCATGGCGGCGCCTGGAAAATCGCCTATGCCGATTTCGTGACCGCGATGATGGCGTTTTTCATGCTGATGTGGATCCTGGGCGCCACGGATGAAACCCAGCGCCGCGGCATCGCCGACTATTTCACCCCGACGATCATCCAGATGAAGAACAGCGGCGGGTCGAACGGCATCATGGGCGGCCGCGCGCTCGATGCCGAAGAAGGTGCTGCCCCCCATGCAACGATGCGCGGGCCGCGACCGCTGGCGATCTCAGGGGGCGGCGCCAAAGCCGATGTGGCCAAACAGGACGCCGCTGTGCCCAAACCTGTCGATGCCAAGGTCCGTAGCGATGATGAAGCGCGCTTTCGCACCGTCGAAAAACTGGTTGCAGCGCGCGTCGCCGGCGACCCGACGCTCAAGGGCCTGAAGGGCCAGATCCGTTTTGTGCGCGTCCAGGATGGCCTGCGCATCGACATGGTCGAGCGCGCCGATTTTGCCATGTTCGGCATCGGCAATGCGCAGTTCAGTGCTGCTGCGACAACAATGGTGACATCAGTCGCCAAGGCGGTGGCGGAAACCCCCAATGCACTGACCGTGCGCGGCCACACCGATTCGATCCCCTATGGCGCCAGAGGCGGCGCCAATAACTGGACACTTTCAACGTTGCGCGCCGATGCCACGCGCCAGGCGCTGACGCGGGCCGGAGTCGATGAAGCCCGCTTCCGGCGCATTGAAGGCGTTGCCGATACCGACCCGTACAACGCCGCCGACCACGCCGACCCGCGCAACCGGCGGATAAGCGTGACCCTTTTGTATCGCCGCGTTTGAGGCGCCGACGCTAGCGTGTCGCCAGCAGCGCCACCGTGGCCACCGATGTCAGCAAGCTGGCAACGATGCCGGTTACATCGCGAGCAACATCAAGCTTGTAGAGCGGATCGATATTCTTGGGGACGATGATCGTCGATCCGGGTGGAACGACAACATTGTCCGATCGGCCCCAACCGCGGCCGCCGATCGGTTGCGAGGTGCCATTGGGCAGCACGACGAAAATCCGGCGCTTGTCGGCGGTCGATTGAGTGCCGCCGGTTTCGCTCAGATAATCACTGACTGATTTGTCCTTGATGAACTGCAAGGCGCCCGGGTTCGACACGTCGCCAAGGGCGAGCACGAAATTGGGCTGTTTGGGCATGACGATCGCATCGCCGCTTTCCAGCACGGTATCGAGATCGCCGCGCACCGCGATAACGCGCGGATCGGCCTCCACCACCACGCGGCCTGGCGCTTCGACTGTCGCCAGTTGCTGGATCAACTGT
The DNA here is from genome assembly GCA_038328515.1 of Sphingomonadales bacterium. Lineage (GTDB taxonomy): Bacteria > Pseudomonadota > Alphaproteobacteria > Sphingomonadales > Sphingomonadaceae > Sandarakinorhabdus. The sequence goes on from JBBQMB010000011.1 coordinate 15,725, forward strand.
TGCCCGGCGAGCAGGGCATCACCCGAACTGTCCTTGCGCGCCGAGACCGCGAGCAGGGAATTGGTCAGTTCGCGGCTGGTGCGGCGCAGGCCTTCTTGCTGCAATTCCTTCACCGAACGCCGGGTAAAGATGGCGCCATAGGGGTAGGCGAGCGGCGAGACACCGCCGGCGCGGGCCATCAGCTGTGACAAGGTTTCACCCTTGCGGATCGAATAAAGCCCGGGCCGGTTGAATTCCCCCGTCAACAGGACGCCGCCGGGTTCGAACTGCGGCTGGGCGGCGTTGAAGCGCAGATCGTCGCCCGCCCGTACCAGCGTCTGCGCCTGTGCGGTGGGATAACCCTGGGTGGCAATGCGCTCCTGGGTGACGACGCTGCCCGTAGCGCGGCTGACATCGAGTGTCATGTCGCTGGCCGAGATCAGCACGCCTTCGGCAACCGCTGCAAGATCGGCCGCGCTGACAGCGCCGGCGATCGGGTAAGCGCCGGGCCGGCGCACGGCACCGCCAACGGCAACCGCGTTTTCGATGAGGACGGGCAATAATTCGGGCTCTTCCTCGAACACGGCCGGACAACGGCCAGTCGATGAGCGCTGTGCCCGGCCCGAAATGCCGGCGCTGTCCGTATCTTCATCGGGCAGCTTCATCTGCGGTTCGGCGCCAAGACGGCGCAATCCGACCTGATCATCGCCCGTGCGCAGCGCGGCGTCGCCACCGCGGCTCGCCGTGTTGATATTGCCCCCGGTCGCCGCCAGATCGCTCTGGCCACCGCGTTCGACGATGAACGCTGTCCGGGTGACGACGTTGAACCGCGTCGACTGGCTATCGCGCACCAGCGATTCAAGCCGGTCGAGCGAAGCACATTCGGTCAAGGTGTTGGCCTGACCCAGCACGATGCGACGCACCGGGGTGCGGTTGAGGAAATCGATATCGTCGCGGCTGAAAACATAAAGCCGATCATCGGAGCGAAGCGCGACACCGGGACGCGAGTTCAGCGCCGTAAGCAGATTGACCGGTTCAAAGACCCGCGAAGCGGTTGTCGGATCACGTCGGATCAGCACCGCCATCGGCAGATAAGTATCTGATTTCAAATCTGTGACATCGCCGAGCAAGTCACGCACTGTCGGCGCCGAGACCAAAGCACGGGCACCGGGATTGGATACAAAGCCCCGCAGCACGACCCGCCCGGTGCTGCCGCCGGCGCTGCCGCCGGTCAACTGTACAGCATCGCCGGGCACCATCGCAGTCGAAAGGCTGGCAGCACGCATATATTGTTCGCTGCCATCGGCACTGATGCGGCTGATGGCGATCTGGTTACCGCGAGGGCGCAGCGCACCGCCGGCGTAATCCAGCACATTGCCCAGCGAGGCCCCTTTGCGAATTTCATAAATGCCGGGGCGAGCGACGCTTCCCGAAATGGCCACGGTATCGCCTATCACCGGAACAATGATGCGATCACCGTCGCGCAGGCGCACGGTCGGCGGGCTGCCAATGCCAAGCAGGCCGTAAAGATCGACCGTGATCGAGCCGCCGCCGCGCACGATGCGGACATTGCGCAACGACCCCGAACGCCGGACGCCGCCTGCCTGGGCCAGCGCCGCCGAAACATCGCTGAGCGCGGTCAGGTTATACTGGCCAGGCCGATCGACTTCGCCACCCACGAACACCGTGGCGGCGCGAACCGAGCCGAGCGAGATGAACACCTCGGTACCGAGCAGCGTACGCCGAGTCGCTGCCTGCAGGTCGCGGGTTACCGCGGCAATCGAGCGGCCGGCTGCCGAAATCGGTGGCAGCGCACCGACGACCAGCCGGCCATCGCGGCTGACCCGAACCGTTTTGGAATCATTGGTCGCGCCCTGGAATTGCACGACAACATCGTCGCCAACGCCAATGACATAATCGTCACCGACCGCGCCGGTCAGCCCGCCGGTGCTACCGCTTGCCGACTGAAAGAGATCATAGCCAAATTGCTTGAGCGTGGGATCAGCGAGCCGATCGCGAAACTCGCGCTCGATCGGCGACGCCCGATAGAGACGGGCGAGACCGGCGCGGGCTTCGGCGCGGCGCAATTCCTGTTCCTCGCGGGTATCGATGCGGGTGGCGCGATCGGCACCGGCGGCAACAGACTGACGCTGGTCGCCTTGGTCACGCGCCCGGTCGACAGCATCGCCAGCATTGGGTCCGCTGCCCAATTGGCCCTGCACCTGCTGCAATACCCGCGGATCAATGCCCTGCGCACCCGATGGCGGCGCAATCAAGGTGGTGGCAATGGCCAGAGAGACACCGGCTCGCCCAAACGCCTTACGCATCGCTGTTCCTGAACCCCATGGCCGTCGATCAGTTAAATTCCGCTTGGCGTGTAGGGGCCTGCCTTGAAGGCGTCAACGATGGAGCTTGTCCGGAGACGCTACAGCTGCGCGACGGCCCCGGTCACCAAGGCATCGGCATGGCGCAACGAAAGCCGCGCGCCGGGCGAGTCGGCAAGCAGGTCGCGATCAACGTGCACAAATCGGTCGCCCAGGGTTCCCTGGCCGCGCGTGCCCACCGATGGCACCGCCCAAAAGGCGGCCACCAACCCTGCCACCGCTACGAACTTGATAACACTCAACCGCATAACACCCTTGTCTTCGACGTCGCTCCTGAATCATCCGCTAGCCATAGCACAGCAATGATTACGCTCTGATGTAAACGCGCGACAGTCGCTTTAGTTGCACCGCAACAAAGAAACAACAGCTTCGCTGCGCCGTCACGACACCCGTCGCAAAATCCGCCAGGTCTGGCGCAATCCGGGTTTAGCGGCGGCCGTTCACATGATCGGAATAATCGCTCGCCAATTGCCGGGTCAGCGCGCCAACCTCGAACCGCCACGGCCCGATTTCGGCCAGCGGCGTCACTTCGGCGGCGCTGCCTGTCAAGAATGCCTGTTCGAATGTTTCGAGCTCCTCGGGCCATATTACGCGCTCGACCACCTCGATCCCCCGGCGCTGCGCCAGGCCGATCACCGTCCGGCGTGTGATGCCATCAAGAAAACAATCGGGCGTCGGGGTGTGCAGGACGCCGTCCTTCAGGAAAAACACATTCGCCCCGGTCGCTTCCGCAACCTGCCCACGCCAATCGAGCATCAACGCATCATTATAGCCGGCATCTTCCGCCGCATGTTTGGACATTGTGCAGATCATGTAGAGCCCGGCAGCCTTTGATTTTGTCGGCGCCGTATAGGGCGCGGGCCGCCGCCACGGCGCGATGTTGAGACGCAGCCCCTTGGCGAGTGCTTCGGGGCCGAAATAAGCGCCCCATTCCCAGCAGGCTATGGCCAGGTGAGGCTTGGTCTTTTGGGCCGATACACCCATTTGTTCCGACCCGCGCCAGGCGATTGGCCGGATATAGCCGTTGGTCAGGCCGTTGGCCGCCAGGGTTTCATTGACAGCGGCGTCGATCTGTTCGCGCGTCCAGGGGATTTCAAAGCCCAGGATGCGTGCGGATTCGATCAGCCGTTGGCTGTGCTGTTCGAGCGCGAACACCTTGCCACCATAGGCGCGCGCGCCTTCGAAAACCGCGCTGGCATAATGCATGGCATGGGTGAGGACATGGACATTGGCATCACGCCATGGCCGCAGCGCGCCGTCAAACCAGATGAAGCCATCACGATCATCGAAGGTTGCATCGATCATAGTTTCCGTCCTTCCCGCAATTTTGTTCCGCTCGGCACATCACAGCCGGCAGCTTCTTGCTTCGGGCTAGGCAATCGTGCAAGATATGTCAACATGACTGTCCCAAATCGCCCTGCCCGTGCGCCCGGAACGCTCGCCTCGCCGGCTTCGCCGCTTTATCTGCGCGAGGATGAGATTCGCCGCGGCATCGAACTGCTGTATTTTGGGTATACCGCCATGGTGCGCGAGGCCGATGCGATTCTGGCGCACGAAGGCTTTGGCCGCGCCCATCACCGCGCGCTATACTTCATCGCCCGCCGCCCTGGCCTGCCCGTTGGCGAATTGTTGCGGCTCCTCGGGATTACCAAGCAATCGCTGGGCCGGGTGCTGGGCGAACTGCAGAACAAGGCGCTGGTCGAACAGCGGGTCGGCAGCGCCGACCGCCGTCAGCGCTTGCTCAGCCTGACCGAGGCCGGATTGTTGCTGGAAAGCGCGCTGTTCAGCGAGCTCCAGAAAAGCATGGCGGCGGCCTATGGCGAGGCCGGGCAGAATGCCGTGACGGGCTTCTGGTCGGTGCTTATCGGCCTTATCAAGCGTGAGGACCGGCCGCTGGTGGAAAGCCTGCGCCACGGATAGGCAAAGCAAAGGCGGCGTGTTGCCACGCCGCCTTGCCGGACCGGTCAAGCGAGATCAGTTGCCGAAACGGTCGAGGTTCATCACCTTGTTCCACGCCGCCACAAAGTCGGCCACGAATTTTTCGCGGCCATCGTTGGCGGCATAGACTTCGGCGACAGCGCGCAGTTCCGAATGCGAACCAAAAATCAGGTCGACTGGCGTTGCCGTCCACTTTGCCTTGCCGGTTGCACGATCGCTGCCTTCATAGGTTCCCGGGCTCGCTGCCTTTGACCAGATCGTGTCCATGCTCAGCAAATTCACAAACACGTCGTTGCTCAGCGTGCCGGGCCGGTCGGTCAGCACCCCCGCCCTGTCACCTGCGGCATTTGCATCGAGCGCGCGCAGCCCGCCAACAAGCACGGTCATTTCCGGCACGGTCAGGCCGAGCATATTGGCCTTTTCAACCAGCATTTCGGCCGGCGACAGGCGATTGCCGCTGGCGAAATAGTTGCGAAAGCCATCAGCGGCCGGCTCAAGCGCGGCAAATGATGCCACATCGGTTTGCGACTGGCTGGCGTCGGCGCGCCCGGGGGTGAAAGGCACCATCACCGTCTGGCCGGCGTTGGCCGCCGCTCTTTCAATGGCGGCGCCCCCGGCGAGCACGATCAGATCGGCCACCGAGATCATCTTGCCACCGCTCGCCGATTTGTTGAAATCGGCCCGGATTGTTTCAAGCCGGGTCAGCACCTTGGCCAGTTCGGCAGGGCTATTGGCCTGCCAGTCCTTCATCGGCGCCAGCCGGATGCGCGCACCATTGGCACCGCCGCGCATGTCGGAGCTCCGAAACGACGCTGCCGAGGCCCAGGCCGTACGCACCAGTTCCGGTCCCGTCAGCCCCGATGCCAACACCCGCGCCTTCAAACCAGCGACATCGGTGGCATCGACCAGCGGATAGGTGACGGCGGGAATCGGGTCCTGCCACGCCATCGCTTCGCGCGGCACTTCGGCCCCGATGTATCGGGCGCGCGGCCCCATGTCGCGATGGGTCAGCTTGAACCAGGCCTTGGCAAAAGCCACCTCAAATGCCTTGGGATTCTTCAGAAAATTCTGCGAAATCTTTCGATAGGCCGGGTCTTCCTTCAACGCGAGATCGGTGGTGAACATGATCGGCGCATGCACCTTGGTCGGGTCATGCGCATCGGGCACCGTGTCAGCGGCAGCCCCCTTGGCCGGGATCCATTGCGTCGCGCCGGCCGGGCTCTTGGTCTTCACCCAATCAAATTTGAACAGATTTTCAAGATATTGCATCGAAAAGGCGGTTGGCGTCGAGGTCCAGGCGCCTTCCAGCCCACTGGTGATGGTATCAACGCCGGCACCACTGCCGCATTTGTTTTCCCAGCCCAGCCCCTGCTTTTCGATCGCGGCGGCAGCGGGTTCCTTGCCCACACAACCATCGGGTGCCTTGGCGCCATGCGCTTTGCCAAAGCTGTGGCCACCGGCAATCAGCGCCAGCGTCTCTTCGTCATTCATCGCCATCCGGCCAAAGGTCTCGCGGATGTCGCGCGCCGCCAGCAACGGGTCTGGGTTGCCATTGGGGCCTTCGGGATTGACGTAAATCAGCCCCATCTGGACGGCGGCCAGCGGCTTGGCGAGTTGGCGATCGCCGCTGTAGCGCTTGTCATCGAGAAATTTTTGTTCGGGGCCCCAGAACACCTGATCCGCTTCCCAGTCATCGGTACGGCCGCCGCCAAAGCCAAAGGTCTTGAACCCCATCTGTTCAAGGCTGACATTGCCGGCCAGTACCATGAGGTCGGCCCAGGAAATCTTCCGGCCATATTTGGCCTTCACCGGCCACAAAAGGCGGCGGGCCTTGTCGAGATTGGCGTTGTCGGGCCAACTGTTCAACGGTTCGAAGCGTTGTTGACCGCCGCCGGCACCGCCGCGGCCATCGGCCGTGCGATAGGTGCCGGCGCTATGCCATGCCATGCGGATGAAGAACGGGCCGTAGTTGCCATAATCAGCGGGCCACCACGGCTGCGAAGTCGTCAGTATCTGGGCAATATCAGCCTTGACCGCCGCAAGATCGAGCGATTTGAATTCGGCCGGGTAATCGAAACTGGCCCCCAACGGATTTGATTCAACGCCATTCTGACGCAGCGGTTGCAGGCTCAACTGGTCTGGCCACCAGAATTTGCTCGATACATTCAAGTCTTCGGCGAAGCCAGGTGCCGCCGTCAGCGCGGTCAGCGAAACAGCGACTCTCACCGCCAACGAAATTGCAGATTTGCGCATGTCAGAATTCCCCATCACGTCAAAAACATCATGATGGCAACGGTCTACGCCCAGAACGTCGATCTGAAAAATCGGTAATTCAACTCATCGTGATCGTAAATTGCGATTACGCGGCGAGTTGGCGCGATCGTTCGGCTGCGGCGGCAATGGTCGCCGTGAGCAAAGGCGCCAGGCCCGGTTGCAACACCGCCAGCCCCGCGGCTGTCGTGCCATTGGGGCTGGTAACGCGTTCCCGCAAGTGTGCCGCCGGGGTTGTCGCGTCGCTGGCGGCGAGTGCGGCAGCACCTGTTACCGTGGCACGCGCCAGCCGGGCGGCCAGACCCGGCTCCAGTCCGGCGGCGGTGGCAGCAGCAGCCAAAGCCTCGATAAAGGCAAAGACATAACCCGGCCCCGAGCCCGAAACCGCCGTTACCGCATCGAACTGGCTTTCGTCGGTCAGCCAGAGCGTCGTGCCCGCGGGGCTGAACAGTGCTTCCGCTGCGCCTTCGGCGAGGTCGCCGGCGGTGGTGAACAAGGCCGTTACCCCCATGCCGATGGCCGCCGGAGTGTTTGGCATGGCGCGAACGATGGCCGAATGCGGGAACAGCGCAGCGATTTGCGTGGTCGTCACCCCGGCCATGACCGACACCACAAGGGTCATTGGCCCGGCGATTGCCGCCAGCGGTGCCGCGGCAGCACGCCAGACCTGGGGTTTGACAGCGAGCACAAGCACATCGGGTCGGCCGGGTGGCGGTGCCGCGCTGCTGGCGACGCCATCGGGCACATCGCGCGGCGCCGGATCAATGACCGCGACCGGCCCCATTTCATCGGCAAGCCAGCGGCGCAGCAGCGCGCCACCCATGTTGCCACAGCCCAGCAACCAGATCGGCGCCGTCATCGCGGTGCCTGCCGCGCGCGCCGGTTCACGCCTCGCCCACGGTTTCCAGCAGCGCCGCCGCCATCGCGGCAGCGGGCGCATGATCGGCGAACATGACGAGTTGCAGCACCGGGTAGAAGCGTTCGAATTCATCGACCGCCGCTTCGACCAGCACCTCGGCCTGGCCGATGGTCAGATCGGGGGCCTCGTCGCCGTCATCATTGTCGAGCAATGTGGCGTGACGAAACAGCACCGAGCCATCGGCGGACCAGAGTTCGAAATGGCCCATCCACAATTGCTCGTTGATGAGGCCCAGCGTTTCATAAATTGCAGCGCGGCGGTCATCCGGGCAGGTCAGATCGGCCCGCGCGATTATCTGCAGCACGCGCTCTTCCTCGCGCCACAGGGCCCGCAATTGGTAAGTTGCCCAGCCGCCCTTGATCGACGTGCTGATTTCTTCATCGCCCGAGCGTTCGAACGCCCAGCCATTGGCATCGAAGACATGTTCGAGCATGTCAATCGGCGCCGCCGGAGCCGGGGCATAGTCGATATCGAGCAAGCTCATGCCATTGATCTCCCGTCTGCACGACAGGCTGCGGAGCGCCCGCCGATTCGGCAAGCGCCCGACTCGGGATGGCCCCAGATTAAGCTGTGGATAATCACGCCTTCTCCGCTTTTGCGCCCTTTGCAGCGGGCTTGGCGGCGGCAATTTCGGCGCGCAATACGGCAATTTCGGCCCTGAGCGCCTCAACCGCTTCGCGCGCTGCGGCGGCGGTCGCCTTGACCGCTTCGAACTCGTCACGATCGACGGCATCGGTGCCGGCGACAAATTCGCGCGCGCGGCGACGGGCATTTTCCTCAACTTCGCGGCCGACGCCAGCGATGGTGCCAAGCGCCGATGTGGCGACCTTGGACAGGTCTTCGAAGAATTTGTTTTCGGTCTGCATAGTTCAAATTCCCAACTGGAAGGCATCGGCGGACGGATTGAGCATGATGACACCCGCGTTGAGCGCACCAGCAAAGCATAGCCACACCAGATAAGGCACCATGAGCCACGCCGCCAGTCGGCTGACCCGCCCAAACGCAAAGGTCGTGGCGAGTGCGACAATCAGCATCACCGCGATGATCGCCAGCGCCGGCGTCAGCAGGTGAAAGCGAAAGAACGTCGGCGACCAGGCCAGATTGACCGCAATGCCGATGGCGAACAGTACCAGCGCCAATGTCCGGCCGGGGGCGCGTTTATGCGCCCATATGATCGCTGCCGATACGGCGATGAGCGTATAGAGCAGGCTCCAGGCAATGCCGAAAACCGGCCCCGGCGGCTGCAACGCCGGCAAGGTGAGGGTCTGATACCAGGCATTGTCCTCGGTCGACCCGGCAATTCGTGCCGACAGCCCGCCCAGCACCAGCAATAGTGGCACCAGCACGACGCCGGCGCGCCATGCTGATGCGCGCTGCAAGGGAACATGCGTCACGGATGAAGGCGTTGATAAAACCATGTCAGCTTCCTAGACGATTGCGACGCCGCGCAACACCCCCGCGACGACCGACCGCCGGTCAAGCGCCTGAGCCGCGCCGGCGCGGGCCAGAAGATGAACGGAATTTCAGCACCAAACGCCTGTTTTGCCGGCGCAGCCTGCCCGGGAAGGATCACGAAATTCGCCGTGCGATGATGTGTGATGGCAAAAAACTGTCGGAATTCTTTACACTTTTTGATCCTGGCGATTCCTGATTTTCTGAAATTGCAGCACAAAATCAAATGGCACGATTGTTGCCTAAAACTGCGTGAGTGCGGCATGGGCTTCTGGTTATTCGGCAAGCACAAGCAACAGAAAAAAACGGGAAATAGTTTAAATATGATTAACAAGGCTCTGGTTTCCGTTTCGCTTTTTGCCGGACTGCTGACCGCCGGTGCCGCTCAGGCGGTTGTCGTCGTCGGTCTTACCCAGTCGCAAACGCTGAATTTCGCGCCAAATGCGGCTGGCCTCAGCCAGAGCCTGAACGTCAACCAGTTCAATCAGGGCGTTCTGGGTACTGGCACGCGCTATTTGCTGACCGGCGTGCAAATCAAATATTCGCTGGTGACAGTGGCACCCCTCAGCACGGTCACGATCACCAGCAATTCCGGCAACCGTCGCCTGCTGATCGATACGGTTTCCGCGACCAACACCCTGTCGAGTTCGACCTTTACCTCGTTCAACCGCACCATCAGCGGCGTCAGCGATGTTGCCGATTTTGAGACGGGCATCGCACCTGGTGGCGCCAATGGCCTGGTGCGTACCGTGGGTATCTCCTACACGCCGGCCTCAGCCTTTGCCCCGCCGACGATTGTCAACGTGGCACCCTTTATCGGCAGCGGCACATTTGCCGTGACCAGCGCAATTTCGAACCTGGCGAACAACATCACCACGACAGCAGGGGGTGCCGGCAACGCAACTTTCACCGCGGGTACATACAAGGGCACCTTCGAGATCATCTACACCTTCAATGATCTGCTGCCCGAACCCGGTACCTGGGCGACGTTCATCCTGGGCTTTGGCGCCGTGGGTGCCGCCATGCGCCGCCGTCGTCGCGCCCTTGCCTGAAGGCCGCCGCGGCGGCTTTGCGTAAAGCCCGCCGCCGCAATGCCGATCAGCCTCGCACACCGCCGAGCAGGAATTCCACATTGCCCTCAGGCCCGGTGATCGGGCTGGTGGCGAGGCCCCTCACCTGCCATCCGGGCTGGGCCGCAAGCCATACGGCGGCGGCGTCGCAGACGCGTTGATGCACCAGGGGATCGCGCACCACGCCGCCCTTGCCGATTTCGCCGCGCCCGGCTTCAAACTGCGGCTTGACCAGCGCCAGCAGCCGGCAGCTTGCGCCGGCAAATTCCAGCGGGCGCTCGAGCACCTTGGCCATGGCAATGAAGCTGGCATCGCACACGATGATATCGACCGGCTCGGGGATATGCGCTGCGGTCAGCAGGCGCGCGCTCAATTGTTCGTGGACCACCACCCGGGGGTCGGATCGCAGCTTCCACGCCAGTTGGTTGGTGCCCGAATCGACCGCATAAACCCGCGCCGCACCGCGACTGAGCAGCACATCGGTAAAGCCACCGGTCGATGATCCGACATCCATCGCCACGGCGCCGGTAACATCCCAACCGAATTGATCGAGCCCGTGCGCCAGCTTGATACCGCCGCGCGAAACCCAGGGGTGATCGCGGCCCTTTACGGTCAATTCGACATCATCGGCGATCATTTCGCCCGATTTCGCTACCTTGCGGGTGCCGGCATAGACCAACCCGGCGAGAATCAACGCCTGCGCCCGCGTCCGGCTTTCGGCGAGCCCGCGCACGGCCAGCAAATGATCAACCCGTTGCTTCATGGATTTTGCGATAGCACTCCCGTCGCCACGGGGGGAGCCAAAGCTTTACCGAGCTTCACAGCCGCGCCGTAACCGTTAAAGACCGGGACATGAATGCTATTACCCACAACGCCCTTACCGGCGACACCGACACCGGCGTGACCATGCCGGTTGCAGCCTTGGACCTCATGCTGTGACCCGCTTCGCCTTCACCATTGCCGCCACCGATGGCGCCGCGCGTACCGGCAGCATTGCCATGCAGCGCGGCACCATCCGCACCCCCGCCTTCATGCCGGTCGGCACCGCGGCGACCGTGAAAGGCCTGCGCCCCGCCGAAGTACGCGCGGCGGGCGCCGACATCATCCTGGGCAACACCTATCACCTGATGCTGCGCCCCGGCGCCGAGCGCATCGCCCGGCTTGGTGGCCTCCACGCCTTCATGGGCTGGGACCGACCAATCCTGACCGATAGCGGCGGCTATCAGGTGATGAGCCTGTCGGCACTGACCAAAAGGTCTGAAGAAGGCGTCGCCTTTGCCAGCCATCTTGATGGCAGCCGGCATCTGATGAGCCCCGAACGCTCGATGGAGATCCAGCGGTTGCTGGGCTCGGATATCGTCATGGCGTTTGATGAACTGGTCGCCCTGCCCGCGCCGCGAGAGGTCGTCGAAGCCGCGATGGCGCGATCGATGCGCTGGGCGGCGCGCAGCCGGGCAGGATTTGACAGCGATGCCGAACATGCCAATCGCGCCGCGCTGTTCGGCATCCAGCAGGGCGGCCTTGATGAACGGCTCCGCGCTGAATCGGCCAGCGCGCTGCGGGCCATCGGTTTCGATGGCTATGCTATCGGTGGGCTGGCGGTCGGCGAGGGGCAGGAAGCCATGTTCGGCGTGCTCGATTACGCTTGTGACCAACTGCCCGCCACCGCGCCGCGCTACCTGATGGGGGTCGGCAAGCCCGATGACATCGTCGGCGCGGTGATGCGCGGCGTCGATATGTTCGATTGCGTGCTGCCCACCCGCTCGGGGCGCAACGGCCAGGCTTTCACCCATGATGGCCCGCTCAACATCCGCAACGCCAAACACGCCGAAGACCTCGCCCCGCTCGATGCCGACTGTCCCTGCCCGGTCTGCCATGGCCCTGCTGCGACCAGCCGCGCCTATCTCCACCACCTCGTCAAATCGAACGAAATGCTCGGCGCGATGCTGATGACCGAGCATAACATCGGCTTTTATCAGGCGCTCATGGCGGGTCTGCGCGCCGCGATTGCCCAAGGTCGGCTGCGCGACTTCGCCGACGGCTTTCTCGCGCGGTACAAGAAAGCAGTTTGACCGCCACCAAGCTGCGGGTTTCCCGGGCCAGTTCAGGAAATAGCGGCGCGGGTCGCCAGATAAGGCGCCGGATCGAGCGCCGGGGTCTGGCCGAGCAGCACCGCCGCGCACAGATCGGCGGCCGCCGGCGCCGTCTGGATGCCAAAACCGCCCTGGCCGGCGCACCAGAACAGCCCATCGACCACGCCATCCCAGCCGAACACCGGCACCCGGTCGGGCGCAAAGGTGCGCAGGCCCGCCCAGCTATGTTCCAGCCGCTTGACGGTGACCGTGCTGGCGCGTTCGAAACGGTCGATGACGGTGGCGATATCCAACGCGTCGGGGCGCACATCATGCGCGACATCGGGGGTTTCGTCGTGCGGGCTCAGCCATAGCCGGCCACTTTCGGGCTTGAAGTAAAAGCGCCCGGCGGCATCCATGATGATCGGCAGGTCGGCGGGCGGCAGCGGATCGATGGCGAGAACGGCCATGCTGCGGCGCAACGGCTGCAGCCCGCGGGGGCGCGCGCCGGCAAGCGCGGCGACCGCATCGGCCCAGGCACCGGCAGCGTTGACGATGGTATTGGCGGTAAACACGCCGGCGCGGGTGGTGATCGTCCAATGCGCGCCAGTGCGCGCCAGGCCGGTGACTTGCGCATCGGTGATGATTTGCGGCTTGCCGCCGCCCGACCCGCGCAGATAACCCTGATGCAAGGCGGCAACATCGATGTCGAAGCAATCGGGTTCGATGATCGCGGCGGTGCACCAATCGGCCCGCAGCATTGCCCCGGCCGGCGAGGCCGCCAGCGACGCCGCATCGAGCCAGTGATAATTGACCCCGCCCTCGTCAAACTCCGCCGCCAGCGCGGGCAATGCCGCTGCATCGTCGGGCGGGGCGATATAGAGTGCGGCGCGCGGCGACAGCAGCGGCCGATCGCAAAAACCCGGTGGCGGCGCATCGAAAAAGCCGCGCGACGCCTGGCTGAGCGGCACGATGGCCGGGCCGCCATAGCTTTCGACCCAGAACGCCGCCGAACGCCCGGTGGTGTGATAGCCGGGCTGGCTTTCCATTTCGAGGATGGCGATAGCGAGCGGGCGCTGTGACCGCTGGCCCAGCGCATAGGCCAGGCTGGCTCCGGCGATCCCGCCGCCGATGATGGCAATGTCGAAGTTCATTCCCGACCCATAAGGAATGCGGTCGCCTGCGCCAGCACCTGCGCGCGCATGTCGCTGGCTTCGCGCAGCAATTCATGCCCGGCACCGGGTACGCAGACGAGTGTTGAACCCGGCAACTGCGCCTGTGCCCGGCGGGTAGCGGCATTGTCGACAAGGCGGTCATCGCCGGGGATCATGATCAGCAGGGGTGTCGCAACACGGGGCAAGCCAGCGCGCAATACCGCCAGCGAGCGAAAGGCAGCATCGAGCCAGCCAAAGGTGGGGCTGCCCATCGACAGGCCGGGATCACGATCGGCCCACCAGGCTTCATCGCCATAACGCTCGGTGTCACTGGTCAAGAGCAATTGCCGGTCGCTGCCCGGCGCCGCCTTTATGCGCGGTCCGCCGCCAGCCACATAATTCTGGCCCCGGCCAAGCAACACCATGACCCGCGCCAAAATGCGCGCCGCGCCCGGTCCGATCGGCGGCGCCTGCATGCCGAGCATGGGGGAGAGCAGCACGGCACGATCAAAGCCGCCATCGCCCGCCGCGAGCCGGCGCAGCAGCAAATGCCCGCCCATCGAATGCGCCATGCCGAACCAGGGCCCGGGCAGACCTGCGTGAAACCAGTTGGTCAGTTCGGCAAGATCGGCGAGCCAGGGTTCAAAACTGGTGCAATGGCCCTTTTCCGGCGCATCGCCGAGCCGGCCCGACAAGCCCTGGCCGCGCCAGTCGAAGGTGGCAACGCCCCAGCCCTGATCGACCAGATCATGGACAGTTTCGGCGTATTTTTCGATGAAATCGCCGCGGCCGGTCATCAACAGGACCGACCCCTTGGCCGGATCACGCCCCGGCCAGAAGATCGTGCGCACCGGCCAGCCATCACGCATCACCCGCATCGCCAGCGTGCCGCCGGCCGGCAGGCTGTGGCGGCGCGCCAGATCGATTTTCGAACGCGCGATCGGGTCGGTCATGCTGATGCGGCAGCGACCGGCGACACCGCCGGTACGGCGGCTCCAGCCTGTGGCGGTGGTTCGCGGCCGCGCAGCTTGAGCGCCGGCACCGACAAGGTCACCAGCCAGGCCAGCGCCAGCACGACGAGGGTTACCGGGAACAAGGCTTCGATGGCGACGGCAAAGCTGGTCTTTAGCCCGGCTTCGGCGCTATCGATGCTCGTGGCGCTGGGGTTGGCGCGGGCGGACATTGCCGTCACAAGAGCGCTGCGGTTCATCGCCAGCGTCTGGGCTTGCGCCAGTTCGATCGCCTGCCCCGCCACCAGTAGTTGCGGCACGCGCTGCGGCAATTCCCGGGTGAGATTGAAGGTCAGCAAAGCGCCAAACAGCGCGACCCCGACCGTCGCGCCGATCTGCCGGCAAAATTGCGCCGACGCGGTGGCAACCCCGACCCGGGCGTGGCTGACGGCACTTTGAATCGCCAGCGTGAACATGCCCTGCGCCGGACCCAGGCCGATACCGAACATCAGCAGATTGACCGACAGCATCCAGCGCGGCGAGGTGGCGGTCATCAACATCATGCCGGCCGCCGACAGGACCGCCACCACCCCGCCAATGACCAGCACCGGCTTGTACGACAGGGTGCGCCGCGCCACCTGCCCCGCCACGATCGAACCAATCAGAATGCCGAACAATTGCGGCAACATCGCAATGCCGCTTTCGCTCGCTGTGTAGCCGCGCACGAGTTGCAGATAGAGCGGCAGGAAAATCGGCACGCCGATATAGCCAAGGTTGACCAGAAACAGCGCGATATTGGCCCGCGCCACCACCGGCTGGCTGAACAGATCGAGCGGCACTACCGCCCAGCTTTTACCGCGCGACGCCATCAGAAAGGCCGCCAGTGCCACCACCGCCAGCGCAAAACCCGCCAGCACGCGCGGCTGGCCCCAGCCATTGCCCTGCCCGCCCCAGCTCAGCGCCAGCAGCAGCGGCACCGACGTCGCGACGATCAGCACGCTGCCCAGCCAGTCGATGCGTTGATCAGCACCGCGCTGCCCCTGCGGCAATTTGGTGAGCAGCACATAAAGCGCCACGAGCCCGAGCGGCAGGTTGACATAAAAGATGAAACGCCAGCCCGAAACGACATGGCCAAGCACCTGTGTCGTGGCATGATCGGTCAGAAAGCCGCCGAGCACGGGCCCAGCCAGCCCGGCAAAGCCGAACATCGCCCCGAACAGCCCGGTATATTTGCCGCGCTCGGCGGGGGGCGCGATATCGGCCACGGTGGCAAAGGCCCCGGTGGTCAAGGCGCCGGCGCCCAACCCTTGCAACGCCCGGCACAGGATCAACTGGTTCATGCCGTCGCCAACCAATGGCAGTGCACCGAATTCCCCCGCCAGCCCGCACAGCATCGAGCCTGCCAGGAACACCAGCACGCCAAAGACCAGCACGGGCCGCCGACCATAGATGTCGCCCAGCTTGCCATAGATGGGGACGACGACGGTCGACGCCAGCAGATAAGCCGTGCTCACCCAGGCTATGCGATCAAGCCCGCGCAATTCAGCGATGATGCGCGGCATGGCGGTCGCGACGATGGTCTGGTCAAGCGCCGACAGGAACAGCACGATCAACACCGCGCCCAGCGCAATGCGGCGTTCCGTCGTGGAATAATGATGGGTAATGGCAGCACTAGTCATGGTCAGCACGCCGCATAGCGCGGTCCGGCGCAGGGGTCACGCGCTGAGTTCTGCCGGTGCCTATCGCTTGCAAAGCGACCACAAAGCGCTGCAAGACGTGCGGGGGGACGCGATCAGGAGACCGACATGCAATTTACACTCGATCCGCAACTCATTGCCGTCGCGCTGGTTGCGCTGTTGCTGGGCCTGATGATCGGCCTTGCCATTCGGTCCCCTTTGAAACGCCGCGTCGCTGTATTGAATGAGCGTAACGACGGGCTGGTCCGCGAACGTGACGGCGCCAATACCGAACGCGACCGCCTGATTGTCGAACTAAAGGCGCGCGAAGCGCAGATCCGCCCGCTATCGGACGAGGTCGACAAGCTGCGCCGTGATTTTGCCCGAGCCCAGCGCGGCGACGCAGCGATTGCGGCACCGGCGGTCGACATGGGCAATATGGCGCTGTTGAAAGGTGTGGGCGCAAAATTCGGTGAACGCCTTGCCGCCGCCGGTATCACGCGAATTGACCAGATCGCCGGATGGAGTGGCGGCGATATCAGTGTCATCGATGCGCAGATGGGCGATTTTCGCGGCCGCATCGAAGGCGACCGACTTGTCGAACAGGCCAAGTTGCTGCGCGAAGGCCGGGTGACCGAGTATGAGACGTTGTTCGGCAAGCTCGGCTGATCATGGCACCGGCAGTCAAGCTGCTGGCCGGGCTTGTCGCAACCGGGCTGGTTACCAAGGTGGCCTATATGTGGGAACGCCAGGGGTTGCTGGCTGATCTGGGCCGGCACGCGGCGCAAACAATGGCAGCGCATGGCATCAATGATGGCGCGGCACGTTGGACCGACGCTGACGGCTGGACCTATCGCACGGCGCGATTGTCGGGCAGCGGCGATACCGCGACCCGCGCTGCGGTGGCTGCCGAACTGGCCGCCGTTCCGGGCATCGGCGGTGTCGTCTGGGAACTGCGATGATCTGGCTTTTCGGTGAGATATGGGCATGGGTAATCGTCGGCTTTGCTGTCGGGCTGCTGACGGGATGGTGGATCTGGCGGCGCTGAAGGCACGGTGTGATGAACGATGCCAGCCTTGTGATGACAGGCCCGGCTGACCCGGCTAAAGCCTTCGCATGATCGCCCGCCGCCATTTTCTCACCCTCGCTGCCAGCAGCATTGCCGCGCCGGCACTGGCAGCTTTTGTCGATCTGCGCTTGCGGGGCGGGCCCAGCCATCGACCGTTGACAGCGGCGTTTGCAGACAAGCGCCGCATGATCCTGCAACGCACGACACCACCGCTGCTCGAAACGCCCTTGAGCGTTTTTGATGCTGGCATTTTCACGCCCAATGATCGCTTTTACGTGCGTTGGCACTGGCCATTTCCGACCGAGATCGACGCTCGCGCCTTTCGTTTGCGCGTCGATGGCCATGTCAAGGCGCCGCTGGCGCTGTCGCTGGCCGATATCGCCGCGCTGCCACGCTTTGAAATTGCCGCGGTCAACCAGTGTTCGGGCAATTCGCGCGGGTTTTTCGAACCGCGGGTTCCGGGCGCGCAATGGGGGCATGGCGCGATGGGCAATGCTTTATGGTCCGGCGTGCGGCTCAGGGATGTGCTGGCGCGTGCCGGGGTGAAGGATGGCGCCGTTCGGCTGCGCTTTTCAGGGATGGATGAACCACCGCTGCCCGAAGCGCCCGATTTTCAAAAATCGCTCAGCCTCGATCACGCGCTTGATGGCGAGGTCATGCTGGCGACCCATATGAATGGCGCCCCGCTGCCGCTGATGAACGGCTTTCCGCTGCGGTTGGTCGTGCCGGGCTGGTTTTCGACCTATTGGGTCAAGATGCTCGACCGGATTGAAGTGATGACCGGCCGTGACGAAAATTACTGGATGGCCAAGGCCTATCTGGTGCCATCGACCCCCGATGGCGGCATCACCCCCGGCACCAGGGACTTCGCGCGCCAGCCGATCAGCACGATGGTGCCGCGCGCCTTTATCACCAATGTCATCGATGGCAGCCGCCGCCACTGGCAATCGGCGCTGCCGGTGGGGGGCATCGCCTTTGGCGGCACGACAGGCGTGGCGCGGGTCGAAGTTTCCGCCGATGGCGGCGCAACCTGGCGCGATGCGACTTTGGGCCCGGATGCCGGGCGCTATAGTTTTCGGCGTTTTGACACGGTGATCGCCGCCCCGCGCGGGACCGCCCGTCTGCTGGCGCGTTGCACCAGTACCGCCGGGGTTGTGCAGCCTTTGGCCGGCATCTGGAACCCCGGCGGCTATTTGCGTGGCCAGGTCGAAGCCGTGAATGTGGAATTCATCTGATGCGTGTGCGCCTGATCCTCCTGGCCGCCGGTCTGGCCATAGCCGCCGCTCCCGCACCGCGGCCGGTGCGCATCGATCTGCCGTTCGATACGACGCAATTCGCCGAGCTTGGCGCCGGTGCGCCCGCGCCCGACGCAATCAATAATAACTGCCTTTCATGCCATTCGGCGGAGATGGTGCTCAACCAGCCGGCGCTCAGCCGCATGGAATGGGCCGGCGAAGTCGCCAAGATGCGCAACGTCTACAAGGCACCGGTCGCCGAGACCGATGATGCGGCGATCATCGACTGGCTGACGGCGATGAGCGAGCGCCGGAACAACGCCGGCGCCAAAGCCGGCAGTTGACCCTGTTGGCACCGCGCCGCTACACGCAATAGCTGTTGTTGCACCTGCGAAGGCCCGCTCTTGTCGTCCAAGCCCACATCCTTGTCGTTTCAGGATATTATCCTCACCCTGCAGGCCTATTGGGGCGGCAAGGGTTGTGCGATTTTGCAACCCTATGACCTGGAAGTCGGCGCCGGCACCTTTCACCCCGCCACCACGCTGCGCGCCTTGGGGCCAAAGCCGTGGAATGCCGCCTTTGTGCAGCCGAGCCGCCGGCCAAGCGATGGCCGTTATGGCCAGAACCCCAACCGATTGCAGCATTATTACCAGTTTCAGGTGATCTTGAAGCCCTCCCCCGATGATCTGATCGATCTGTATCTCGGGTCATTGGATGCCATCGGCATCGATCGCCACAAGCATGACATCCGCTTTGTCGAGGATGATTGGGAAAGCCCGACGCTGGGCGCCTGGGGGCTGGGCTGGGAAGTCTGGTGCGATGGCATGGAGGTGACCCAATTCACCTATTTCCAGCAGGTTGCCGGGCATGAATGTGCGCCAGTGGCAGGTGAGCTGACCTATGGGCTGGAACGGCTGGCGATGTATGTGCAGGGCGTCGAGAGCGTTTATGACCTGCGCTACAATGATGCGGGCGTTTCTTATGGCGATGTATTCCTGAAGAACGAACAGCAGTTTTCGGCATATAATTTCGAACATGCCAATACCGAGCGCCTGTTCCAGCATTTCAAGGACGTGGCCGAGGAATGCCGGGCGCTGGTTGCCGCCGGGTTGCCGCTGCCAGCCTATGACCAGGCAATCAAGGCGAGCCATTTGTTCAACTTGCTCAACGCGCGCGGTGTCATCTCGGTGGCCGAGCGCCAGGCCTATATCGGCCGGGTGCGCGACCTGGTGAAGGGCGTCGCCGATATCTGGGTGGAGCAAGGCGCATGAGCATTTCGGCACACTCCCTCCCCCTTGCGGGGAGGCAGGCGATATGAGCGACTTTCTGCTCGAACTCGCCAGCGAGGAAATTCCGGCGCGGATGCAGGCCGCCGCTGCCGAACAACTGGCCAAGCGCGTTGCCGAAGCGATGACGGCCGCCGGGCTGGCGCATGGCGCGATCACCGCCGATGCGACACCGCGTCGGCTGTGGCTGTTTGTTGCCGATGTCGCCGCCGCCAGCGCCGCCTCGAGCGAAGAACGCAAGGGCCCTGCCGCGACCGCGCCTGATGCCGCCATTGCTGGCTTCCTGCGCGGGGTCGGGCTGACCCGCGAGCAGTTGGAAGAACGCGAAACGCCCAAGGGTGTCGTGTTGTTCGCGCACATAAAACGCGCCGGCCGCAACGCTGCCGCCATTCTGGCCGAAGCAATCCCGGCAATCGCCCGCGATTTCGATTGGCCCAAATCGATGCGCTGGGGCGCGGCATCGGCGACACCGGGCAGCCCACGCTGGGTGCGCCCGCTGACGGGGATTGTCGCGCTGCTCGATGATGTGGTTGTCGATTGCGTTGCACATGGGATCATGGCGGGGCGCCAGACGCGCGGCCACCGCATCCATGCGCCAGGGTTGCTCAGCATCGACAGCGCCAGCAGCTATGCCGCACAAATGCGGGCAGCCAAGGTGATCGTGCGCTCGCTCGAACGCCGCGCGATCATTGCAGACCGCGCCAGCGAACTCGCCGCCGCGCAGGGCCTCAGCGTTATCGCCGACGCCGGGCTGGTGACGGAAAACGCCGGCCTGACCGAATGGCCGGTGCCGATGCTCGGCAGTTTTGATCCGGCGTTTCTTGCGGTGCCGCGCGAGGTCATTCAGTTGACGATGCGCACCAACCAGAAATATTTCGCCCTCGCCGATGCCGGCGGCGCGCTGGCGCCGAATTTCGTCTGTGTCGCCAATCTGGACGCCAGCGATGGCGGTGCGGCGATTATTGCGGGCAATGAACGGGTGTTGAGCGCGCGGCTCAGCGACGCGAAATTCTTCTGGGACCAGGATGTTGCGACGGTGAAGGCCGACGGGCTGGAGGCGTTTTTGCCCAAGCTGGGCGCTATCGTGTTTCATGAAAAACTGGGCACGGTTTCCGACAAGGTCGAGCGCGTTGCGAAACTGGCGCGCTGGCTGGTGGAATCGGGCGCGATCACC
>JBBQMB010000012.1:0-36244 GCA_038328515.1 Sphingomonadales bacterium
GACACAAAAGCTGGTGGCGATGTCACCGCTGACCGGCGAGGTATTGAGCACCGAAAAGCTGAAAGCGCCGGCGTTCCTGGGGCCGATCGTTGCTGACAATACGCTCTATATCCTGACCGACGACGGCAAGCTGAGCGCCTGGCGGTAAGCGCACGCATGGCGGACTTGGCTGCACCCTGCTAAGGCCTGCTCATGTCCAATCATCACGCCCTGCCGCGGGTGGCCATCGTCGGCCGCCCCAATGTCGGCAAATCGACCTTGTTCAACCGTCTCGTAGGCCGCAAACTGGCACTCGTCGACAATACCCCCGGCGTCACCCGAGACCGCCGCGAAGGCGAAGCGCGGCTGTTCGATCTGCGTTTCACCATCGTCGATACCGCCGGTTTTGAAGATGCCGACGCCGCCAGCCTGGCCGGCCGGATGCGGCAACAGACCGATCTTGCGGTGGGCGATGCCACCGTCGCCTTGCTGGTTTTCGATGCCCGCGCCGGGATCACCCCGCTTGATAAACATTTCGCCGATTGGCTGCGCAAGCGCGGCACGCCGCTGATATTGGTCGCCAACAAGGCCGAAGGCAGCGCCGGCGAACTCGGCGTCGCTGAAAGCTATCGCCTCGGGCTGGGCGATCCCATCCAGATTTCCGCCGAACACGGCGAGGGCATGGCCGATCTGTTCGAAGCACTGGCGCCGCACATCGACAAGCCTGTGGCTGAAGCTGATGACGACGATGCGCCACCCGAAATGGTCGACGTACCCGATGGTCCGCTCAAGATGGCGATTGTTGGCCGCCCCAACGCCGGCAAATCGACGCTGATCAACACGCTGATTGGTGAACAGCGGCTGGTTGTCGGCCCCGAAGCCGGCATCACCCGCGATTCGATTGCCATTCCCTGGGACTATTACGGGCTGCCGGTACGGCTGGTCGATACCGCCGGCTTGCGCAAACGCTCGAAGGTCAGCGACAAGCTGGAACGCATGTCGGCGGTCGATACCAAGCTCGCTGTCGATTTCGCCGAAGTCGTCGTGTTGTTGCTCGATGCGACGCTGGGGCTGGAGGCGCAGGATTTGCGCATCGCCGATATGGTGCTTTCCGAAGGGCGGGCGTTGGTTATCGCGCTCAACAAATGGGATGTGGCGCAGGATCAATCATCGCTGTTCCAGGGCGTCAGAAAGGCGCTCGACGATGGCCTGTCACAAATCCGCGGCGTGCCGCTGGTCGCGGTATCGGGTCAGACCGGCAAAGGGCTCGACCTTTTGATGAAGGCAGCGATCGAAGCGCGCGAAAAATGGTCACGCCGGGTGCCGACCGCCGGGCTCAACCGCTGGTTCGAAACGTCGCTTGATCGCAACCCGCCGCCGGCGGCGGGCGGCACGCGCATCAAGCTGCGTTATGTCACCCAGGTTGCCGCACGGCCGCCAACTTTCCTCATTTTCGGAAATCGCACCGAGGATCTGCCGGCGAGCTATGGTCGCTATCTGGTCAACAGCCTGCGCGACGATCTCGATTTTGAAGGCGTGCCGATTCGCCTGAGTTTTCGGGGGAGCAAGAATCCCTTCAAGGCGCCGCCGCGCGGGCGCAACGAAAAACGCTGAATCAAGCGTTCCGGCGCCAGAAATCTCGCTGACATCTGCCGGCACAGCAGCCGACCTTCGAAGTCGTTGCCGCCCGGTCTTGGCCATCGTCTGAATCGACACGCCATACGGTCGCCGGCGCCGCCTGCGGTCGAATTTTTTTTGCCTGCAACGTGTTGGCGCACTTTGCCGTTCCCTACCAAAAGATGGTTGCAAATATTGTTCTTGCTGATGAAACCTGGGGCCGAATCGGTGGTTTGCCATGGAAATGCAGGCAAGCACTACCGTAGATGAACCGGCGTTTACGCAAGTGACGGAATGGCGCGAAAACAGCACGTCTTGACTTGCTTTGGACCGCCAATGCTTTAAAAGACACAGTGCGTTAATAGGCTCGATACGTCAAAGTTGGGGTAAGATATGTTTGTTGGTAAGAATCTTCGTCGTTCCACGATGGCGGGTTCCGCACTTGTGCGGTCGCTGCGTCTCGGGGTTTCGGCGACGGGTTTGGTGTTGGCAGGTGTGGCGCTGGCGCCAGCGGCGGCTCAGACCCGCGACCTTGCTGGCGGCATCGTGTCGGGTGTCGGCTTTGGCGCCTTCACGGTCTACACCAACGGCACGTTCCGCGACACGGTTGCCGCCGCCGGCGAAACCTACTCCGGTGCGATGAATGATAGTGGTGGCGTTTTCGCGCTTACCAAGCTTGGGGTCGGCGCTTTGACGCTGACGGGGTCGGGCCTCAACACCTATTCAGGCCAGACGTTGGTGAGTAACGGCATCTTGCGGGCCGGGGCCGCCAACGTATTGTCTGCCAATTCGGTTTTGCGCATCGTCAGCACCGGCTCTGTCGATCTGGGGGGCTTTAACCAGAGCGTAAGCGCGTTGCTCGGTACGAGCCCGCTCAACAACAGCGGCGGCGCCGCGACTTTGACGCTTACCAATAACGCGGGCTCCAACCTCTACACCGGGGTTATCAGCGGCAACACGCGTCTGATCAAGATGGGCGCCGGCCAGCAGAATTTGTCGGGCGCCAACAGTTTTTCCGGCGGCGTCGATCTGGCAGGCGGGACGTTGGGCTATGGCAGCAACCTGGCCTTTGGCGTCGGGGCTGTAACCGTTTCGGGCGCAGCGACGCTTTCGGCGAGCAACGGCGGGCTGGCGGTCGCCAATGATATTGTACTGAACGCCGGCCTGACCAGCGTGGGTGCCGCATCAACGCTGTCGGGCGTTATTTCAGGCACTGGGTCGCTCACCAAGAACGGTAATGCCACCCTTACACTTTCCAATAGCGCCAACAGCTTCGGCGGCGACATATTTCTTAACGCCGGGCAAATCAGCTTCAGCAACGGTTCGCTCGGTACCGGCACGATCAGGACAACCGCGCAGCAGGTTTCCCTGGCGTCAGCTGGCGGCTCGGCCTCGGTTGGCAATAGCATCGTCCTTGGTGGCCAAGTCAATTTTGAACTTCCGACGGCGCCTGGAACACTCACGCTTTCCGGCCCGATCTCGGGCGTTGGCGGCCTATTCCTCAAGACAGGTTCGGGTACGCTCGTGCTGGCTGGCGCAAATAGCTATTTGGGCAATACCCTGGTCAATACCGGTACACTCGGCCTGCAGAATGCTGCATCGGCTAGCGTCGGCACGATCCGCGTCACCGGTGCGGCGGTCGGTCTTGCTGCCTATGCGAATGGCCTTACGGTCGCCAATAATATCGCCAGTTCGGTAATTACGGGTGTGGACACGCGCGGTTTTGACCTGACCCTGTCGGGTGTCATCGCCAACGTGAGCGCTGTCAACATCGGCGGCCTCGACAAGACCGGCGCCGGCACGCTGACCTTGACGGGTGTGAACACCTATACCAATGCCACAACGGTCAGCGGCGGCCGGCTGAACGTCAATGGCAGCATCGTCAGCGCCGTTGGCGTTGCCAATGGCGCGACGCTCGGCGGCACGGGCATCATCGCCAACACCGTGACGGTCGCCAATGGCGGCGCCATATCGCCGGGTACCAGCCCTGGCACGCTGACAATGGCCAACCTCAACCTTGCTGGTGGCTCTTCGCTCAATTTTGAGCTGCAGACTCCTGGCGTGATCGGCAGCGGCGTCAACGATCTGATCATTGTTACGAACAATCTGGATGTTGCGGGCACTGTAACGATCAACCCGATCGCGTTGGCTGGCTTTGATTCGGGCATCTATCGCCTGATCAACTATGGCACGCGCAGTGGCGCTGGTGCCTTCATGCTCGGCAGCCCGATTGCCGATTTCACGCTCACGCTTGATGAAGCAACCCCGGGCCAGGTCAATCTGATTTCGATGTTCAATGGTGTCCGCTTCTGGGATGGCAGCGGCCCGTTTGGTAATGGCGTTGTCGACGGCGGTTCCGGTGTCTGGACCGCTGGCGCGACCAACTGGACGAACATGGCTGGTAATGCAGCGGTCTCCTGGGGCGACACGGTCGGCGTCTTCTCTGGCGTTCCCGGAACGGTCACCGTCGATGGCACGCAGACGTACACCAACCTGCGCTTCGATGCGGCAGGCTACACGCTGACGGGTGGCTCGATCACCGCAAATGCGGGCGTGCTCGACATGAACAACGCCGGCACGACGACGATCAACAGCGTCATCGCCGGCACCAATGGTGTTACCAAAACGGGTGCCGGCACGTTGGTGCTGGGCGGCGCCAACACGTTCACTGGCGCTTACACCTCGGCAGCCGGGACGGGTGTCACGGTTGTCGATAGCGACACCGCGCTTGGCGCGACATCGGCGAGCTTCGGCGCTGGTACGACGCTGCGCACGCTTGGCAACCAAATGCTTGCAGTGCCGATTGCCATCGCTGGTGGCGTGACGCTCGACTCGAATGGTGCGCTGCTGACGCTAAACGGCGCCATCACGGGCAATTCGGCGCTGCGGGTCACCGGCATCGGGCCGGCCGTGGGCCAGGGCGTCGTGCTCGGGGCGGCTAATTCCTATGTCGGCGCGACCACCGTGCAGAATGCTGTTGCCTTCGTTTCGGCAGACAATAACCTGGGCAATGCGGGAAATGGCGTTGTCCTCGATAATGGCGCGCTTGCTGCCACCGAAACGTTCGCCACGGCGCGCGGCATCACATTGACAAGCAACAGTGGCATCATTTCCGTCGCTCCCGACCGGACGCTGACGTCGAACGGTCTGATCTCAGGGCCTGGAGGGCTGTTCAAGACCGGCGCGGGCACGCTGATCCTCGGACCTTCGGCCAATACCTATGGCGGCGTCGGGCTCGGCACGTTGATCAACGCTGGCACCTTGCAGATTAGCAACGCCGCCTCTCTCGGTGTTGCACCCTTCGTCGTCTTCACTGGAAATTCGACCCTGCGGCTCGCTGCACCGCTGACGCTTGCGCAGAATATCGTCATCAACAATGGCTTTACTGGCACGATCGACACGGCCGGCAACAATTCGACGATCACCGGATTTGTCGTCAACAATCCTTTGAATTCGGCTCCGGGCGGCACTTTGACCAAGGCCGGCCCTGGTCAATTGACGCTGACCCAAGCTAATGCTTACAGCGGCGGCACCAATCTGACCGCAGGCACGCTTCGCATCGCGCAAACTGGCGGCATCGGATCGGGTACGCTGACGACCACCGGCGGCACGACGTTTGTGGCTGGCACGGCGCTGAATGCGGCGATCTCGCTTGCACCGTCTAACGCGATCACGCTTGGCACCGGGATCACCACGATCGATCTGGTCGGCAGCAGTTTTTCGATCAACACCACCAGCGGTGCCGTGACCAAGAACGGCACGACACTGACGATCAATTCGGTGATCAGCGGCGACGGCGGCATTGCGACGGCCAATGCCGGCACGATCGTCCTTAATGGCGAAAATACCTACACCGGCGGTACGACTCTGGGTGATGGCGTTTCGGGCGTTTCGGTGTTGCTTGGCAATGGCAATGGTCTCGGCACCGGCGCGGTGACGATGAACGATTTCACCGCGGTCCAGAACAACAGCGGCAGCGCGCTGACGGCAACCAACGCCTTCAACATCGCTGGCGCCGTCCTCCCGGCCGCAAGCAGCATCGTCCTCGGCGGTTCGAGCGACCTGACCCTTATGGGCGCGCTCTCGGGTGGGGGCGGCCTTAATAAGGCCAACACCGGTACCCTGACGCTGGCGAACGCCGCGAATACCTATTCCGGCACGGCTTCGGTCAACCAGGGCGCCCTCAGCGTTACTGGCGCGTTGACCAACGCCGCCGCCGTCGTGAACGTCCGCGGCGATGCCTCGCTGATCGGCACCGGCACCATTGCCGGCACTGTCAACGTTGCCAACGCCGGGATTCTGTCGGCTGGCATCGGCGCGACCCAGGGTGTGCTAACCATCGGCGCCCTCAACCTGACCAACACGTCCGACGTGCGCTTTGATCTCGGCGCTGCAAACACGGTTGGCGGCCCCCTCAACGACCAGGTTGCCGTCACCGGCGCCTTGACGCTCGATGGCCGCCTGACGGTTGCCCAATCGACCGGTGGCACGTTCGGGCTCGGAATCTATAATCTCTTCACCTATGGCTCGGTTGCCAACAATACGCTGGTCATCGATTCAACGCCCGGCACCGACTTCACCACCTTCATCGAAGACAATACGGCGCAACAGCAGATCAACCTGATTGTTCGCTCGACCACCGGCCCGAACTTCCTGTTCTGGGATGGTGCCGACACCGGCAGCAGCATCGGTATCGATGGCAACGCCGGCGGCTGGACCGCCGGCGGCTTCAACTGGACCGGCGCTGCACCAAGCGCGCTCAACACGCGCTGGGTTGATGGCAGCACCGCCGTCTTCACCACCACGGGTGGCACGGTCACGCTCGCCCAGGGCTTCACGGCGGCGGGCCTGCAGTTCCAGGCCAATGGCTACACGCTCACCGGCGGCGGCCTGACGATCCCTGCGGTCGGCGGTACCTTGGTAACCACCGATCCGGGCATCACGGCAACCATCAATAGCCCGCTTTCGGGCGGCGGCGTGCTCGCCAAGGAGGGTACAGGCACGCTCGTGCTGGGCGGCAACAATCTGTACACTGGTGGCACCGCGCTTGCTGCCGGTACGCTCGGTGTTGCCAGTAACACTGCGCTTGGCACCGGCACGCTCGCGATGGCTGATGGCACCACGCTGCAAGCTACCAGCACCGCGACACTCGCCAACGCGGTGGTCATCACCGGGACGGGTAATGTCGACACGCTTGCCAACACGCTGCGCCTCGACGGTATTGTCAGCGGCGGCGCCTTGACGAAGGTGGGCGTTGGCACACTGTCGCTGTTCGGCGTCAACACCTACATTGGTGGCACCAACCTCAACGCCGGGACGATCCAGGTCGGCACGAACAGCGCGCTGGGCACTGGCGCACTCGCCATGGCCGATGGCACGATTTTGCAGTCGGGCGCAGCGGGCCTCAGCCTTGCGAACGCGATCGACATCACCGGTACGGGAACGGTTGACACCAACGGCAACATGTTGGCGCTCGATGGCGTGATCAGCGGCGCATCGCTGACCAAGATCAGCGCCGGGTCTCTCGTTCTGACCAACGCCAACACCTATGTCGGCGGCACCAGCCTCAATGCTGGAACGATCCAGGTCGCCAACAATAGTGCGCTGGGCACCGGCGCGCTGGCGATGGCAGACGGCACGACGTTGCAGTCGGGCGCGGCGGGACTCAGCCTTGCCAACGCTATCGACATCACCGGGACCGGTACTGTCGATTCGAACAGCAACATGTTCACGCTGGGCGGCGTGGTGAGCGGCGCAACGCTGACCAAGATCGGCTCCGGGACTCTCGTTCTGACCAACGCCAACACCTATGTCGGCGGCACCAACCTCAACGTCGGCACCATCCAGGTCGCCAACAATAACGCGCTGGGCACCGGCGCGCTGGCGATGGCCGACGGCACGACGTTGCAGTCGGGCGCAGCGGGCCTCAGCCTTGCCAACGCGATTGATATCACCGGCACGGGCACGGTCGACACCAACGGCAATATGCTGACGCTTGGTGGCACTGTCAGTGGCGGTATGCTGACCAAGATCAACTCCGGGACTCTCGTTCTGAACGGCGCCAACACCTATGTTGGCGGCACCAACCTCAACGCCGGGACGATCCAGGTTGGCACGAACAGCGCGCTGGGCACGGGTGCGCTGGCGATGGCCACGGGCACGACGTTGCAGTCGGGCGCAGCGGGCTTGAGCCTCGCCAACGCGATTGGCATCACCGGCACGGGCACGGTTGATACCAACGGCAACATGCTGGCGCTTGGTGGCATCATCAGCGGCGACACGCTGACCAAGATCAGTGCCGGGACTCTCGTTCTGAATGGCGCCAACACCTTCACGGGCGGCACCAACCTCAACGCCGGGACCATCCAGGTCGGCACCAACAGCGCGCTGGGCACTGGCGGCCTCGCCATGGCCAATGGCACGACCTTGCAGGCCGGCGTCGGCGGTCTGACCACCGCCAACGCCATCGCCGTGACGGGCACTGGCACTATCGACACGCAGGGCTTTGGTTATACTGTCACGGGCCAGATATCGGGCGGCGCCATCACCAAGACCGGTGCCGGCACGCTGACGCTTGATAACGCCAATACGTACACGGGCGGTACCAACCTCAACGCCGGCACGATCGTCATCACGACGAACACGTCGCTTGGCGCGGGTTCGGTAGCGATGGCCGACGGTACAACGCTGCGTTCGGGCGCCGCGGGCCTTGTGGTTGCCAACAACTTCGCGCTGACGGGTAACGACACGATCGATACCCAGGCCTTCACCCTCACGCTTGACGGCGTGTTGTCGGGTGCCGGCGGCATTACCAAGGTCGGCAGCGGCACGCTGACGCTGACAGGGGCGAGCACGTATACGGGGGCGACTGCGGTCGATGTCGGCACGCTCAACGTCAACGGCAGCCTTGCCAACACTGCTGTCACGGTGGCCAGCGGTGCCTCGCTGACCGGCACAGGCAGCATTGCCGGTGCGGTGACCATCCTTGACGGCGGCATACTGTCGCCGGGCAATTCGGTCGGTACGCTCACGGTCGGCGCGCTGACGCTCAACAATAGCTCGATCCTCAATTGGGAATTCGGTGCGGCCAACACCATCGGAGGAGCGTTCAACGACCTCGTGATTGTCACGGGCAATCTCGTGCTCGACGGCATCCTTAACGTTTCGCAGAGCGCTGGTGGCAACTTCACCACCGGTATCTACGAAATCTTCCAATATGGCGGCGCCCTGACCGACAACACGCTTAGCCTCGGCGGCATGCTGCCCAACGGCCAGACCGGTTTTGTCCAGACGTTGGTCCCGGGCCAGGTCAACCTGGTTGTTACCCAGTCACCGAGCGTCATGCTCTTCTGGGACGGTGCTGACGGTGTCGGTAACGGCGTGATCAGTGGTGGTTCGGGCACTTGGTCGGCTTTGTCGACCAATTGGACCGGCGCACCGCCGAGCGCGCTCAACACCAATTGGCAGAGCACCATCGGTGTCTTCCAGGGCGCAGCCGGCACTGTGACCATCGATGGTCCGCAGGCTTTTGAAATGCTGCAGTTTGCGGTTGACGGCTACACGCTCAATTCGGGCGCTGCTGGCTCCCTGACGACGGCAGGTGCCGGTGTGCTGTTTGCCTCGACTGGCGCAAACGCAACGATCAACGCGCCGATTACCGGCGCTGGTTCGATCGTCAAGCAGGGTGGCGGCAAGATCACCTTCAATGGCGATAATAGCTATGCGGGTGGCACGGCGCTGCAAGTTGGCACCATCGCGGTTGGCAACGATAATGCGCTGGGGACCGGCGCGCTGGTCATGTCAAGCAACACGACGCTGCAGGCCGCAATCTCCGGGATCACCATTGGTAACGCGATCACCACGCTGGGCAATGGTATCGTCGATCAGGGCCCGGGCGTGTTCACGCTCAACGGCACGATCGATGGCGCCGGTTCGATCTCGGCAATCGGTTCGGGCAATCTGGTGCTTAACGGCAACAACCTGTTCACCAACCTTGGAATCAATAACGGTCGCGTGACCGTGGGTACCAACACGGCGGCGGGGATTGGCGCGATCGCGATGGCCGACAACACGACGTTGGCGGCGGGCGTGTCGGGTCTGGTGCTGACCAACTTCATCACGACTGCCGGCAACGGTATTGTTGATCAGGGCACCGGCACCTTCACGCTGAATGGCAACATCGGCGGTGCAGGTTCGATCTCGACGATCAACACCGGCAATCTGATCCTTAATGGCACCAACACCTTTACCAACCTCGGCGTCGGCGCCGGCACGGTAACGGTTGGCACGAATACCGCGGCCGGCATTGGCGCCATTTCCATGGCGACCAATACGACGCTGGCAGCGGGCATCTCGGGTCTGGTGCTTGCCAATAACATCACCACCGCGGGCAACGGCATCGTTGATCAAGGCACGGGCACCTTCACGCTGAATGGCAACATTGACGGCGCGGGTTCGATCTCGACGGTCAATACCGGCAATCTGATCCTCAACGGCAACAACGCCTTTACCAACCTTGGTATCGGCGCTGGCACGGTCACGGTCGGCACGAACACTGCGGCCGGCATTGGCGCCATCGCGATGGCCAGCAACACGACGCTGGCAGCCGGTGTCTCTGGTCTGGTGCTTGCCAACAACATCACGACGGCTGGCAATGGCATCATCAACCAGGGCACGGGCACCTTCACGCTTAACGGTGTGATTGACGGCGCGGGCTCGATCTCGACGGTGAACTTCGGCAATCTGATCCTCAACGGCAACAACGCCTTCACCAACCTGGGTATCGGCAACGGTACCGTCACGGTCGGCACGAACACTGCTGCCGGCATTGGCGCGATCGCGCTGGCAACCAACACGACGCTGGCAGCCGGCACCTCGGGTCTGGTGCTCGCCAACAGCATCCAGACGGCTGGCAATGGCATCATCAACCAGGGCGCCACGGGCAGCTTCACGCTGAACGGCCAGATTTCGGGCCCCGGTTCGATCTCAACGGTGAACTTCGGCAATCTGGTGCTCAACGGGAACAACCTGTTCACCAACCTGGGCATCGGTAACGGCACGGTCACGGTCGGCACGAACACGGCGGCTGGTATCGGCGCGATCGCGCTGGCAACCAACACGACGCTGGCTGCTGGCGCCAACAACCTCACCCTCGCCAACAGCATCCAGACGGCAGGGATTGGCACGATCGATACCGCCGCCAACACCATGACGCTCACGGGCATCATCAGCGGCGCCGGCAACATCACCAAGACGGGTAGCGGCCTGCTTAACCTGACGTCGGCGAACATCTACACCGGCGGAACGGTCATCAACGCCGGAACGATCGGGTTCTCGACTGCTACATCGATGGGCACCGGATCGATCACGGTGAACAGCGGCACGCTTCTGGCGAATGCCAATAATCTGACACTGGCCAATCTGATCACCTTCGCTGGTGCCGGCGCAATCGATACGGCGGCCAATGCCCTGACGGTCAGCAGCGTGATCAGCGGCAGCGGTCGCATTACCAAGCTGGGCACGGGTACATTGACATTGACGGGTGCCAACACTTTCACCGGTGGTACGACGATTTCGGCCGGCACGTTGGTCGGCAGTGTCGCGACGCTCGGTTCGGGTGGCATCCTCAACAACGCCGCGCTGGTGTTCAACCAGACCATCGACGCCACCTTCAACCAGGTGATTTCGGGTTCCGGGTCGATAACCAAGCAGGGCGCCGGCGTGCTGACTGTCGCTTCGGTGAACACCGTCACTGGCCCGACCAACGTGACCGCTGGTCGCCTCAACGTCACCGGCTCGCTGGCCGGCTCGGCGGTGACCCTGCAATCCGGCACCTCGCTGGCCGGCACGGGTTCGGTCGGCGCACTGACGGCGCTGTCGGGTTCGACGGTCACGCCGGGGGCAACCGCAGGTTCGGTCGCCACGCTTACGGTCAATGGTGCGCTTAACCTGGCATCGGGCTCGACGCTGGCCATCGATATCAACCCAACCGGGGCTGATCGCGTGACGGCAACGGGCGCGGCAATCACGGCTGGTAACCTGGCAGTGACAGCAGCCGGCCTGCCGTTCACGACCTTTAACCAGAATTACACGCTGGTTTCCGGGTCATCGCGGACGGGCACCTTCGCCACGACGTCGCTCGGCAACTATGGCCAGGCCTTTGCACCGGTTCTCGTCTATGACGCGACGTCGGTCATCCTGCGCCTGGCGCCGAACTCGCTGGTGACACTGGGTGGTGCCAACATCAGCGGCAATGCGCTGGCAGTGGCCAACTCGTTCGATGCAGCGGTACGTGGCGGTTACAACCCACAGGCCTTCTTCAACCTCTATACCCAGGGGGCAAACCTGCCATCGGCACTCAACCAACTGTCCGGCGAACTGCACAGCGCCGAGCGTCGGGTGCTGCTGGATGACACCCGTGTCGTTCGTGAAGCAGCGTTCGATCGCCTGAATGCCGGTCTGTCGGCAATTGCCGGCAGCCAGTCGGTAACCAGCGAAAGCGAAGGAAAGGCGACGACCTTCTGGCTGCGGGCAGCCGGTTCCTGGGGTACCGCCCGTGCTGATGGCATCGGCAGCCGCTTTACCACGGAACAGCGCGGCGTCCTGACGGGTATCGATTTTGCCTCCAACGGGTTCAAGGTCGGCGGTATGTTCCATTACACGAACACCGATGTTGAACTTGCCAGCCTCGGCAAATCGACCGTCGAAAGCGTCGGTGGCGCTATCTACGGTGGCTATCGTCAGGAAGGCGCCGGCTTTGCCATCGGTGCCGGTGCGTCGATCGCCAGCAACAACGCCAATGGCGCTCGCGCGATCACCGCACCGGGTCTTGCCCAGTCGCTGGTCAGCGACATCGGTGGCACGACCTATCAGGTCTTTGGTGAAGTTGCCTTTGACCTTGCTGCGGCTGAGAACACCCGTATCGAGCCATTCGCTCGCGCCGCCTACGCAAAGGTCGATTCAAAGGCCTTTGCTGAAACCGGCGGCATCGCGGGTGTGACCGGTATCGGCCAGAGCAGCGACGCCACCATCACCACGCTGGGTATGCGCGGTGCTTTCACCACCGGTATCGCGACCCTGTCGGGTTCGGCGGGTTGGCAGCGGACAACGGGTGACCGTAATGCCGCGAGCATCCTTTCGATCCCGGGTGTCAACACGCCGTTCAGCGTCGCTAGCGTGGCGCTCGACAAGGATGCGGTTGCTCTGGAAGCCCAGGCCAGCTTCACCCTGTCGCAGAAGATCACTCTTGGCGTCGGCTACTCGGGTGTGATCGGTGACAACAACACCAACCATGGTGCACGTGCGACCCTTACTGTCGGGTTCTGATCACATCGCATCGGATGAGAATGACGGCAGCACCCCCACGGGTGCTGCCGTTTTCTTTTGGCGAGAGCCACGCTCGGTGCGGTTGAGTCGCTGGGATTAGCCGTCGCCCGCGTGCCACCAGTCGGTAGGGATTCGTCTGCACCGTCCCCGCGGCAGTAAGTTGACTTCGCGGCGCAATCCGTTCTGACGCCCGAATCCAGCAGCAGACTGATCGTAATTTTGCCACGAATATGGGTTGCGACACTGTTGGCAGCAGCATCACGTTGACCCCGGGGCTTGCGATGGCTAGCCCGGCAGTATGGATTTCTTTTCCGACAACGCCGCCGCCCCCTGTCCCGAAGTATTGGCTGCCATCGCCGATGCGGCGCCCGCATCGCGATCCGGCTATGATGGCGATGCGATCTCGGCGCGGCTCGATGCTGCCTTCGAGGCGCTGTTCGGTGCGCCGTGCACGGTGTTTCCCGTGGTTACCGGTACCGCCGCCAATGCGCTGTCGCTAGCCGCGATGGTGCCGCCCTATGGTGCGATCGTGTGCCATGACGAAGCCCATATTCAGGTCGATGAATGCGGGGCACCGGGCTTTTTCACCGGTGGCGCCAGTCTGTTGCTGGTGCCGGGTGCTGCCGGCAAGCTCAGCCCGGCGGGCATTGCAACCGGGTTGGCTTCACACCGGGGCGACACCCATCAGGTGCAGGCGCGCGCGCTGTCGATCACCCAGGCGACCGAGGCAGGAACGGTTTACAGTGTTGCCGAGGTGGCGGCGCTTGCCGAATACGGCCGAGCCCAGGGCTGGCGTGTCCACATGGACGGTGCGCGCTTTGCCAACGCCGTTGCGCATCTTGGCTGCCACCCGGGTGACATCAGCTGTCGTGCCGGCGTCGATATCCTCAGTTTCGGCACCATCAAGAATGGCGGGCTTTCCGCCGAAGCGATTGTCGTGTTCGATGCAGCGCTGGCCGATGACCTGCGCTTCCGTCGCAAGCGCGCCGGCCAGATGCCGAGCAAGGGCCGGTTTCAGGCAGCACAGTTGTTGGCAATGCTGGCGGACAATCTATGGCTGCGCAATGCCGCCCGCGCCAATGCGGGGGCGGCGCGCATTGCCGAAAAACTGGCTGATCGCCTGCTCTATCCGGTCGAGGCCAACGAGATTTTTGTGCAGCTTCATGCCGGTGAAGCCGATCGTCTGCGCGCGGCCGGCTTTGGTTTTTACGATTGGGGCGCCGCCGGCGCCAATGAAGCGCGGTTCGTGATCGCCTGGGATACGCCCGAGGCTGATATCGACGGGCTTGTTGCCGCATTGGGTTGATGTTGTCGCCGCTACGGCATTGTCACGCTGGATGCAGCCGATGACCGCGTCACCAGTGATCGCGACCGGCCGCTTCACGCCGCGGCTGGCACTGTACTTTGTCATCATCACCCTGATCTGGGGCTCGACCTGGCTGGTCATCAAGACGCAATTGGGGGTTGTGCCGCCATCCTGGTCGGTGGCGTGGCGTTTTCTGCTCGGCGGTTCGTTGATGCTGGCGTTGTGCGTCGTGACGGGGCGGACGCTGCGTATCGGATGGCGCGGCCATGGCTTTGCCATTCTGATCGCCATCATGCAGTTCGTGCTCAATTTCAATCTGGTCTACCGCGCCGAGCAGCATCTGCCGTCGGGGCTGGTGGCGTTGAGTTTCGCCTTGTTGCTGGTCCCCAATGCCATCTTGTCGTCGCTTTTCCTGGGGCAACGGACTACCCTGCGCTTTGCCATCGGCAGCCTGATCGGACTGACCGGTGTCGGGATGGTGGTCGCGCGCGATCTGGTGATGCCGGGGGCTCAACCGGCGGTGCTCATGCTCGGGCTGACGCTGGCGCTGGGCGGCGTGTTGTCTGCCAGTGTTGCCAATGTGATGCAGGCGAGCCCTATCGGGCGATCGCTGCCGCTGGAAGGCGGGCTTGCCTGGTCGATGTTTTATGGCGGCGTGTTCAATGCGATCGTCGCCCGGGCAGTGGCGGGGCCACCGGTAATCGATTGGTCTCCCGCCTATCTCGCTGGTTTGGTATATCTCGGCGTGGTGGCATCGGCGGTGGCCTTCAGCCTTTATTATGCGATTATCCGCGAGCTTGGTGCCGGCAAGGCGGCGTATAATGGTGTCGTGGTGCCGATTGTCGCCATGGCGTTGTCCACGGTTTTCGAGGGCTACGTCTGGACACCGCTGGCGGTCGCCGGTGGCGCACTCGCCATGGTGGGTCTGGTTGTGGCGTTGCGCAGCCGCGGTTGACGGGCCGGTTGCTGGCTATCCGGTGGCGAACCGCGCTAAACTGCTGCGTATTGTAAAAAGGACTGTCATGACGAAACGATGCAGCAACTGCGGCGTGCGTGATCGGTCGCTATGCGGTAGCCTGAGCGATGCCGAACTGGTGCACCTTGCGCGACTTGGCGTGCAACGGCGGTTGGTGCGCGGTGAATCGCTGGTCCGTGCCGATGATCCGCCGTTGGTTTGTGCCAATCTTCAGTCAGGCGCGATGAAGGTGTCGAGTGTCACTGCCGCTGGCGATGAGGCCATTATGGGGCTGTTATATCCGGGGGATTTCATCGGGCGGCCTTTTGCCGAATCCGATCATCATGATGTCGTGGCGTTGACCGATGTGGAATTATGCGTGTTTCAACGGGCTGATTTTGAACGCGCGCTGACTGAACACCGTGAGATGGAGCACAAGCTTTTGCAGCGCACATTGGCAGAACTCGACCGCGCGCGACGCTGGTTGATGCTGCTGGGCCGGGCGACCGCCACGGCGCGTGTTGCTGGTTTTCTGGATGATATGCAGCGCCGTCTGGGGGTCAACGACTGCCAGCGTGGCACGGCAACAGAATCGGTGGCTTTTGATCTGCCGCTCAGCCGGGGTGAAATGGCTGATATGCTTGGCTTGACCATCGAAACCGTCAGCCGTCAGATGACAAGATTGCGTGCCGCCGGGATCATCGATTTGCCTGGTGGGCGGGCGGTTGTTGTTCGTGATGCAACCGCTCTGGCCGAGGCAGCCGACTCTGCCACCTGATCGACAGTCTTTGATGCGGATCAAGGCCGTCCGGGTGTCGCTGTATTATACTGACGTGATGATCGTGGGGATCATCGAGGAGTGAGGCAGTATGAAGACTATTCTGGTGCATATCGAGCCCGATGCCGGGCAGGAAGCGCGACTGCAGGCGGCCTTTGATCTGGCCCGGGCTTTTGGCGGGCATCTCGCGTGTATGCAGGTGACGCCCTATGCCGCCTATGCCGTGGGTGAGCCGGCGATGGGAGCATTTCCTGTCACCGCATTGATCGAGGCGATCGAGGCCCAGCGCAGCACGGAACGCAGCGCTGTTGAAGCGCGATTGCAGGCAGAATCGGTGAGCTGGAACTGGCTGAGCCGCGACGGCAGTGCCGCCGAACGCCTGAGCGAGGCGGCGCGACTCGCTGATGTCGTGGTGCTGAACAGCGGGCCTTTTGTGGACGGTGGCAGCGTCCAGATGCGGTTAACCGGGGATGTTGCGATCAATGCGCCGGCGCTGGTTTGTGCCGTGCCCGAAGCGAGTGCCGGCTTTGCCGTTACCGGCACCGCGTTGATCGCCTGGGACGGCTCGCAGGAGGCCGCTATCGCCATGCGGGCGGCGCTGCCGATTTTGCGGCTGGCTGAATCGGTCGATCTGTTGACCGTAGCGGAAAAGCCCAGCGATTTTCCGGCACGCGACGCTGCGATATGGTTGGCGCGCCACGGGGTCAGCGCCGCGGTCATCGAACGCAGTGATACCGGAGATGGTGTTGAAGCGGTTATTCGCGCCGTCATATCGGAACGCCGCTCGGCATTTCTGGTGTTGGGCGCCTATGGCCATTCACGCTTGCGCGAAACATTGTTTGGCGGGGTGACTCGCGGGTTGCTGGCCAATGCGCCGGTGCCGCTGCTGATGGCGCATTGACGCCCACCAGCCGCCGGCGCGCGGGCTGATTTCGCATCACGACCGGTTGGCCATTGCGATAAATTTCGGCGGGCAGTGCCGACCGCAGCAACCCTGACTTGGCGCCTGCCGTGTTCCCCGACACGACAGGCGCTTGTTTGTCAGTGGGGTGCCGTCCCGGTTATTCGGCCGCCAGGGGCGTTTCAAGCGCCCGCGCGGCGCGCCACAGTTTTTCGATGGTCGCCGGCATTTCGATCTGGGTGCCTTCAAGCGCGTCGATGATCGCATTCATGATCGATGGCATGGCGCCGATAGTTCCGGCTTCGCCGCAGCCCTTGACGCCAAGCGGGTTGGTCGGGCTGGGGGTGCCGAGCGTATCGAAACCGATGGCGGCCGGCATGTCATCGGCGCGTGGCACGCCATAGTCCATGAAGCTGCCGGTAACGAGCTGGCCATCGTCGGAATAGACGACATCTTCGAGCAATGCCTGGCCGAGGCCCTGCGCGACGCCGCCATGGATCTGGCCTTCGACCAGCATCGGATTCACCAGTTTTCCGAAATCATCGACCAGGCTGTAGTGGGTGACGGCAATTTTGCCGGTCGCCGGATCGAGCGCGATTTCGGCGATGTGACAGCCGTTGGGGAAGGTCGGCGCCGGCACACCGGTCGAATATGTGCTGCGGCCATCGAGCCCGCCGGGGTGGGCCGCAGCCAGCTCGGCAAGGCTGCGCGTGCTGTTGGTGCCGCGCGCCCGGAACACGCCATCGGCATAATCAATGTCGTCGGCGCCCAGATCGGCTTTGGCGAGTTCGATGCCGCGTTCGATCAGGGCATCGGCCGAAGCGAGCACGGCGCCGCCGCCGAACGCCATGGAGCGCGAGCCGCCGGTACCATTGCCCTGATCGAGCCGATCCGTATTGCCCTGGACGATGCGGATATCGTCCATATCGATGCCGAGTTTTTCGCTGAGCACCTGTGCATAGGCGGTTTCATGGCCTTGGCCATTCGACTGGGTGCCAACCGCCATTTCAACCATGCCATCGGCAGCAACGCGCACATCGGCGAATTCTTCGGTGCCGCCGCCACCGGCGATTTCGACATAATAAGCCATGCCGCGGCCAAGCCGCAGACCCTTGGCCGCTGCCGCCGCCTTGCGCGCCGGAAAGCCGGCCCAATCGGCATTGGCGAGCGCCTTGTCGAGAACGGCAGGGAAATTGCCGATGTCAAAGGTCAGGCCGATGCCATTGTCGTGCGGCAGTTCGGCGGGGGTCAGCAGGTTGCGACGCCGGATTTCATCGATGCCCAGCCCGAGTTCACGTGCCGCTGCTTCGATCAGCCGCTCCATGACATAAGCTGATTCGGGGCGGCCA
Source organism: Sphingomonadales bacterium (assembly GCA_038328515.1). Lineage (GTDB taxonomy): Bacteria > Pseudomonadota > Alphaproteobacteria > Sphingomonadales > Sphingomonadaceae > Sandarakinorhabdus. The sequence continues at coordinate 18,211 of JBBQMB010000012.1, forward strand.
GCGCCGCGATAGGCATCGACCGGTGCGGTGTTGGTGACAACGCCATGCACAAGGTTGTGGATCGTCGGGATGCGATAAACGCCGCCCATGATCTTGCCGCCCGCCAGCGTCTGGATGGCGGGGCCGAACTGCGCCTGATAAGCGCCAAGATCGGACCAGGTTTCAACCGCCAGCGCCGTGATCAGGCCCTTGTCATCAAAACCCAGTGACGCATTGCTGACCATGGCGCGGCCGTGCGTGTCGGTCTGAAAGGCGTCACCGCGTTCGCCGGTCCATTTCACCGGCCGGCCGAGCGCCCGGGCGGCGTGGAGGACAAGCGGATATTCGGCATAGATGAAGGTTTTCATGCCGAAACCACCGCCGACATCGCCGGTGACGACGCGGACCTTGTCAGCATCGACCTTGAGGATTGGCCCGGCGAGCATGCCGCGCATCCCGGCGACACCCTGGCTACCGGTTGAAAGCGTGAAGACGCCGGTATCGGCATCATACTCGCCAAGCGCGGCGCGAACTTCCATCGAAGTCGGCGCAATTCGATTCTGCACGATGCGCAGGCTCGTGACATGGGCGGAGCCGGCAATTGCCGTGGCTGCTTTGGCGCCATCGCCGACCTGCCAGTCAAACAGTGTGTTGCTGTTGGCGGCGGGCCAGATCTGCGGCGCATCGGCGGCGAGTGCGGCATCGAGCGAGGCGACAACCGGCAATTCGGCATAATCGACTTCAATGGCTTCGGCGCCGGCGCGCGCGGCTTCACGGCTTTCGGCAACAACAAAAGCGACGGCGTCACCAACGAAGCGAACCCGATCGGTGGCAAGCAGGATCCGCGGCGTCTGGACCGGGCCGGACAGGGGCACGAGGCACGGAATCGGGCCATAGTTGGCAACGTCTTCATGCGTATAGACGGCAACGACGCCGGGCAGGGCGCGCGCGGCCGCTGTGTCGATCGACCGGATTTCGGCATGGCCATAAGGCGAGCGCAAGGTGACGCCGAACAACATGCCATCGCGCTGCAGATCGTCGGTGAAACTGCCCTTGCCGGTCAGCAACCGGACATCCTCGACACGTTTGACCGATTGGCCAGCACCGAATTTCATCGTTTCATCTCCTGAAGGCAGGCGGCAAGGCCTGCACGATAATCTGGATAGCGCAAAACATGGCCCAAATCCCGCGTCATCTTGCCATTGGCCACTCTGCGGCATTCACCATAAAAGGCGCGGCCCATGGCGGACAATCTGGCATCGGCAAGCAACTGGAGCGGCGGTGGTTCCTGGCCGAGCAGGCGCGCGGCAAAGGCCGTCACGGCTTCGCCCGGCGCCGGTTCGTCATCGCACAAATTGTAGATGCCCGGGGCGCCGCGATTGGTGCTGGCCAGCATGGCGCCGGTGATATCATCGACATGGACGCGCGAAAAAACATGGCCCGGCAGGTCGATGCGTGCCACGGGGCCGGCGCGCAGGCGGTCGAGTGCGCTGCGCCCCGGGCCATAAATGCCGGGCAGGCGGAACACGCGCGCCTGCGGATGCAGCGCCTGCCATTCAAGATCGGCGGCAAGGCGGCCGGCGCGGCGGCCCTGAAGGGCTGCGCTTTCGTCAACCCAGGCGCCGCCGCTGTCACCATAGACACCCGTCGATGACAGATAACCGACCCAACCAGCCGGCGCTTTTGCCAGAAGTTCGCCGTGTGTTGCCAACACAGGGTCGCTGCCATCACCAGCCGGCGGCACCGATGACAGGATGTGGGTAGCGCTGGCAATCGCATCGACAAGGCCGGGGCTATCGAGCGTCAACACGCCGGGCGCTGCGCGTGATCGCACCGCCGTGACCCGGCCGCCGCGCGCTGAAACCGCATCGGCGAAATGGGAGGCGCAATAGCCAAGGCCAAGGACAAGCAAATGCATTGATGCTGGTTATGCGGTGTTTGTCGTTGATTGGCGAGAGCGATCAGGCAGAACGCGCCAACAGATCGTGGCCGACGGGTTGATCGGCATACCAGTCATGCGCCAGCAGTGAGGTGGCCTGCACAAAAGCCGCCTTTTCGGCCGTGTAACCATGCGAATTATCGGGATGCAGCGCCCGTGCCCGGCGTTTTTCAGCCGAATACGCCGCCGCCGCATCGGGATGGCTGCGGATATAATCGCGAAACGCCAGATTGTGAAAAATCTGGTCCGAACCCTGTTCAAAGAAATGCAGGTGGACAAGCCGCGTGTTTTCGCCCGGCAGCGCGCAAAAACGCCGCCCGGGCAGTCCATATTCACCATAGAGCCGATAGCCGAGCGCTTCGATTTTCCACAATTGTTCATCGAGTGCAGCGATGCTTGATACGACGGGTAACAGGTCGATGATCGGTTTGGCGAGCAGGCCGGGTACTGACGTTGATCCGATATGGTGGATGGCAATCAACAGGTCGCCAAGAACACCAAGTCTTTCGGCATGCATCGCCGCCACCCCGGCCCAACCGGGGTCATGATCGACCAGCGATACCGAGATCGCATCCAACATACCGTCAATCTACCGATATGGTGACAATTTTCAATGCAGCCGATCGTTGTATTTAATCGTTCCTGAACGACCTTATCGAACGTCAGCCTGGCCAATATGTTCAGCCTTCCAGCGCATCGCCGTTTCAACGCGGCTGTGGCCTGACGGATGATCGAAAAAAATCCTTTCCTCCCACACGCCGGGCTCGATCTTGCGATATTGCGACAGCTTCATGGCGATGCTGGCAAAGCTTTCGGGTGCCCGGGCAGCATTGAGCCCGAACCGATCTGCCTCGATCTCCTGGGTTCGTATCAGCGTGTTGGTCACGGGTGTCAGCACGATGCCGAGCCCGGCGAAGATGATCAAGGCAACAGCCAGCATGGCCGGATCGGTAATGCTGGTCACGCCCCAGCCCGCGCCGAAACGCGCCAGCAGCCACGGCAGCAACCGCGCGATGGCGAGAAAGGCCAGACCAACAACAAGCGTCAATGTAATCAGCATTTTCCATATGTGATTGAGCACATAATGGCCAAGTTCATGCGCCATCACCGATCGGATTTCATCGACTGGCTGCTTGAGAAGATTATCGTTGAGCGCGATGCGCGTCGTGCCGAACAGGCCGGCGACGTTGGCTGAAATGCGATCCGATTGTTTGGAAGCATCGACGAGATAGACATTGTCGGCGGGCACGCCATTGGCGCGTGCCATCGACAATACCGCGTCGCGAACCGGCCCGGCCGGAAGCGGGGTATAGGTGTTGAGCATGGGTTCAAGAAACACCGGCCCGATCATGATCACCACGGCTAGCCCGCTGACGGTAATGCCGGTCGCCAATGCCCACCACCCTGCGGGCGCACGCCGGATGGCGGCGTGGATGCCGATGAACAACACGGCTATAATCACGGCGTTGATCAGCGTGATCAGGGCGTTTTCGTTCAGCCATTCGCCAAGGCTCTGGTTCATCAGGCCATATTGCTGTTCCCGGAAATATTCGGTGTAGATCGCAAAGGGAGCGGTGATCACCGAAATCAGCAGCATGAACGGCAGCGCGAAAAGGAATGATTGCAGCCATTTGCGGCTGGTAACAGCCTGGACTTTTGCCGAAAGGCGCGCTGCCCACCGTAAGTGCAACACCAGCCAGGCGGCAAAGCCCGATACCGCAGCATCCCATAGTATAAGCCAATAGCCGCCTTCGAAATAGGCATCGGATTTGGCACGCGCTGCCCCTTCCAACGTTGCCATCCAGGCCTTTGTCGCGAGTTCGGGATCAAAGTTCATCGCGGTTCCGATACCTGTGTAATACCAAGCTAACACAGCGTTTGTTGTGGTCAATGACTTTTTTTCAAAGTCGGTCATGCCGCGTGCAACCTTTTTCGCGCCGCTGCGTTATTACATTCAGGCAGCGCGCTCAGTCCCCCTGCGATCGCTGTCTTCAAACGGGTCCGGCCTTTGTTCCTATCCCCCCCTGGAACCAGGTCGGACCCCAATTTTTTTCGCATCGAAAATTTGCCGGGAACTCCGCAGTCCCTGCGATGTTGTGCATTCTGGAACCCAACAGGAGACTCCGAAATGACTTTCAAAATTGCACCTGCGATCATCATCCTTGCCGCCAGCCTGTCGCTGGCAGCGTGTAACAAGCCGGTTGCCGATGCCCAGGCCGATGCTGTGCGCAGCACCACCGACGCCGCTGCAAACGCCGTTGAAGCCAAAGCCGATGTTATTGAAAACCAGGGCGAAGCTGTCGGTGGCGTCACCGAAGATCGCGCCGAAGCAACTGCCGACCGCATGCGCGACCAGGCCGATTCAATGAAGGATGCAGCCGAAATCAAGGCTGATGCCATCGAAGACGGCAAGATGGGCGTCACCACTTCGACCGGCACGACGGTCACGACGACGACCCCCAAGAAATAACTTGGCTTTCGGCTCGCGCCGAGAACCAGCGCCGGGCTCCGAAAGGGCCCGGCGCTTTTTACCTTTAATCACAGGTTGCCAGACAGGTTGCGTCGCTCCAAACTAGGTTAATGCTGACCAAGGCTGACGATTTTCCGATCCACCAGACCGCCGAGCCGATCGCCGTGGCCGGTACCGATCGCAATTTTTACGATCGCTATTTCTTCAACGGACAGGCGCCCGATGGTTCGGCCATGATGGGCGTGGCGATGGGCATTTACCCGCATCTCAACATAATCGACGCCGCTGTCAGCCTGACCGATGGGACGACCCAGCGGTCAGTATTTTCCAGCCGCATCCTCAACCATGAACGGCTAGATACCCATGCCGGGCCGGTTCGGGTGGTTGTCGAGGCGCCATTGCAGCGCCTGCGTGTCACCATCGCCGAAAACGCCGCCGGGATTGCCGGCGACATGCTGTTCACCGGCCGCGCCGCACCGATCGAGGAGCCGCGTTTCATCCGTCGCAACGGCAGTCGCACCTTGATGGATGTCACCCGAATGACCCAGGGCGGCAACTGGTCGGGCTGGATCAGCAGCGCTGGCGTGCGCCATGATCTGGCCGGTTGGCGGGGTGTACGTGACCGCAGCTGGGGCGTGCGGCCGATCGGCAGCGCCGATGCCCAGCCCGTGGTGCCGCCGCAACCGCCGCAGTTTTTCTGGTTATGGACCCCGATCGCTTTTGATGACTGGCTGTTGTTTTTTCACACCAACGATGATGCCCATGGCCGCGCCTGGAACCGTGCGGCCGTACTGGTATCCACCGCTGATGGCAGCACGCAGCATCTGATCGACCCGGTGATGCAGATCGAATGGGCGCCGGGCAGCCGCCATGCAAGGCGCGCCCGGCTGGTGGCGCGGTTGCCCGATGGTCTGCCGGTGGCAGTCGATTTCAGTTTCGGGGCCAATTTCTTGATGCGCGGACTGGGATACGGCCATCCCACCGCCGGGCACGGCATGTTTCAGGGGGCTGATGCCTGCACCAGCGAAGTGTTTGAGCTGGCGGCGGTCGACCCGGCGTTGCCGACAAATGCCCATGTCCAGGCGCAGGTGACGGCCGTTTTGCATCTGGGCGAAACGGCCCATGCCGGGCGCGGCGTTTTCGAACAACTTTGCATCGGCCCGCACGCGCCGAGTGGTTTTGCCGGGCTGTTCGACCTTGCCGGCTGAGGCACTCGCTGGCTATCTGGCGGCGCAGTGGGGCGAGCCCGTCGCCATTTCCGGTCTCAAACGCTTCCATGGTGGGGCGTCGCGGCAGACCTTTCGTTTCGATGCCATCGGGGCAAGCGGCCGGCGCGAGGCGCTGGTTTTGCGCCGCGATCCGGTTTCGAGCCTGATCGAGACCGATCGTGCCGCTGAATTTGCCGCGCTCAGAGCCTTTTCAGGCAGTGCCGTGCCAGTGCCAGAGCCCTTGTGGCTCGAGCAAGATGCCGCAGCATTCGGGGCACCCGGCTTTTTGATGCGCGAAATTGCCGGCGGTGCGGCCGCCGGGCTGCTGACGCCGGAGCCTTATGGCGATCATGCAGCACCGCTAGGGCGCGCGTTGTTCACGGCACTGGGTGCAATCCACCGGATGGCTCCAGCGGTGGCCGGATTGGCGCCCGTGGCGGCTGATGCGGCGGCTCTGCACCGGCTGTCGCATTGGCATGCGTTGTTCGAAACCGACCGATTGCGGCCCGAGCCGGTGATTGACGCTGCGTTTCGCTGGCTCGAACGGCATCCGCCCCCCGCGGCGCAGCGCATCGCGATTGTCCATGGTGATTTCCGATCGGGCAATTTTCTGTTTGCGGGCGATCGGCTGCTTGCCATTCTGGATTGGGAAATGGTCCATGCCGGCGATCCGCTCGAAGACCTGGCTTGGGTAATGGATCCGCTATGGTCGCATTTCAGCGGGCGGCCAGCGGCTTTGCTCGATCGCGACACGGCGATTGCGACATGGGAGGCCGCCAGCGGGCTGGTCGCCGATCCACAGGGCCTGCGCTGGTGGCAGCTGTTTGCCCAGGTCATGGGGGCGACGATCTGGGTCAGTTCGGCCCGGGAGATCGCCGATGGTCGCAGCCATGATCCGGTGCTGGGGTTTGCCGCAACCGTGCCGTATCGCTTTCACGTGATGACACTGGCGCAGACAATGGCAAGGCTGGCGCCATGAGCCTGACACCATGAGCCTGACACCATGAGTCTAACTCCGGCGCAACTGCTGCACGCGCTCGCGTTGGCGCAAGCTGCCGATGTCGCCCCGGCGCTGGCCGCTGATTCTGCCGTGGATGTCAGCTATGCGGCGGGCAGCGCGGCGACGATTGCCGGCCTGTTGTTGTTTGCCGCCAATGATGCCGCCAGCCTGATGGCCCGCGAACTGGCCGCGGCGGCGGCGGCGCGGGGCCTGGCGGGCGATGCCAGCGCAGACCGCGATGGCCGCCAGTCGGCGCTGGCATCCGGGCTGACACAGGCCGAAGCGCGTGGTGACACCGCCCGCTGGCAGGCCATCATGGCGTTGCTGGCTGCCGAAGCCGCTGCAGATTGGGCGGCGCTGGGCTTGCAATAATCCCCTTCGACAAGTGGCCGGTTCCCCGGCAATATATAGCCATGCACATGCTCGACGCCCAAGGCCAGCCGCAGCTTCCCAATGCGGTAAAACTAGCTGATTATCGTCCGCCCGACTGGTTGATCCCTGACGTGTCGCTCGATTTCAAACTGGGCGCCGAAGCGACGCGGGTGAAATCCCGGCTGTCGGTCACGCGAAACGGCGAGCATGATCGACCGTTGGTGCTCGATGGCAATTACCTGACGACGCTGTCGATCAGCATCGATGGCGTGCCGGTCAATACAGCGCCCGTGGGTGACACGCTGACGCTGTCGATTCCGGGCGATGCCGCTGTGATCGAGATCGAAGTCGAAATCGCCCCGGCCCGCAATACGCGACTGATGGGGCTTTATGCGTCGCAGGGGCGGCTGGTCACCCAATGCGAGGCCGAGGGGTTTCGGGCCATTACCTGGTTCCCCGATCGGCCCGATGTGCTGTCGACCTATACGGTGCGCATCGAAGCCGACAAGGCGCTTTATCCGGTGCTGTTGTCCAATGGTGACCGCGGTGTCGCGCAGGACCTGCCCGAAGGCGACCATGTCGTTACCTGGACCGACCCCTGGCCCAAGCCCAGCTATTTGTTCGCGCTGGTGGCGGGTGATCTGGCGGCGTTGACCGATAGTTTCACGACGTCTGAGGGACGGGAGGTTGAGCTGGCAATCTGGACAGCGGCGGCCGATGTGCCGCGCTGCCAGCATGCGATGGCGGCACTGAAGGCATCGATGGCTTGGGACGAGCGCGTCTATGGCCTCGCCTATGATCTCGACCAGTACAACATCGTTGCCGTCAGTGATTTCAACGCCGGCGCCATGGAGAACAAGGGCCTCAATATCTTCAATTCAAAGTTCATCCTCGCCGATGCCGAAACGGCAACCGATGCCGATTTCGACGGCGTTGCCGGGGTTGTCGCCCATGAATATTTCCATAACTGGACCGGCAATCGCGTCACCTGTCGTGACTGGTTCCAGTTGAGCCTCAAGGAAGGCCTGACGGTTTTTCGCGACCAGCAGTTTTCGGCCGATCAGGGCAGTGCGGCGGTGCGCCGGATCGAAGACGTGCGCGGCTTGCGGGCTGTACAATTCCCCGAAGATGCCGGGCCGCTGGCGCATCCGATTCGCCCCGACCATTATGTCGAGATTGCCAATTTCTACACCGCGACCATCTATAACAAGGGTGCCGAAGTCATCCGCATGCTCCACACGTTGTTGGGGCAGGAGGGTTATCGCAAAGGGGTCGACCTGTATTTCGAACGCCATGACGGCCAGGCGGTCACCTGCGAAGACTGGGTAGCGGCGATGGAGGCAGCCACGGCGCGCGATCTGACGCAGTTCCGGCGCTGGTATCATCAGGCCGGTACACCGCGCGTTGCCATCGCCGCCCGCCAATCCGGCACGAGCGTGACGGTCGAGTTGACCCAAAGCCAGTCGCCGACACCGGGCCAGCCAACCAAACTGCCGATGCATATGCCGTTTCGGCTGGCGCTGATCGGCCGCAACAGTGGCGGGCGGATCGGCGATGAGCGGGTGATCGACATAAGCGAACCGGTTACCCGCGTGGTGTTTGACGGCGTTGACGAGCCAGCGCTGCTGTCGCTCAATCGGGGTTTTTCGGCGCCGGTCAATGTCGATGCGGTCGCCAGCCGGGCCGATCTCGCGTTTCTCGCGGGCGCCGACGATGATCCGTTTGCGCGCTGGGAAGCAATGCAGCGGCTGGCGCTCGATGTGCTGGCGACCGACGACGACCCGGGCGAATTGGTGGCAGCGGTGGCCGCAACGCTGGCGGCGGGCGCCGATGGCCGGCTTGACGCTGCCTTTGTCGGTGAATCGGTGTTGTTGCCCACCGAGGCTTTTATCGGTGACCAGGCCAAAACGGTCGATATCGAGGGCATTCATCGCCGCCGCGAAACCGCACGCCTGGCAATTGCCAAGGGGCTGGAGGGTGAATGGTGGGCCGCCTATCATCGCTCGATGGGCTCGGGAACGGCGTTGACCCCGCAAGCCAAGGGTGCCCGCCGGCTGGCGAGCGTTGCTCTTGCCTATCTGGTTACCGCTGGATCGACCAACGCCGTTGCGGCAGCCAAGGCGCAATATGATGGCGCCGTGACAATGACCGACCGGATGGGCGCGCTAACGGCGCTGATCAACACCGACACGCCTGAACGCGATGCCTGCCTTGCGGATTTTCACGCGCGCTTTGCCGGCAATAATGATGTCATCGACAAATGGTTCACGGTGCAGGCGCTGGCGCAGCGGCCCGACACGCTGGCGCAAGTTGAAAAATTGCTGGTGCACAAGGATTTCAGCATAACCAATCCCAACCGGCTACGGTCACTGATCGGGGCGTTTTCGGCAAATCAGCGCCAGTTTCATGTCGCTGGTGGGGCGGGCTATGTGCTGCTCGCCAACCAATTGCTCGCCGTCGATCGCATCAATCCGCAAAGTGCGGCCCGCCAGGTGGTGCCGCTGGGCCGCTGGCGGCGCTTTGATGCGACGCGCGGCGCTTTGATGCGAGCGCAGCTTGAACGCATTGTCGCAGCGCCGGGGGTGAGCAAGGACGTGCTGGAGATGGCGTCACGCGCGCTGGCGTAACAATGCTGCACGCGCCGCTGCCACTGTTTCATCACCCGGATTATATCGCGGCGCTGCCGACCGGGCATAGTTTCCCGATGGCAAAATATGCTCTGCTGCTGCCAGCGCTGGCCGAGGCGGGGCAGGCGCTGGCGGTTCGCGCCCCCGAACCGATGCCGCGGCAGTGGCTGGAGGCGGTGCATGATGCCGATTATGTTGGGGCCGTGCTGGCAGCGACGGTCGATCGGGTTCGCGAACGCCGCATCGGTTTTCCGGTTACGCCGGCGGTGGCGACTCGCACGCTGGCGGTGGCGGGCGGCACATGGGGCGCGGCGGTGCATGCGCTTGTGCACGGTTATGCCGCCAATGGCGCCGGTGGCAGCCACCATGCGCTCCCGGATGGCGGCGCCGGCTATTGCGTCACCAATGATCTGGCGATTGCGGCGCACCGGCTGGTGAGCGAGGGCGCGGTGCAGCGTGTGCTGATTGTCGATCTGGATGTTCATCAGGGTGATGGTACCGCGGTGATCTTTGCTGGCCGGCCTGATGTGGTGACCTTTTCGATGCATGCGGCGCGCAATTTCCCGGTGCGCAAGGCGCGGAGCTATCGCGATGTCGAGCTGCCCGATGGTATTGATGATGCGACCTATCTGGCGATACTGGGGTCAGAACTGCCACCGCTGCTCGATCAAATTCGCCCCGGGCTGGTGCTGTTTCAGGCCGGGGTCGACCCGCATGGCGATGACCGCCTCGGGCGGTTGGCGTTGAGTGATGCCGGGCTGGCGGCGCGTGATGCCATGGTCGTGACGGCATGCCGGTCGCGCGGCATTGCAATCGCGACGACGTTGGGCGGGGGCTATGCCGCTGATGCGATGCTTGTCGCTCGGCGTCATGCCGCCGGGCTGGTTGTACAATGGCAAGCGGCGCAAAAATACGCGCAAAACGCCCCTTTGTCCGGTTGAATGCGACACCTGTTGAATTTGGGCTTGGCCCGGCGCGGGTGGAAGGCGTAACACCACCTTGTACATAGTGGCGGATGACAAAATGGCGACTGCGTTCCAGACCGATACGACACCGCAACCCCCAAGTGATAATTTGCCCCACCCCGAAGCGGTCGTCGTGCGTTTTGCCGGCGATTCGGGCGATGGCATGCAATTAACCGGTGGGCAGTTCACCCTGTCGACCGCGCTGGCTGGCAATGATCTTTCGACCTTCCCGGATTTCCCGGCTGAAATCCGCGCCCCGCAAGGCACGACCTTTGGCGTTTCGGCGTTTCAGATCAATTTTGGCTCGATCGATATCGAAACCGCCGGCGATGAACCCGATGTGCTGGTGGCGATGAATCCGGCGGCGCTGAAAACCAATATCAAGGCGCTGCGCCGTGGCGGGCTGGCGATCATCGACAGTGGTGAATTCGGGCCGCGCAACCTTGCCAAGGCGGGCTATGCCGTCAATCCGCTCGACACCGATGAATTGAATGACTGGCAGGTGATGGCGTTCGACATTTCGGCGCTGACCCTTGAAGCAGTGAAGCCCTTTGGCCTTGGCAACAAGGAATCGCTGCGCTGCAAGAACATGTGGACGCTGGGGCTGGCGCTGTGGATGTTCGATCGTGATCGGGCGCCGCTGGTTGATTGGCTGAAGACCAAGTTTGCCAAAAATCCTGTTCTTGCCGATGCCAATATCGCCGCGCTCAACGCCGGCCATGCCTATGGCGAAACCGCCGAAATAGGCGGACCATTGAAGCAATATCATGTCGATGCCGCCGAGGCGCAGCCGGGGCATTACCGCACCATCACCGGCGGTGAATCGCTGGCGCTGGGTCTGGTGGCCGGCGCGCATCTCGCCGGGCTGTCGATGTTCTTTGGTTCCTATCCGATCACGCCGGCGTCGCCGATCCTCCACCATCTGGCGCGGTTGAAGGAATTCGGCGTCACCACCTTCCAGGCCGAGGACGAGATTGCCGCCATTTGTTCGGCAATTGGCGCCAGCTATGCCGGGCAATTGGGGGTGACCTCGTCATCGGGCCCCGGCATCGCGCTCAAGGGCGAAGCGATGGGGCTGGCAATCATGACCGAATTGCCGCTGGTCATCGTCAATTCGCAGCGCGGCGGGCCTTCGACGGGACTGCCGACCAAGACCGAACAGTCCGATCTGTATCAGGCGGTTTATGGCCGCAACGGCGATGCACCGCTGGTGGTGATTTCGGCGCGGTCGCCGACCGACAGTTTTGACGTGGCGATCGAGGCTTGCCGGCTGGCGACCAAGTTCATGACCCCGGTGATGGTGTTGACCGACGGCTATATCGCCAATGCCGCCGAGCCGTGGCGGGTGCCCGATCGCAAGGATTATACACCGTTCCCGGCGCATTTCACCGAAGAGCCTGAGCCCGATGGTCGTGTGCTGCCCTATGCGCGCGATCCGGAAACGCTTGGTCGCCGCTGGATACGCCCGGGCACGCCCGGCTTGATGCATCGCATCGGCGGGATCGAAAAGGCCATCGACACCGGCAATATCAATTACGAACCCGCCAACCACCAGGTGATGACCGACATCCGCAAGGCCAAGATCGACGGGGTGGCGAAATATATCCCGGCGCAGGCGGTCGATGTCGGCAATGAAACCGGCAAATTGGTCGTCGTCGGCTGGGGTTCGACATATGGCCCCATTCGCAAGGCAGTGCAGCGGGCGCGCACGCAAGGCCATGATGTGGCGCATGTCCATATCCGTTACCTGTGGCCGTTCCCGGCTAATCTGGGGGCGTTGCTCAAGGGGTTCGACAAGGTGCTGGTGCCCGAAATGAACACCGGCCAGTTGAAGACGATGCTGCGTGACCAGTTTCTGGTCGACGCGCGGCCGCTCAACAAGGTCAGCGGGCAACCCTTCAAGATATCCGAAATCGAAGCTGCCATCGCGGAGATGCTGAAATGAACGCCATCACCCCCATTGTGCCCGCCACTACCCCCAACGATTGGGCGACCGATCAGGAAGTGCGCTGGTGCCCGGGCTGCGGGGACTATGCGATCTTGAAGGCGGTGCAGCGCACGATGCCCGATATCGGCACGGCGCGCGAAAACACGGTGTTCGTATCGGGCATCGGCTGCTCGTCGCGCTTCCCTTATTATATGGAAACCTATGGTTTTCATACGATTCACGGCCGCGCGCCGGCGATTGCGACGGGAATAAAGCTGGCGAACCCCGATCTCGATGTATGGATCGTTACGGGCGATGGCGATGGCCTGAGCATCGGCGGCAACCATATGCTGCACCTGCTGCGGCGCAATCTTGATGTGCAATTGCTGCTGTTCAACAACGAGATTTACGGCCTGACCAAGGGCCAATATTCGCCGACCTCGCAGATTGGCACCAAATCACCGACGACGCCGTTTGGCTCGGTTGACCGGCCGCTGTCGCCGTGTGCGTTCGCCATGGGGGCCGGGGCGCGGTTTGTGGCGCGCACCATCGATACGGCGCAAAAGAACATGCCCGAAGTGTTGAAGCGCGCCCATGCCCACAAGGGCACCAGCTTTGTCGAGATTTTCCAGAATTGCGTTGTCTATAACGATGATGTCTTCGCCAAATTCACCGCGAAAAAGGCAGCGCCGGCCAACCAGATCTGGGTAGAACATGGCAAGCCATTGCTGTTCGACAATGGCAGCAAGGGCCTGCGGCTCGATCGTGATCATGTCCGGCTTTCGGTGATCGATATCGTCGATGGCGATGTTTCGCAGGTGCTGCTGCACGATGAAACCAACCATCTGCTGGCGCAATTGCTCGTTGAAATGCCCTTTGGCGAATTTCCCAAGGCGTTGGGGGTGCTCTATTGCGACCCGGCGCCGAGCTTTGAAGCCGAAGTTCACGTCCAGAACGAACGCATTACTGCCGGGCGCTCCGGTGATCTGGCGGCGTTGCTCAGCAAGGGCCAGGGCTGGGATGTGAAACCGGCGCGCGGCCCCAACCTGTAGCGTTCGGGGGAAGTTCAGCGAGCGGCACGTAAGGGGTGAAGATGCGCCCCCTGCCGATCCCGCCGGCGATAACCGCCCAGACGCCGCTCGCGCTGTTGATGGCGCGTGTCGTCGATGGCGATTCCGCTGCTTTCACCCGCCTGGCCGAGGCCTTGCAGACGCCCGGCTTGCGGCTGGCCGAGCGCACCCTGAACGATCGTGCCGGCGCTCAGGATGTCGTGCAGGTGGCGCTGACCCGGCTGTGGACGCTGGCGGCGCGTTATGATCCGGCGCGCGGATCGGTTGAAGGCTGGTTTCGGCGTATCGTCATCAACCTGTGCCTTGATCGGCGCCGCGCGATCAGGCTCGTCGTGCCGCTGTCGCAAGCCGATAATGTCGCGAGCAGCGCGCCTGACCCGTTCGAACAGGCCGCTGTGAATGACCGCCGGGCGCGACTTGATGCCGCCATGGCGACGCTGGCTCCGCGCCAGCGCGCCGCGCTTGCCATGTTCCACGGCGACGGTCTCAGCATGGCTGAAATTGCTGCGGCGCTGGAGACCACGCCCAAGGCTGTCGAGGGATTATTGGGCCGCGCCCGTATAGAGTTACGCAAGCTGATTGAAATGGAACCCCGCCCGTGACCCGCGACCATGCCCTTGATATCATTTCTGCCTATGGCGGCGATGCGTCACGCTGGCCGGCGAGCGAAGGTGCGGCAGTGCTGGCATTGGCCGATAGCGACGCGGTGGTCGCACAGGCGCTGATGGCGGCGCGGCAGCTTGATACGCTGCTCGACGGTTGGGCGCGTGATGTGACGCCGGCAACGATCGACATCGCGGCGATTACGGGGCAGGCGGCGGGTAAGCGGGCAGCCACTGTCGTGCCACCTGCAGCGCGGCGTTGGCTGGCTGGCGGGCTGGCGGCGGCGGCAATGGCGGCCGGATTGGCCTTTATGGCGCCGGTCACGCCCGTTGCGGACGCCGGCATCGAAATCGTTTCTACCCCCGCTGCCGTGCAGTTGGTCACGGCGCAAGGCGATACGTTTGGCAGTGATGCCATAGCGTTCGCCACAGTGTTCACACCAACGGCTGATGAGGATGTGTTGATATGAAGATTTCTGTCCAGACCGGAACGATGATAGCGCTCGTGCTGGCTGCTGCTGCGCCGGTGGCAGCGCAAATGCCGCCGACGGCCCCCGCAAGCGCCAATGCCGGCGTCGGCGGCCGCATGCACGGTCGCGCGATGTTTCCAGCCTTGAGCGAGGCCGGCCGCACGATGATGATGGAAGCCATGCGCGCCGGCGGTGATCGCCGCACCGAAAGACAGTCGGTCGCTGCGGCGCGTGACCGGATGCTCACGCTGCTCGAAGCCGACAGGCTTGATACGGCAGCGCTCAGGCAGGCGCTTGATGATGAGCGCAATGCCGCCAACGCCAGCCGCGAACGCCATCAGGCGGCAATGCTGGCGGGCTTCACCAAGCTTTCGGTGGCCGATCGCAAAGCCTTTGTCGCCGATGCACGCGCGATGAAGACCCGCATGGCAGCGCGGTTGCAGGGCTGGCGCGGCAAGCGCGGTCATATGCCCGACGATGCGTCGCCACCGCCGCCGCCACCTATGTAAGGTGCATCCATGTCACGTCCCGGGAAGGGGGAGCCATGTGCTCCCCCTTTTCGTGTCAGGCGGGGGCGTGCCAGCCAGTTTGTGCCGCGATATCGCCGCGGACCAGCGCCGCCAGTTTTGCTGCCATCGGGCCTGGCGTGCCGTTGGCGATGGCTTGGCCGTCGATAGCAACGACCGGCAGCAAGGGCGCGGTGGTCGACGTCAGCAGCGCTTCATCGGCGGCAAGCGCCTGCGCAAGGGTGAAGGGGCGTTCGGCGATGGCGATGCCGGCCTCGGCTGCCAACCGTAACAATGTGGCACGCGCGATGCCGGCCAGGATGGATGCGGCCAGCGGATGGGTGATCAGCACGCCGTCCTTGACGATCCAGGCATTGGTCGAACTGCCTTCGCGAACCACGTCATCGGGGCCGACAAGCCAGGCTTCGAAGGCGCCGGCGGCGCGGGCATCCTGTTTGGCCAGCACATTGGCGAGCAGGCCGGTCGTCTTGAGATCGACCCGGCGCCAGCGCATGTCGTTGACGGTGATGACCGCGACGCCGCTGCGTTGCTGGGCGATCCGCTGGGAAAAATCAAAACGCCGCACGGTCATGATCAGCGAGGCATGGGCATCGGCGGGAAAGCCATGGTCGCGGCGCGCCGTGCCGCGGCTGATCTGCAGATAGAGCAGCGCATCGGCATGACCATTGGCGGCAACGAGCCGCCGGGCCTGCAGGGTCAGCGCCGCATCTGACATCGGGAAGTCGATGAACAGTGCTGCCAGCCCGCGCCGCAGCCGGATGAGGTGCTGCGGCCAATCGAGCAACCGGCCATTGAGCACGGCGGCGACTTCATAAAGGGCATCGGCGAATTGCAGGCCGCGATCCTCGACCGGGATACGCGCCTGCGCCAACGGGACGATGCGGCCATCGACATAGGCCAGTTGCGGCATTTGGGCGCTTTCCTTGGAGCGGTTTAGACCGCGACACCAACCGGCCATAGCCGGTAAGGGAGGGGAATGTCAGCCCCGCATCTCATCTGGTTTCGCAATGATCTGCGGCTTGTCGATCATGCAGCGGTTGCCGCTGCCGCGCGGTCGGGGCCGGTGGTGGCGCTATTCGTGCTTGATGATGCAACGCCGGGGCATTGGCAGGTGGGTGCAGCGCAGCGCTGGTGGCTGCATCACAGCCTGGCGGCGTTGGCGGCAGACCTGGCCGCGTGGGGCGGCGCGCTGCTGTTGCGGCGCGGCGCGGCAGGCACAGTGGTGCCCGAGGTGGCGCGCGCGATCGGCGCAGCGGCGGTGCACACGCTGACGCATTATGAACCCTGGGCCAAGGCGCAGGATGCTGCCGTGGCGCGGGCTTTGCCTGGCCTGCTGAAACGCTATCATGGCGCGTTGCTGGCGCCGCCGGCGAGTGTGCTGGCGGGGAGCGGCGGGCGCTATCGCATCTTCACGCCGTGGTGGCGCAAGCTGTCTGAACAGATGCCGCCGGCACGGCCTTTGGCGGCGCCCGATGGCATGGCGTTTGCGACGCCGCCGGCGGGCGACACGCTGGCCAGTCTTGGCTTGCTGCCGGCGCGCGACTGGGCGGCGGGGTTCGATGTGTGGACGCCGGGCGAGGCCGGGGCGCAGGCGCGGCTGGCGGCGTTTCTGGACCATGCAGCGGGCTATGACCGAGCGCGCAACATGCCTTCGGAGGAGGGGTCATCACGGCTGTCACCGCATCTGGCGCTAGGCGAGATTTCGGTGCGCAGCGTCTGGCATGCGGTGGCCGATGCGGTGCCGGCAGCGGCGGCGGAGCCCTATTTGCGTGAGCTTGGCTGGCGGGATTTTGCCGCCAACATCCTCGATCAGTTTCCGGATCATGGCGACGAGCCGGGGCGCGAGCAGTTCAATGCCATCAAATTTCGGGATGCGCCGGATGAGTTGCGGGCCTGGCAGCAGGGCCGTACCGGCTACCCGATCGTCGATGCCGGGATGCGCCAGCTATGGGCGACGGGCTGGATGCACAATCGCGTGCGGATGATCGCCGCGTCGTTCCTGGTCAAGCACTTGCTGATCGACTGGCGCGAGGGTGAACGCTGGTTCTGGGATTGCCTCGTTGATGCTGATCTGGGGGCTAATGCGCTGGGCTGGCAATGGGTGATGGGGTCGGGGGTCGATTCATCGCCGTTCAACCGGGTGTTTGCGCCGGTGACGCAAAGCGCCAAGTTCGATGCGGCGGCGTATATCAGGGCGTGGGTGCCCGAACTGGCGGCCTTGCGCGATACCGATATCCACGCGCCGTTCGAGGCGGAACCGATGATGCTGCGCGCGGCTGGCGTGACGTTGGGGCGGTCCTATCCGCAACCGATTGTTGGCCATGCGCAGGGGCGCGCGCGGGCGCTGGCGGCCTATGCCGAGGCCAAGGCGTTCTGACGAGGTTTGCGGCGCAAGCGGTAGAGTAGGCTGGCGATGAGGGTAAAGACGGCGATGCCCAGGGCTTCGGCCGCCGTTGATTGCGCCGATACCCAAAGCATAGCGCCGATGCCGACGGCGGCGATGCCTTGCAGGCCGGGGATGCGCACCGGGGTGCCGGCGAGGGCGACATTGCGGGCGCGTAGCCGCAGGGCAGCGGCACAGCCGATGATGTAGACGATGACACAGGTGAGGGTTGCAACGATCGCCAGCGCGGTGAAACTGCCCGATATGGCGAGCCCGGCGGCGAGGGCCGAATGGCTGATACAGGCGATGACCGGGGCATGGGTGCGCGGGTTTACGGTGCCGAGCCGCGCCGGCAGGAAGCCTTCGCGCGCCATGGCGAACAACATGCGCGGCGATCCGATCGAATCGCTGGCGGTATAGCCGAGCATCGAAATGACCGCGCCGGCAGCGACAACCAGCCCGAGCGGGGCTGAGACCATCGCCATCGCCTGGGGG
>JBBQMB010000013.1:0-34333 GCA_038328515.1 Sphingomonadales bacterium
TGATGGCCAGATGATGCTCCAGCACCAGGCCATTGCCGGCATCGCGTGACAAAAACACCGCCGTTGTCGGCGTCGCCTGCACGTCCTCCAGCCGGCACAGGCTCGCCCAGCCAAGCCCATCGCGATGCGCCGCCAGCCCCGGCCGCCCGGGCCAGCCATCGCCCGCCTGCGGCGTCAGCGCCAGCACGACCGGCACGGCGGGTGATGCCGGCGCCGCGCCGCGATGGCCAAGTGGCACCAGCCCGGCCGGATCGATGCCATCGGGGAGGCGCGGCCCCCAATAAACCGCCGCCGGGCCGCCACCAGTGCCCAGCACGAGCGTTACCGCCGCGCCATCGAGACGCACAAATTCAGGAACCGCCATGCGCAACAGCTTTCGCCGCAACGCCGTGGCTGTGCAAGACCGCGCGGTGGCCGTAATAGCAGTTCATGCTGGGCGTCTGCTATTATCCCGAACACTGGCCACAGGCGTGGTGGCCGCGCGATGCGGCGCGCATGAAGGCGCTTGGCCTCACCTACGTGCGTATCGGCGAATTCGCCTGGAGCCGGCTGGAACCTGACCCCGGCCGCTATGATTGCGACTGGCTCGATCAGGCCATTGCCGTGCTGGGCGACGCCGGGCTGAAGGTCGTGATGTGCACCCCCACGGCAACCCCGCCGAAATGGCTGGTCGATGCCCATCCCGACATCTTGCCGGTCGATCCCGCCACCGGCCGGGTGCGCGGCTTTGGTTCGCGGCGCCATAGCGATTTTTCAAGCGACACCTGGCTGGGAGAGGCACTGCGCATCACCAAAATGCTTGCCGAACGCTATGGCGAAAACCCCCATGTCGTTGGCTGGCAGACCGATAACGAGCTGTGCTGCCACGAAACCACGCTTTCCGCCTCATCGGCGGCGCGCGCTGGTTTTCAGGCGTGGTGCCGCGATCGCTATGGCCATATCGGCGCGCTCAACACCGCCTGGGGCAATGTTTTCTGGTCGCTGGAGTATCGCAGTTTCGATGAAATCGAACTGCCGGTTGGCGCGGTGACTGAAACCAGCCCGGCGCACCGGCTGGCGTGGCGGCGCTATGCATCCGACATGGTGGTGCGTTTTCACGATGCCACCTGCGCGATCTTGCGCGCCCATGCCCCGGGGCGCTTCATCACCCATAATTTCATCCCGATGGATGAAACCGGCGTCGATAATCACGCGCTGGCCGCCCCGCTCGATTTCGCTTCCTACGATAATTACCCGCTCGGCCGCGCCGATCTGGCGATGGCGCGCGCGCCGGCGGCCGATTTTGCGCCGTTCATGCGTACCGGCCACCCCGATATGCAGGCGGTGTTGTTCGATCAGACGCGCGGGCTGACCGGGCGACCTTTCTGGGTGCTGGAGCAACAACCCGGCCCGGTGAACTGGGCGCGCCACAACCCGCGCCCGGCGCCCGGCATGGTGCGGCTGTGGAGCTGGGAGGCCTTTGCCCATGGCGCCGCCGTTGTCAGCTTTTTTCGCTGGCGCCAGGTGCCGTTTGCGCAGGAACAAATGCACGCGGGGCTGCTCCGCCCCGATTCGACCCAGGCCGAGGCCTGGCCCGAAATCGCCTTGCTGGCGGCCGAACTCGGCCAGATCGCGCTGCCCGAACCCGGTCCGGCGCCGGTGGCGATCATCGTCGATATCGACGCGCAATATCTGTCGGATATCGAAGCACAGGGGCGCGGCTATCGCTACACCGACGTGCTGCACGGCTGGTACCGCGTGCTGCGGCGGATGGGCGTCGATGTCGATTTCGTTGCGCCCGGTGCCTCTGTTGCCAATTACAAGATCGTCCTCGCGCCATCATTGGCGATGCCCGATGGCCTTGCCGTCGAACGGCTCGCCGATACCCATGCGCTGGTCGTGCTCGGCCCGCGCTCGGGCGCAAAAACCCGCGACCTGACCATCCCCGATGGCCTGCCCCCCGGGCCGTTGCGCTCGCTATTGCCGATCCGCATCCTGTCGGTGGAAACGCTGCGCCCCGATTGCCCAGGCAGCATCAGCTTCAACGGCGCGCAATTTGCCAGCACAAGCTGGCGCGAAAGCCTTGATCCCGGCGATGCCCGGGTGCTGGCGACCTATGAAGACGGCAGCCCGGCGCTGGTTCGCCACGGCCGCGCCCATTATCTGGCGACGCTGACCGATGATGATTTCCTGACCGCATTTTTCACCAGCCTGTGCGCCGAGGCCGATATTGCCGTCACCCCGCTCAGCGGCAGCCTGCGCCTGCGCCGGCGCGGCGACCTGACCTTTGCCATCAACTATGGCGCGACCAGCGTGACCGCCCCCGCCC
The DNA here is from genome assembly GCA_038328515.1 of Sphingomonadales bacterium. Taxonomy (GTDB): domain Bacteria; phylum Pseudomonadota; class Alphaproteobacteria; order Sphingomonadales; family Sphingomonadaceae; genus Sandarakinorhabdus. The sequence goes on from JBBQMB010000013.1 coordinate 2,309, forward strand.
CGGAATTTGCCGATTTCATCCTTGGCAGCCGCAGAATCGATCCGCATGACCTGGCGATCTGGCGATCTGGCGACCCGCCTGCCAATTCACCGCGCCTGTAAAAAAACCTGCCCGCGGCTTTACCGCAATGCAACACAAGGGACTTGAGATGCTAAAAGGAATGAGTGCCGTCGTAACCGGTTCAACCAGCGGTATCGGGCTGGGCATTGCCAATGTGCTGGCTGCCAGGGGTGTCAATCTTGTCATCAACGGTTTCGGCGATGCGGCCGCCATCGAGACCGATCGCGCCGGGCTTGAAGCCCGATATGGCGTCAAGGTCGTCTATAGCGGCGCCGATATTTCCAGGCCCACCGAGGTCAAGGCGATGATCGACCTGTGCGTCGCCAGCTTTGGCAAGATCGACATTCTCGTCAACAATGCCGGCATCCAGCATACCCAGAGCGTCGAGGATTTCCCCGAAGAACGCTGGCATGCGATCATCGCCATCAATTTGTCGGGGGTGTTTTTCGGCATGCAAGCGGCGCTGCCGCATATGCAGGCGCAGGGTTTTGGCCGCATCATCAACATCGGCTCTGTCCATGGGCTGGTCGCCAGCAAGCTCAAATCCGCCTATGTCGCGGCCAAACACGGTGTGGTCGGCCTCGGCAAGGTCGTTGCGCTCGAAAACGCCGGCAGCGGCATAACCTGCAACACCATCTGCCCCGGCTGGGTCCATACGCCGCTGGTGCAAAAGCAGATCGAAGCTTCGGCCACCCAAAACGGCATCAGCATCGAAGCCGCAACCGAAAAACTGCTCATCGAAAAACAGCCGTCGAAGCAGTTCGTGACTCCCGAACAGATCGGCGAGCTTGCCGCTTTCCTGGCGAGCCCCGCCGCCGCCCAGATGACGGGTATCGCCATTCCCATCGATGGCGGTTGGACGGCGCAATAGGCGAAAACTTCTGGCGGCGGGGCCCAAGTGTCCCGCCGCTTTTAAAAACTGAACGGCGGCGCTGCAATTGTGTCGCCAATCTGCAGCGCGTGCGTGACCAGTTCGAGCGGCGCAAGATCACAATCGCTCTGCCCCGCCGCGATCAATTCGGCAAAGCGGCGATAAAGCCCGGGATATTCGCCGCTTTCGACCAGCGGCTGCGCGACCCCATCGATAAACAGCCGCGCGCCGCCATCGCGCAACACCAGCCGCCCGCCATCGGTTTCTATGCTGATGTCCCATTGCTGCGCGCCGCTATGCAGAAAATCGAAATCCGCGCTGATCACCGCCGCGCCATGCGCCATGGTCAAGGCTGCCGAAATCGGCGCGGCGCGATTGGCCGGAATCGCCAGCCGCGCCGCCGTCACCGACACCGGCAGCGGCAAAATCGCGGTCAGGATCGATAGCGCGTTGATGCCGGGGTCGAACACCCCCATGCCGCCGGCCGCCAATATCCAGTCCTGCCCGGGGTGCCAACGGCGGATATCCTCACGCCAGTCAATGTGTGCCGACACGATCCGCCGTCCGGCGACCCACGCGCGCGCCGGCGCCACGCCTGCTGCGGCGCGCGAATGCCAGCTCGCAAACAGCGTGCGGCCAGCGGGCACCAGGTTGCGCACTTCGGCCGGCACTACACCGGGGGGCTTTTCGAGCATGACGTGCCAGCCCGCCGCCAGCGCAAGTGCCGCCTGCGCCGCGCGGCCCTGCGGCGGGGTGCACAGCGACACGGCATCGACGGCAAGCCCCGAAGCGATCAACCCGTCCAGATCGGCAAAATGCGCCACGCCAGCGACCTGCGCATTGCGGCTGACCGCGGCAACAAGATCGAAACCCGCATCGGCTGCAATCGCCGGCAGATGCTGGTCCCGGGCAATTTTGCCAATGCCGACAAGCGCAAGGCGGTGGGGCTGCATGGCCCATCGCTAGCGCCTTGCCGCCGCTGCCGCCAGTGACGATTGCGTGCCAATAATCCCAACCGTCTCATCCCGGGCTTGATCCGGGATGACAGTTTAATTTGCGCGCAATCGCGGCTAGCATCAGCGCCATGCGCATCATCCCCCGCGACCGCTGCGATCGGCTTGGCGAAGGCCCGATCTGGTCACCCACCGAACAGGCGCTGTTCTGGGTCGATATTCTTGGCCAAAGGCTCAACCGGCTACGGCTCGCCGATGACAGCGTCACCAGTTGGGCGCTGCCCGATATGACCGGCTGGGTGATCGAGCGTCGCGCCGCGCCCGGCTTTGTTGCCGGCACCAAAGCCGGCATCGCGACGCTGACACTCGATCCGGTCACCGTGGCGCTGCTGACGGCGCCCGAGCCCGACCTGCCGCGCAATCGCCTCAACGATGCCAAGGCCGATGCCGCCGGCCGGCTGTATTTCGGGACCATGCCGATGGCGTGCGATACACCGACTGGCAGCCTGTATCGCTATGACCCGGACCGCAGGCTGACCCGGCTCGACAGCGGTTACAGCGTTGCCAACGGCCCGGCGATCAGCGCTGACGGCAGCACGCTTTTTCACACCGATTCGGTCACCGGGCGGATTTATCGCTTCGCCGTCCACCCCGATGGCAGCCTTGGCCCGCGCACCCTGTTCCGCCAGTTCGGCGGCAACGAGGGCAGCCCCGATGGCATGACCTTCGATGCGCAAGGCGGGCTGTGGGTCGCGTGCTGGGGCGCCGGGCGCGTGGTGCGCCTGTTGCCCGATGCATCGATCGACCAGGTCATCGCGCTCCCCGCTTCGCAAATCAGCAGCGTCTGCTTTGCCGGCGACCGCCTCGACCGCATGTTTGTCACCTCGGCGAGCGATGGCGTTGCTGAACCGGCGGGCGGGGCGCTGTTCGAGGTGACACCGGGGCGGACCGGCCTGCTGGCGCATAAATTTGCCGGGTGACCAGCGTTGGCCAAAGTGACATGCCAGCGATCGGCCACAAACGCAGCAGGCGCCCCACCAACCGGTGGAGCGCCTGCCCGGCGTTCAGAATAGCCGCGTGGCGCTTCAGGCGGCGACGACGAACTTGCGACGACGTGCCGAAACGCCGACCATGCCGAAACCGATGATCATCAGCGCCCAACTCTGCGGCTCAGGCACACCTGGAATGATGACATCGGCGACATCGGTTGTTGCAATCGCGAACACCCGGTCAACCACGATGTCCTTCGACGGCGAAAGGTTTGAATTGAACACGAACGCCGTGTCATAAAAACCAGCCCAATTAATCTGGCCGACACCCGAAGCATATTGCCACACTCGCGCCGGCGACGCCGCTGTGATCGCCGTCGATGCAACCTTGACGCCAACGATCGTTGCGTCAAAGCTGGCGTTTCCGATATTGTTCAGGCCGTTCTGCGTCAGGAAATAGCTGAAGCCCACGCGATAATTGCCAGCCGCCAGCCAAGTCAGCTGCGAAATGCTCTCGTTGAGCGAGCTATCGCCAACGAAATAGGCGGCCTGGTTGCCAACTGCATCCGGGCTGGCCGAAGCAGCATTGTCCTGCGGAACGCGCTCGCCAAAGGCACCCGTCGGATAACCGGCAGGGCTATCATAGCCGATGACCGACGTCGGTGCATTCGACGGCACGTTGGTCTTGGTCCAACCGGTATAGCCTCCGGTACCCAGAGCGCCGGCTTCGAAACTGCCGTTGTTGATAAGGTTGGTCGCCGCCGCGGCCGGCACGACAGCGCCGAGCGCGATGACGGTCGTGAGCAGAATGGTTTTGATCGACATGATGAGATCCCTCTTGTTTTTGCATCCGTTCCGACGGCACGAAACCATTCGTCGCAGACCGAGCCGCCACCGGCATCGTTAAAACATTAGCAAGACCTGTGCCAAAATAGTTAACGTTGTGTTTTCAATATATTACCTGATTGTCAATTTCGAAAGTGTAAAGAATTCCGACAGTTTTTGGTGGTTTGCGTGCCTTCCAAACGAAAATGGCCACGCCTCACCGGCGCGGTGATGGCTCAAAATCAACCCATTGATCGCCGAAATCCCAAGCTTGAAAACCGGACACGCCGCGCCAGCGCTTGCCGATCGACTGCCCAATCCAGCGTTTACAGCGCGGGAAGTTGATCCCCGGCAATCCGCGCCCAGTCCGCCGCCTGACCGCGTGCCCAGGTCGTCTGCCGCTTCTGATATTGCCGTGTCGCAGTCGCTGCCGCCGCCACCGCATCAGGCAGCGTCATGGTGCCAGCCGCCACCGCACCGAATTGCGCCACCCCCAGCGCACGCAGAACGGGCCGATCATCGGCGAGCCCGCGCGCCAGCAGCGCCGCAGCTTCGGCGACCGCCCCGGCGTCTGCCATATGCCACAGTCGCGCCGTCGCGCGGTCATGCAGCACCGGGCGCGGCACATCGACGACAAAACAGCGCAGCACGTGCGATCCGGCGATGCCGCCGACGCGATGCTGCTGCCAGTGCAGTAATGACTTCCCGCTCGACCGGATCACCTCAAGCCCGCGCAGCGTGCGTTGCCGGTCGCCGGGCGAAAGCCGCGCCGCCAGCGCCGGGTCGGCAATCGCCAGCGCCGCAACCGCGGCGTCCGTCGCCAGCGCCCGCACCGCGGCGCGCACATCGGTGTCGATCTCCGGCACCGGCGCAATCCCGTCGATAAGCGTTGTCAGGTACATGCCCGTGCCGCCAACAATGATCGGCACGCGCCCGGCGGCGTGTTCGTCCGCAATCGCCGCCCTCGCCATATCCGCCCAGCGCGCCGCGCTGGCGATTTCGTCGCCATCGAGCACCCCATAAAGCCGGTGCGGCACCAGTGCTTCATCATCGGCCGATGGCCGCGCGCTGATGAGGCGCAGATCGGCATAAAGCTGGCTGGCATCGCCATTGATGATCGTACCGCGCGCCGCCGCAGCCAGTTGCATCGCGATTGCCGACTTGCCGCTCGCCGTTGGCCCTGTAATGACCACCACCATGGAATCGCTCGTCACCGCACCCCTTATCATCACCCTGGTTCGCGAAGCCGCCTTGTCGGCTGGCGACGCCGCCGTGGCAAGCGATGTGCTGCGCGCGATGGGTGCCGAACCCGGCGCGCCGGCATGGATCGACCCCGGCGATGCGCTCGACCTGACGGTGGACGGTATCGCCGCTGCCGCGACCCGCGCCGCGCTTGAGGCGGCACTGCCGAAAATCGATATCATCGTCCAGCGCAGCGATAGCCCACGCCGCAAGCGCCTGCTCATCGCCGATATGGATTCAACCATGATCCAATGCGAATGCATCGATGAACTCGCCGATTACGCCGGATTGAAGACCCAGGTTGCAGCGGTCACCGAAGCCGCCATGCGCGGCGAGCTTGATTTCGAAGCCGCGCTCGATGCCAGGGTGGCGCTGCTCGCCGGCATGGACGCCGCCGTGCTCGACCAGTGCCGGCGCGAACGCGTGCGGCTGATGCCCGGCGCACGCGCGCTGGTGCAAACCATGGCGGCAAACGGTGCGCATACGCTGCTGGTCTCGGGCGGCTTCACGGCCTTTACCGCGCCGGTGGCGGCCGAGATCGGCTTTGCCGCGCAATATGCCAACACACTCGAAATCGCCGCCGGCCGGCTCACCGGCAAGGTCTTGCGCCCCATCGTCGATGCCGCCGCCAAACGCGCGCATCTGCTCGGCGCCGGCGTGCCATTGCCCGCAACGCTGGCGGTGGGCGATGGCGCCAACGACATTCCGATGCTCGAAGCCGCCGGGCTGGGCATCGCCTATCACGCCAAACCCCGCGCCAGCGCGGCTGCCGCCGCCGCCGTGCGCCACGGCGATCTCAGCGTTTTGCTCCGCGCCCAAGGCTATCCGCGGCAGGCTTGGATTAACTAATTTTCGATAAAAAATGTCGGAATTCTTTACACTTTAATAAACATTACATTGGGTTCATGTTGTCAATAGACTTGAATCATTGCACATTAGCAAAATTAACTATTTTGGCATGATTTTTGCAAATTGCTTGGCAAGGCACGCATGACCGCGCCTGATGTTCGATGCGTTTAACCACAAAAAACAGGGACCACGACAAATGAAGATGCTCACCCTCGCCCTCGCCGCTGCGCTCGTCGCCGGCGCCGCTCCTGCCGCTGCCGCCAACAGCTTCACCAACGGCGGCTTTGAAACTCTGACCAACGGCGCGGGCCAGCTTGGTTTCAACACCGATGCGGCCGGCTGGACCATCGGCAACTTTCCCTACACCTTCGTCTTCACACCCGGTTCGGCGGATTCCACCGGTGCGGACGGTATCTTTGGCAACCTGCAGCTTTGGGGCCCGAATAACGGCTCGGCCAATGGCTTGCCCGCAACCAGCCCGACCGGCGGCAATTTCATCGCGACCGACGGCAATTTCCCCGGCCAGCCAACCGGCCCGGTGAGCCAGATCATCACCGGCCTCACGCCCGGCCAAAAGTACAAAGTCGGCTTCAACTATGGCTTTGCGCAGCAGTTCGGTTTTGATGGCCCCACGGTCCAGAATTGGACAGTCAGCTTTGCCAACCAGAGCGCCACCACCGCCGATTGGAACCTGGGCAATCACGAATTTTCGGGGTGGATGACAACCAGCTACAATTTCGTTGCCAATAACGCGACCGAGACCCTGTCGTTCATTGCCTATGGCAATGTGCCAGTGCCGCCGTTCGCGCTGCTCGATGGCGTCAGCTTTGGCGCGGTTCCCGAACCCGGCACCTGGGCCATGCTGATCGCCGGCTTCGGTCTTGTTGGCTTTTCGGCTCGCCGCAATCGCGCCGCAGCCAACAGCGTCGCTGCCTGATCAGGCACTCGCCGGGTTCGGGCCAGCGCCCGAACCCGGCCAATTGCCGCAGGGTTTTGCCGTGACCGGCCAGACCGGATAAGCAAAATCGATGCAAGCACTACTCACTCAAAACCTAGCCGCCTGGGCAGTGCCGTTAGCGCGGAGTGCCATCTCGCTGGCGCTGATGATCGCCATTTTCGTGCCGCTCGAACATTGGTTTGCGGTGCGCCCGGCGCGGCGCTTTTCGCCTGGATGGGCGACCAATCTTGGCTGGTATTTCGTCAACGGCCTGACCGCGGTGTTCATCCTGGGCCCGCCCGCCGCCGCCATTGCAGCGCTCATGCACTTTGTGCTGCCGGCGGCCTTTACCTCGGCCAGCGCTACGCTGCCGTTATGGGCGCGCATGGTCGCCGCGATGATCGTTGGTGAAATCGGCTTTTACTGGGGGCACCGTCTCAGCCACCAGATTCCGCTGCTCTGGCGCTTCCATGCTGTCCATCACAGCGCCGAACATATCAATTTTCTGGTCAATACCCGCGCCCACCCGGTCGATATCGTTTTTACGCGGCTGTGCGGCCTGGCGCTGCTCTATGCCACCGGCCTTGCTTCCACGGTCGGCCCCAACCCCGGGCTGGTCCCGGTGCTGGTGCTGTTCATCGGTTCCTTGTGGAGCTTTTTCATCCACGCCAACATCCGCGTGCGGCTCGGCTGGTTTGAAGAGATTCTCAGTTCGCCAGCGTTCCACCATTGGCACCACACCCGCAACGACCATCGCGACCGTAATTATGCCGCCATGCTGCCCTTCGTCGATCGGCTGTTCGGCACTTTTTACCTGCCCCGCCACTGGCCGGCCGAATATGGCACCGATACGCCAATGCCAACCGGGCTGCCGGCGCAGGTGATCGCGCCGTTCCGCGGCTAAGTTCGGGCTTTTTCGCTCACCCGGAACCAGCCCGCCAGCACCGCAAACAGCCCGGCCAGCGCCGCCAGTTGCACCGCCGTCGCCTGCGCGGCGACCCATAGCATGATGACGATGACCACCGGTGCCGCCACCGCCAGCCCGGGCAGCGCCGATACTGCCCCGCCCATTGCCACCTTTTGCCGGCGCAATTGCAGCGCCGCGAGCGCCGCGCCGATGAAGATCATCACCAGCACGAGTGTCGAAACCGTCGCCAACAGCGCAAATGACCCGCCGATGGCCAGCGCCGCCGCCAGCGCCAGATGCGCAGCGATGGCGCGCGTCGGCACCGCATGGCGCGGATCAACCGCGCCCAGCGCCGCCGGCAAGCGCCCATCGCGCGCCATGGCAAACACCAGCCGCGGCGAATTGAGCGCATCCGATGCCGTCCAGCCCAGCATCGAAACGAGCGCGCCAACGAGCATCAGCCCGCGCAAACCCGGCGAAACCCGGCCCAGCGCATCGGCAAGCGGCGTTGCCGAGCCGGCCAGCGCCGGCCCCAAAATGCCTTGTGCCACCAGTTGCGCCCCCACGAACACCGTTGTGATCGCCAACAACCCGAACACCAGCGCGCGCGGCAGGGTGCGCGCCGGATCGCGGATTTCACCGCCGGTCAGCATCGCGCCATGCACCCCGGCAAACAGGAACACCGCGAGCAGTGCCGCCTCGCCTAGCCCTGTCGCCGGCAGCACCGGCAGCGCCAGATTGGCGGGATCGACAAAAAACGCGCCGACAAGGATGAAAATCGCCAAGGGCACCAGCTTGACCGTCGCCGACAGCGCGACCAGCCGCGTCGCCACCGCCACGCCTCGCAAATTTACGGCAAACAACAGCAGCGCCCAGCCAATGAGCATTGCCGCCCGCACCGGCGCTGCCGCCAGCGCCGGCACAAACGCTGCGGCGGTATCCGCCGCCGCCGCCATGATGGCGCCCGCCGCCAGCAAATTGGCGAGATAGGTGAACACCCCGGTGACAAAGCCGGCAAAGCGCCCAAAGGCCACTTCGGTAAACCCCGCCTGGCCGCCGCTCGTCGGCACCCGCGAGGTTGCTTCGGCATAGCAGATAGTCAGCGCCGCATTGGCGATGGCAGCGATGAAAAACGCCACCGATGCCCAGGCCCCCGCCGCCTTGGCGGTGAGCGCCGGCATGACGAAGATGCTCGCGCCAACGGTGTAGTTGACCATATTGGCCGCCAGTCCGAACGGCCCGATGCCACGCACCAGCCCGCGATCACGCGGATTGACTTCGATTGTGGATGTCATGCCGGCAACCTCGAGCAGCGCAGCCCGATAAGCAACCCCTCTCCCGCCTGCGGGAGAGGAAATGGGTGTCAGTAGACCAGACTAAGGCAGGTCAGCCCGGCTTCCGCCTTGGCAAACTCCGAAATATCGAGAAATTCGACCGCAAAGCCCGCCGCGGCAATCCGCGCCAGCGTGGCGGCGCCGGTGGCGTGAAACACCGTGTTGCCCACCGTCAGGCTGTTGCCGGCAAACGGCTCCCCCGGCGCGCTGGCAATATGGCGGCGGCCAAATATCGCGGGGTCGAGCCATTCAGAATTGACCAGCACCAGATCATCGGCGAGCGCCGACACCGCCGTTTTCAGGTGCAATGCCTTGGCCAGCGGCACGCCGATAACGCGATAGCCATAGCGCGCCACCCCGTCAGCCACCTGGCGCACCGCCTCGGCATTGGTCCGCAACGTCAGCCCGATGAAGATATCGCGCCCCACGACCATGACATCGCCACCATCGATCGTGCCCGGCGCGGTAATGACCAGCTGCGGCCGGTCGGCGGGCAGGTGCGGCGCGATGGCATCAATCTCCCCACGCCGTGACAGCGCACCCGGCCGGGTGACGATGGTCAGCTCGGGCAGGATGACGGCGGTATCCTCGACGAAACAGCAATCGGGATAATCAGCCAGCGCCGGCAACAGCGTCACCTGCGCCCCGGCCCGCGTCAGCGCCGCGCGATACGCCGCATGCTGCGCCAGCGCCCGCGCCGGGTCCACCGCCACCCGGTCGATATGGGTCAGCTCCGCCCGCTCCAACGGCCCGGGCAGCCGAGTGATGGCGTGTATCGCCACGTCAGCCCAGCGCCGCCTTCAGCCGTTCATTGACCACACCGGGGTTGGCCTTGCCGGCCATCGCCTTCATCGTCTGGCCGACGAAAAAGCCGAAAAGCGCTTCCTTGCCGGCCTTGTACTGTGCAACCTTGTCGCCATTGGCGGCGATGATCGCAACGATGGCGGCATCGATGGCGCCGGTGTCGCTGACCTGTTCGAGCCCGCGTGCTGCCACGATCGCCGCCGGGTCGTCGCCGGTTTCGATCATGGCTTCAAGCACCTGCTTGCCGATCGAATTGGAAATCTTGCCCGAAGCGATGAGCGCCAGCAGATTGGCGGCATGGGCCGGTGACACCGGGCTGGCCTCGATCCCGACCCCGAGTTTCTTCAGCACGCCGAACAATTCCGACGTCAGCCAATTCGCGGCAGCCGTCGCCAATGCCGGGCCAGTCGCATCGAGCACGGCTTCGAAATAGCGCGCGGTTTCGACATCGGCGGTCAGCACCCCGGCGTTATAGGCCGAAATCCCCAAGCCTTCCGTATAGCGCGCCCGCTTGGCCACCGGCAGTTCGGGCAGGCTGGCCAGACATTCAGCGACAAACGCGTCATCGAATTCCACCGGCAGCAGGTCGGGATCGGGGAAATAGCGATAATCATGCGCATCTTCCTTCGATCGCATGCTGCGTGTCGTGCCGGTGCCGGGGTCGAACAGCCGGGTTTCCTGCACCACCTCGCCGCCGCTTTCGATCAGCGCGACCTGGCGTTTGGCTTCGACCTCGACCGTCTGCATGATGAAGCGCACCGAGTTGACGTTCTTCGTCTCGGTGCGCGTGCCAAAGCCTTCACCAGGCCGGCGCACCGACACATTGACATCGGCGCGCATCGAGCCTTCGTCCATATTGCCATCGCAACTGCCGACATAGCGCAGCAACTGGCGCAACGCCGCGACATAGGCGCCGGCTTCGGCCGGGCTGCGGATATCGGGTTTCGACACAATCTCCATCAGCGCGCAGCCCGAACGATTGAGATCGACGAACGACTGGGTCGGGTGCAGATCATGCACCGATTTGCCGGCATCCTGTTCGAGATGGATCCGCTCGATGCCAACGGTGCTGATGTCACCGGCTTCGGTTTCAACCGTCAGCGTGCCCTCCCCCACGATCGGGTGGAAAAGCTGGCTGATCTGGTAGCCCTGCGGCAGATCGGCGTAAAAATAATTCTTGCGATCGAAACGCGACCATTTGTGGATCTGCGCGCCAAGCGCGAGGCCGGTCCGCACCGCCTGGCGCACGCATTCGCCGTTAAGCACCGGCAGCATACCGGGCATCGCCGCATCAACCAGCGACACCTGCGAATTAGGCTCCGCTCCGAACGCCGTCGCAGCGCCCGAAAACAGCTTTGATTGCGCCGTCACCTGGGCATGGACTTCGAGCCCGACGACGATTTCGAAATCGCCGGTGGCGCCCTTGACGCGGTAGCTGCTGTGCAGGCCATTATCGGTATAAGTCATGCGCGTCTTTTGCGTTCCCGGCCGCGGCATTGCAAGCACCTGTCGCTTTGCCGCGCCGCACAATTCGTTTGCCGCAGCGCGGCATCGCCGATAGACAAACCGGTGTCAGTGGCGCAACACCCGGCGCATGTTTGCCAGATAAAGGCTGAAAAATCCGGTCCATGAACGAAATGTTGACGACCGATGGGGCGATGAAAAGCCCGGCGAAGCTTGCAGGCAATCGCCTTTTCATTGCCGGCATTTTCGTTGCGGCGTTGATCCCGCTGTTTGCAACGCCAGTGCTGCCGTTCATCGATTTCTACAATCACATTGCGCGCTATTTCGTCCTCGCCAACATCGAAAACAACGCATTTCTCCAACAGAATTACCAGAGCAACTGGACAATCCTGCCCAATATCGGCCTCGACATCATCGTCACCGGGCTGATGAAGATATTGCCCTATCCCGCCATCCCGCGCCTCGTCATCATCATGATCTTTGCCGTGCAATATGGCGGCATCCTGTATTTCAACCGTGCGCTGACCGGCCGGCTATCGGCAGTGGTCGCCTTGCTGACCGTACCGCTGCTCTACAGCTTCATCCTCAACTGGGGGTTCGCCAACTTCCTGCTCGGCCTTGGTCTGGTGTTCTGGGGCGCCGGCTGGTGGGTGTCGCAGCGCCGGCGTCTCCTGGTTGCGTTGCCAGTCGCCTGCGGCCTCGCAATTTTGATATTCTTCGTCCACGGCCTCGCCTTTAGTTTATATGGTTTGCTGCTCGGCGCGTTGGAGATCGGCCTGTTCCTCAATGCGCGGCCCCGTTCGGTGCGTCGCTTGGTGCTCAACATGGCGGCGCTGGCGCTGCAGGCGATCGTGCCTGTCGCGCTGTTTCTCGCCGCGCCGACCAGCCGCATTGCCGGCGGGGTTACCAACGCCGATGAAAGCACCGTTCGGTTAGCGCGGGCCGGCCGCCTTGTAGAGCGCCTGTGGGATATTGCGCTTTATCGGCTGACCACAATCATTCGCGTCGCTGAAGGGCCATCGCTGATTTTCGACATCGTCACGCTATCGGCGATGGCTGTGCTGGTGGCGTTGCTGGTGAAGCGCGGCCGTATGGCGCTGGCGCCACTGGCCTGGCCAGCGGTGCTGATGGCAGTTGCGCTGGTGGTGGTAACCCCGCCAGCGCTGTTCGGCATCGGCTATGTATCCGATCGCATGCCGCTGTTCCTCGCCATGCTGCTGGTTGGCGTCAGTGTTTTTTCGCTGCGCGGTGATGGCTTTGAAACCAGGGTCTTCAGCGGCATGGCAGCACTTGTCGCGGTGCGGATCATCGCCATCGCCGCAGATTGGCACGGCTATACCCGTGACAATGCCGATTTTGAACAGGTCGCCCGGGCCTTGCCGCCGGGCGCGTTGATCGAAAGCGTGTTCACCGGTGTCGACCGCCTCGATTATGATCGCCGACGCTGCCAGATGTACGGTCCGCGCCTGATCGCCGAACATGGCGCCGCCGGCCGGCTTTTCGCGAGCAAAAGCGCGCAACCGCTGCGCCTGGCGGGGCCATTGCTCGACACGGTCAACCGCGTTCCCCGCACACCCCCGCAACGAAGCCGCCCGGCCGATTTTGCAGACAAGGCCGTCGATGCGGCAATCCGCTCCGGCTTTCCCTGGCTCCTGCTTTGCGATGGTGATCGGCTACAGCGCCCGATGCCAGCCAGTACGGTGCCGATCGCGACTGCGGGCCGCTTCACCCTCTACGGCCTGGCCGGACCCGCCGCGCCAAGCCGCTGACGGCCAGTATCGGCCGCAAAGCGTTTAGGCGCAGGCTGCGCTACTGGCGATATACAAAGACGCGGTTGGCCACGTAAAAGATCACGGTATAGCAAACCATCGCCGCGATTTGCACCAGTTCCGGGCGGGCGCCGGCAGCGAGCCCAAGGTGCAGGACAATCTGGTTGATGCCAAAGGCGACGGCAAAGGCCACCAGAAATCGCCTCAGGCTTTTCGCCGAAAGCGTCGCATTGTCAAAGACAAATGTCTTGTTGAGAACATAGGCAAAACCCAGCGCAACAGCATAACCCAGCGTGTTGGCAACTGCCGGCGCCAACCCGAGCCAGCGCAAGCCAACGAGAAACACCGCATAACCAATGGCCGTGTTGAAAACACCAACGATCAGGAAACGCAGGAAAGATTTTTGACCGGGCGTCAGTTTCATATCCGGCGATAAGCCCGAACAATATACAGCGGCTCGCTGCGGACATCTTCGGAGATTACCAGCAAAACCCGCAGCATCGCATAGAGCGTGATATTGGTCAGCAACAACCCGACCGACATGGTGATGATCAGCGACGTCCAGCCGGGCACGACAACCGCAGGTCGCAGCAACAGATCATAGCCAAAAAGCCGCACCGTGAAGGCGTTGGCGATGAGCCCTAGCAGCGCGATGGTGAGAAATGAAATGCCGATGCTGGCAATCTGGACGGGCACTTGCGTGATGCGTGACAGCATCGTCCACGCCAGCCGCCGGCTTTCGGCAGCCCCGCGCGGCCGGCCGTGCTGGCCGATATCGACGTCGATGAAAGCTGTCTGATATTCGGGCGAGGCAAGGATGCCGCCAATATACAGGTTGCGGCTGCGATAGCGCGACATCCAGTTCAGCGCCCGCCGCGAAACCATGGCCTCCTTGCGCAGTCGCGAATCTATATTGATCCCGCCCGCCTGCCGCATGAACCAGAAAAACGCCAGACTGCTCAGCGACAAGCGCCGGGCGCGCTTGCGATCACGCAGGGCAACAACATCAAAACCGGTTTGCGCCGTTTCAAACATCGTCGACAGCAAATCGAGATTATTGCCCAGCGTTTTGTTGAAAATCGCCGCATAATCGCCATTGGCACGTTCAAAACTGGCAAGAACGGCAAGGTCGAAACCAATTTCCGAGGCAAAGCTCAGGATGAAACAATTCTGCCGCTGCTCCATTTTCAAATCGAAGCCAGACCAGTCAAAGCTGACGCCATTTTCAGCGATGATAATTTCGTAATGCGTGAAGTTATTTTCCAGATATTCCGCAATGTTCTTGATCAGTAATTCGATTTCGGCGCGTGTATCATAGCGGTCGATGATCAGGATCACACTAAGAAATGTCTTATGCATCATCGAGGATCGATTCGACTTCGTAAATTGAATTAACTTTGCCAGAAAATACCGAAAAGAACGTCGGGTCGCGCTGTGAAGCGCCTATTTCAGTAGGCCGCGCATCGTCAACGAAACTGCTTTCCAGCTTTGTCTTTACGGTAAACAGCGAGCCATAATAATAGACGGGCAATTCTTTTTCCACATAAAGCCGCATCTGAGCGATCATTTTGGGCGCGTTGCTTGACGGCCGCGCCCGGCATCGCGTGCAGATCGATACGGCATCGGGCCGGCAATCGGTGTTTATTGCCTGGCAACTAAACGTCGGATCGGCGCACCGGCTTATCTGATGATGCGTGTAAAGCACTGACGACAGGCTGTGCAATCCGGATTTTCCATAAGGCATCACCGACATATACGGCCCATCCATAATGGTTAGCCCGACATCTGCAAGTGCTGGCGCGTTGATCAGCGCGATTTCGGAAATCTCGTGGACCACACGCAGTTCCGGCTGGCCAAACATGCGGTTTACGGCATTAAGATTGGCGTAAGTGGCATTCAACACACCGCCAGCCCGTAACGCGCGTCGCTCGCCAGCGCTGTTGCGGCTCAAAATTTGCCATTCGCCAGCGTCGGCCACGGCCTTTTCGATGGTCTCGCCGAGCAGGACAGTGACCGTGCTCGCGGCCAACCGCTCGGCATAGTGACGACGCAGCAAATAAGGGTCAAAGCTGTATTCGGTCGTCTCGAACAAAGATTCCATCCGGTCTGACACAAAAATATCAGGACGGGTAACAATGCGTGCCGGAATCGACAGTCGTTCGCAAAATCGTGAAAACTGCTGCCCGTCAGTCAGAGAATTAAAACGGTCTATCCCATAATATTTCGTGAAACTATAGTTCACAAAGGCGCGGTGATCATTCAAAAAACGCTCGCGATGACTATCGGCGAGCATCGCTGTCGAGATCGACCGCGGATAATGATAGCCAAAATGCAGCCGCGCCTGGTTAACAACGCTGGCCTTGCTCCACATTTCGGTTTCGCGGTCAATCAACGCCACCTTCAGCCCGCGGCTTGCAAGGAATAGCGCGGCATAGGCCCCAAAAATACCGGCGCCAACGATGACAAAATCAAAATCGCGGCTCATGCTGCAACGCGCATGAAATCGGCTATTTTTTGCGCCAGCACCGGCGATACCGGATTTTGTGCCAGCGCTGCCCAATAATCAAGGCTCTGCGCCAATTGCGCCGCGTCACGAGCCCCGACGATCACGCCGGCGAGGGCGTCATTGCCATAGGCAGCGGCAAGCGCCAGTTCATTGAGGGTGCGCGGCCCGGTTTTCGGGTCGAGCAGTGCCTGCGCGCGTTCGACAAGATCAGCGGGATAGGCAATACCGCGCAGCGCCAGTGACGCATCCTTGCCGGGACGGCCAAGCTTTACGCCGCCCATGTTGATGCCATAGGCAAAATAGCGCGCCTTGGGAAAATGCGGCGCCAGGTGCGCACGGGCGGCGCGCGTCGCCAGATTTTCCTTCACCTGCACCCAGTAGCGGTCGGCGAGGTCGGGCGCTGCCGCCGCATAGAGCGCTGGATGACGAATGCCCGACAAACCGATGGCAAGGCCGTCTCCGGCAAAATCACGAAAGGCGTCGAGCGTGTCGGCAATTTGCGCGGCATCGTCACGATTATCCCAATGCACCGCCATGCCGAACAGGGCAGTGCCGAATTTTGCGCGAAAAACATCCAGTGAAATCAACACAAAACTCTTGGCCAGATTGGCGTTGGCGCCGCCCTGATTGTCCATGCTGCCGATCTTCATGAAGACGTCCAGCGCGTTGCCATTGACGGCAAGCCATTCCTCAAGCCAATTCGCCGCAAGCTGGAAGTGTTCCGGGTCGCGGTCGATCGGATAGTTTGCCGCCATATCGACAACCCGCCCGCCGCGCCGGGCGAACATGTCGAGCATTTCAAAGGCCTGGCGCTTCTCGACACCCCAGCCCCATAGCGCGCTGCCCAGAATTATCTGTTTCAGCGGCACGATCACGCCGGCTGTAGCGTCGCAAGTCGCGCTCTGAGCACCCGCAACGCCGCGATATACTCATTCGCCAACTTGCCGATCTTGACCTTGGAATTGGGATCGTCGGTCCAGGTGACCGGCAAGTCCAGAACCCTGAGGCCCAGGCGCTCGGCCACCAGCAGCACCTCGGTAGCAAAAATCCAGCCATCAGAGACCGCGCCAGCGTCACGAATACGCTGCAGATGGCGGCGTTTCAGGAATTTGAAGCCGCACATGCCATCGCTGAAGCGATTGGCAAACATCAGTTTGACAATCAGATTAAAGGCCCGGCTGGTAATGGCGCGCTTCAATGATCGTCCGATGACCCTTGACCCGGGCGCCAATCGCGACCCCGTCACCGCATCGGCCGTATCAGCCAGCAAGGCGGCAAGCGCCGGCCGCAGATATTTGAGGTCGGTTGCCAGATCGAGATCCATATAACCGACAATATCGGCGTCGGATCCACCCCAAGACGCCTTCAGCGCGAGGCCGACCCCGCGCTTTTCGAGCCGCAGATAGCGCACCGGCAAGGCCGGATCTGCCGCGAGCGCAGCGGCAATTTCGGGCGTTTTGTCCTTTGAACCATTATCGGCAATCACCAACGTGATCGGTGCAAGATCAGCCAGATGCTCGGCGATATAGGCGCAGGTCTTGCGCACCTGCACAGCCAGCGTGTCTTCCTCATCAAGGACGGGAATGGTGATTTCGATGCTTGTCATCACGGCCGCGCCGAAAACCCGGCGGCAGTTTCGATTGCGCGGCCGGCGGCAAGCACGCCGGCTTCATCAAGCGGTCGGCCGATGATCTGCAACCCTAGTGGCAGGCCCTCGGCCGACAGCCCGGCCGGAACCGACATCGCGGGCAGCCCCGCCAGTGACGATGGCACGGTGAAAACATCGTTGAGATACATCGCCAGCGGGTCGGTCTTGGCGCCAAAGGCAAAGGCCGCGCTCGGGGCTGTCGGGGTCAGCAACAGGTCGCAATGTTCCCACGCCTGTTCAAAATCCCGCGCGATCAGCGCCCGCACCTTTTGCGCCTGGGTATAATAGGCATCATAAAACCCGGCCGACAGCACATAGGTGCCGATCATGATGCGGCGCTTGACTTCGGTGCCAAAGCCGGCTGCGCGTGTGGCCGAATACATATCGGCCAGATTGGCCCCCGGCGGCGTGACGCGCTGGCCATAGCGCACGCCATCATAGCGTGCGAGATTCGATGACGCTTCGGCCGGGGCGATGATATAATAGGCCGGCAAGGCATATTTGGTATGCGGCAACGACACATCGACGATGCTGGCGCCAGCGGCCTTCAACCATTCGAGCCCCTGATCCCACAGCCGGGCAATCGTCGCATCCATGCCATCCAGCCGATATTCGCGCGGCACGCCGATGCGCTTGCCGCGCAGATCGCCGGTCAGGGCGGCGGCAAAATCCGGCACCGGCAGGTTGAGGCTTGTCGAATCCTTCGCATCATAGCCGCACATGCTGGTCAACATGATCGCGCAATCTTCGACCGTGCGCGCCATCGGCCCGGCCTGATCGAGCGACGAGGCAAAGGCGACAACCCCCCAGCGCGAGCAGCGGCCATAGGTCGGCTTGATGCCGGCGATGCCGACAAACGCCGCCGGCTGGCGGATCGAGCCGCCGGTATCGGTGCCGGTCGCGCCGGCCACGAGCCGCGCCGACACCGCCGCCGCCGAGCCACCCGATGAGCCGCCGGGCACAAGATCAAGGCCCGACCGTGTGCCATCGGCGTTTTGGGCCTTCCACGGTGAAATCACCTTGCCATAGGCGCTGGTTTCGTTCGACGACCCCATGGCAAATTCATCGAGATTGAGCTTGCCGAGCATCACTGCGCCATCGGCGAACAAATTGCCCGATACGGTCGATTCATACTGGGGGATAAAGCCTTCCAATATCTTCGACGCCGCGGTCGTCTGCACGCCCTTGGTGCAGAACAGATCCTTGATGCCCAGCGGTATCCCGGTCAGCGCCCGCGCTTCACCCCTGGCGAGCGCTGCATCGGCCGCCAGCGCCTGCGCCCGGGCGATTTCGGGGGTTTCGGTGATGAAAGCATTGAGATGCCGCGCCGCCGCCATCGCCGCCAGATGCGCATCGGCCAGTTCCACAGCGGAAAAAGCGCGGGCGGCCAGTCCGGCCTTCATGCCGGCAATCGTCAGGTCGGTCAGCACGGTCATCGAAGCGCCTTTGATACGGGATCCCGGATCACGTCCGGGATGATCGAATGCTGTCGTGCGGCGATCATTCGATCACCTTGGGCACGGCAAAAAAGCCGCTGGCAGCATCGGGGGCATTGGCGAGCACGGCGGCCTGCATATCGCCATCGGTAATGGCATCGACCCGCCAGGCAAGATGGTTGGGGATGACCGCCGTCATCGGGGCGACGCCGCGCGTATCAACCTCGCCCAATTGTTCGATCCAGCCCAGAATCGCCGATAATTCGCTGGCCAGCGCCGGCACTTGTTCATCGGCGATGCCGATGCGGGCAAGGCGCGCGATCTTGCGGACGGTAGCGTCGTCGACAGACATGCAGTTGCTTTCGGGCAGCGTTGAAATTGTTACGTTGTACCGCCGCTAGCACGGCAGGGGCCGCCGGCTCAACCGCTTGGCGGTATCTCGGGTCAAAATATAGCCGGTTGTCCGCGTGAACCGCGCCGGATTTGGACTTGTTACGAAGTTGTCCGGGTCACCAATCTCAACATGCTGATTTGGCAGCGAGCATGTTGCGCAAGCGGCCCGAACAGCCTACCGCCAATCGGCAACGCAGGAGTGCGCCGACGGTGACGCGATACCAACGCTGGTCACTTGCAATAGCACTGCTTGCTGTCGTCATGGCCGGTTTCTGGCTGGGACGCCTTCCGTTGAGCAACGTCGTTATTGCCGACTGGTTCGCCACCCGGCAACTTGTGGCGCGTTACCGAATTACGGCGATTTCACCGTCGTCAGCCGTTCTTGAAGACGTTTCGATCGGCCCGGCACAGCGCCCCGATTTCACCGCGCAGCGTATCGTCGTTGCCCTTGGCTGGTCGCCGCTGCGGCCGCGTGTCGATTTCATCACGCTTGTCGGTCCGCGTCTGCGCGTCAAGGCCACGGCGGACGGCGTCAGTTTCGGCAGCCTCGACCGCTTTTTGCCCGGGCCAAACGATCCGCCACAGCGCTTGCCCGACCTCGACCTGCGGATCGTTGATGGCCGGATCGATCTTGCGACACCCCTTGGTCCGATGACAGCGCGCGTTGTCGGCAAGGGCGGCTTGCGCGAAGGTTTTGTCGGCACGGCGCGCTTCGAATCGGCTGCGCTTGCCGTATCCCAATGTCATTTCGCCATATCGTCTGGCGAGATCAGGCTGATGATTGGTCGCAATGCCACCCGATTGTCGTCCCGTTTTGCCGTGCCGGAAATCGCCTGCCCGCTACAGGCTCGGGCAAAGGCGATTTCGGTGCGCGTCTCGGCAATACTGCCGCCGGCGCTTGATCGCTACACCGCCCGGCTGGACGCAAATGCGGCAAGCGGCGCTGCCTCGGGCGTTGCAGTTGGCGCAACCCGGTTGTGGTTTGACGCGACCGCAACATCATTGGCAGCGCCGCCAATCGGGCAATTTGGCATCACCACGGCGGGGGTGGCGGTGCAAGCGGCGGGTCAACAGGGTGGCGCCAGACAGGTTGTGGCAACCGGCAGCTATCAACTGGGCAAGACGCTGGCTGCGGCGAGGCTGGACGGCGCGTTGACCGTTACCGGGGGTTCGATAGCCGTGCCGCTTGCTGCCCAGACCCGGCGTGTCGCAGGAACGATGGCCCAACCTTTGCTCGCCAGCCTGGCGCGCAATCTGGCGGTCGCGTCAAAGGCGTTCGATGCCAAGGCCAGGCTGATTCTATTGCCCGCCGTCGATACCAACAGACGCCTCCAGTTCAGCGGTCTGAATATCCGGTCGGCTAGCGGCGCCACGCTTGTCCAGCGCGGCGTCATCGACCTGACGGCGCGGGAGGCGATGCTGTCGGGCCGGCTGGCGCTATCGGGCGGCGGATTGCCCCCGGCAACGCTGGCGGGCAACGGCGGCTGGCGCGCCGGCCGGTTCGATGGTGGGTTAACGCTGGTCCTGGGACGTTGGGCAGTCGGCGATGGGGCGGTCGGCGATAGCGCCATCGAATCGGCAACGCTGGTGGCCAACGGCCATGACGGCGCCGCCACGCTGGACGGCAGAATCCTTGTGTCGGGGCCCGTTGGCGGCGGCGTCACGGTGCAGGCGCTCGGCGTGCCAGTGGCGTTGCGCCGGGCATCCGACGGCCGCATCAGTTTTGGCGACCATTGTCTCGTGCTGGACTGGCGGGCCGTCGACAGCCCAACCGTGCATCTCGATGGCGGCAGCGTTCAGGCCTGCCCGTTCAAGGCCGCAATCACGGTCGATACAGCGCGCCGCCTTGGTGGCGGTTTACGGCTTTCGCCGCTGGCGCTGCGCGGCACGGTTGGCAATTTGCCGCTTTCGCTATCGAGCGGCGCCGTGCAGCTTGCCCTCGCTGGCGATGTCGCCCATCCTCGCCTGACACTGGCCCCGGTCACGATAGCGGGCGCGCTGGCCGCGCGCCGTTTCCAGGGCTCGCTCGACGGCAATGCCGACCTGGCACAAGGCACTGGCACCCTGCATGTCGCACAGGCTGGAATCGCAGGCCCGGACTTACCCGTTACCATCGATAAAGCCAGTGCGGCGCTGGCCTTTGCCGGCACAAACATGACGGTCACCGACGGATCAGCGCGCATCGCCGATGTCCTCTCGCCGGCGCGTTTCCAGCCGCTGCGGCTCACCGGCGTGACCGCGACGCTTGCCGCTGAACAGGCGGCGATCAAGGGTGGCGGCCGGCTTGATGCCGGATCGGTGCCGCTGTTCAGCTTTTCTGCGCATCATGATCTGTCCAACGGGCATGGCACGGCGTCGCTCGAGACCGGCAATCTGGTTTTCGGGCCCGAACTGCAGCCATATCAGCTTGCCGAGAGCCTGCGCGGCGTGGTCGAAAATGTCGCCGGGCCGATCAATGCCAGCGGCCGGTTCGAGTGGACCATGGCGGGCCTTACGAGCCACGGTACCGTGCGTATCCAAAAAGTCGAACTTGCGACCGCGGCGCTCGGGCCGGTCACCGGCATCGACGGCACGCTCGTCTTCGACGACCTGACCGCGCTGACGACGCCGGCAGGCCAGACCCTCAGGATTGGCCGCATCAATCCGGGCGTTGTCGTCGATGATGGCGTTGTGGTGTTTCGACTGCTGGGGCCCGACGCCGTGGCGATCGACAGCATTCGCTGGCCCTACGCCGGCGGCGAATTGATCCTGGCCCCGGTGACGATCCGGGTCGGCGATACGTCGCGGCACTTCCGCTTGACCGTTGAAAACCTCGATGCCCAGCAGTTCCTGCAGCGCTTCGAGATCAAGAATCTCAACGTCACCGGGCGTTTCGATGGCATATTGCCGCTGGTCTTTGCCGACGGGCGGGGGCAAATTGTCGGGGGGCATCTCGAGGCACGCCAAGGGGGTGGCCTGATTCAATATGTTGGCGAAATCGGCGGTGAAAACGTCGGGGCAAGTGCAAAGCTGGCCTTTGATGCCCTGCGCCGGCTGCGGTATCGCAATGTCGGTCTTGATCTCGACGGTGACCTTGATGGCGAGCTGGTGACGCAATTGCACTTTGACGGCATCAGCGAAGCGTCGACCCGTATCGGTGCCGGCATGCCGATAAATTCGACCGGGCTGCCCTTCAAATTCAATGTGTCGGTGCGGGCGCCGTTTCGTGCCTTGCTCGGCACCGCTGCATCGTTCAGTGATGTGCGCCCGCTGATCCGCGCACAGAATGAAACAGTTCAGCCGCGGTAAAGCCACGCGTTGGCAAGAGAATCATGTTACGCTGCACTGAATTTGATCGAGGTCCGCCGATGTTTGCTCGTTACCTGTCTGGCGCGGCGCTCACCGGCATGGTGATGCTGGGCGGCTGTATCCAGCTTCGCGCCCCGGACAAGCCCATCGAGATCAACCTCAACATCAATATCAAGCAGGAGGTGGTCATCAGACTGGCCAAGGATGTTGCCGACATCATCAAGAACAACCCTGCGGTTTTTTGAAAAGGTTTGGGAATGAATACCGTCCGTTTCGTCATCTCGGCGCTTGTGCTGGCAACCGCTCCGGCATTGGCCCAGGGCGCCGACCCCATCGTCGAGAATGCCCGGACAAGTGGCTATGTCGGTGAACAGGCCGACGGCTATCTGGGGATCGTCAAGTCCGGCGGCGCCGACAGCCTGCAAGCGCGTGTCGATGCGATCAACATCCAGCGGCGTGCAATCTTTACCGATACCGCTAGCGCCAAGCCCGGTGTGACAATCGCCGATGTCGGCGCTGCGGCGGCATGCCAGCAGTTTCGCAATCGGGTTGCCGTTGGTCATTTCTACCGAGATGCGTCCGGCAATTGGCGTCAGCATACAGCGGCGGCACCGGTGCTGATGCCGAGTTTTTGCGGCTAGAGTGTTTTCCAGTCAGATGTCTTCATCTGACGCTTAAGAAAACACGACAAATCAAAGACCTAGAGTGCTCGTTCGATTCCAACTGAACGAAACGCACTCTAGGGTCAGAATATCGAACATCAGGCTTGCGCCGCTGGTTCGTCAGCGTCAGTTAGATTGAATGCGCATCGCTCTTTTCGAACCAGAAATTGCTGGAAACGTCGGCGCCATTCTGCGCCTTGCCGCCTGTCTGGGGGCGGCTGTGGATATTATCGAGCCCATGGGGTTCACATGGGATGACCGAAGGGTGCGCCGGACCGCCATGGACTATATCGACCATGTCAGCATTGCCCGTCATGCCGATTTCGACGCGTTCCGGGCTGCTGTCGGCCCGCGTCGGCTGGTGTTGTTCACCACCAAGAGCCGTCAATCCGCCTATGATTTCGCGTTCATGGCCGACGATGTTCTGCTTTTCGGAAAGGAAAGCGCGGGCGTACCCGCGGCCGTAGCGGGCGCCTGCGATGCCCGGCTGCGTATTCCAATGCGGCCGCAGGTTCGTTCGATGAACCTCGCTACATCAGCGGCGCTCGCGCTTGGCGAGGCCTTGCGTCAAACGGCCGATTTGCCGTCTTGAGCGGCATCCCCGTCACGCAGGTGGCTCGGCCAATCTGCATCGTCGGCCAAGGGGCGTTTTTGCCTCAAGATGGCCACGGCGGCTATCGATCACGCTGTCGATCACGCTGGCGACGGAGCTTGCATCGAGGCATTGGATGAAGCGAGACGATTCACAAAAATGCGGTCGACAGCTTGACTATCATGCGGAACGTCAGGCCTTTTGCTTCGCGAATGCATCGCCAAGGCGTCTGGCAGTCATTTGGCTTTGGCTGGCGGCACCTCGGCCTTGTCGACCTGTTGCCACGCACCGAGCGCACAGGCGCCAAATTCGATCCGGCTGAACGGATCGACGACCGTCACGACATCGCCCCGGCACTGCTGATTGTTCAGAGTGCGCGTGATGAGCGCCCGGTTGCGACCATAAGCGGAACAGCTTGGACCCAGGTTATGCCACCAGCCCTTGCTGGTACGAACGTAATAGCCCTGTTCAGCGGTCATCCGTCGTGCCTGGATGTCACGATTGGCCAGACACGTCTGGGGCTCCGACCCCGGCGTTTCGGATGCCGGCGTTTCGGCTGCCGACACCGGCGCCGCGGCTGCGATCAACAACAGGGCAATCAGGATACGCATAACTTACCTTTTCGATAGCGCTGTTTCATAGCAGAATTTCCCGCGCAATGTCAGCGGGACACTGGCCCGGCCGGAATCCGCTCGAGCGCCGCAATTATGGCGGGGCGATGGGTGAAGTGCAAAAAGCGCCCGCCATCGGCGATGATCTCGAACGTCGCGCCGGGGAAGGCCAGCCGCCAAAAGCTTTCGGCCGCAGCAAAGCTGTACAGCGGATCGAGCCCGCCGGTGATGACAGTCCAATGGCTGGCATCGGCCAGCGCCGGGGGTTCGGCACCGCCCCCATGCGCCTGCACTTCGGCCAGAAAGCCCTGCATGCCCAACGCCGATTGCCGCGACGCCCTCACCATGTCGGTGAGATTGTCGGGTTCCTCAAGGGCGGCTTCGTCGATCGGGCTGCCCATGACGCTCTGGCGCAGCATCCGGGCGATCATCGCCGAACTGGTGCGGCGCGACAGAACGCGCGCAAACGCCCTGGCTAGCCGCGCATTGCCGAAAAACAGCGCCTTGCCGCGCCCCATCATGCCATCGAGCCGCTTGTCGAGCGCCGCCGGTGGCTCCGGGCCGACCAGCACGCCGCCGCAAACACGATCGCCTAGCAATCGGGCCGCCGTGGCAATCGCGGTACTCGCCGTCCGCGCATAAAGCGCCGTTCGCGGGATACCAAGCGTATCGAGAATATCAACCGCATCGAGCGCGGCTTCGGCAAAGGGACCATCGGGGCCGGTGATCATGTCGGTAAGGCCAAAGCCTGGCCGATCAAAGGCAATCGGCCGCCAGCCTGCCGCTTGCAGATCGGCGATCAGACCGCGTGCTTGATGCCGCCCGCCGACGGCCGGATGGAACATCAGCAATGGCCGCCCCCGCGCCGGGCCATGATCGGTGACGGCTATCCGCCCTGGCGCCCGCTGGCGGGGCAACAGGCGCAACGGTTCGGCCTCTGCCCCGCGCAATTCAACCTCGACACTGCACGCACGCGCCAGCCCGGTGAGCGCATCGATTTCAGCCGCGATGCGCGCCAGATCGACGGCATTGGCGACGCCGCACGCCTGGAAAACAATCCGCAGATCGGCCTTGGCGCCATGGCTTGAAATGCCCAGGGCCACAGCGGCACTGTCACGCGTGGCGCCGCGCGCCAGCGCCAGCGCCAACTCAGCCTGGCGCAGGGTGAGGCCGAACAATTCGGCAAACAGCCGCGCGCTGCCTTCGGGCGGACGCACCCCGCCGGCAGCGGCCGAAAGGATGCGGCTGACGAGATCGGTCTGGCGCGCGGCGCCGGTTTTACGCATGGCCGAAGCCACCAGCTTGCGCGCGGTTTCATAGGCGACATCGGTATCGAGCGCCGCGGCTTGCAGATCGCCACGCCGTGACAGGGCGGCCGCCAGCCGGCTTTCCTGCGGCGACAGGCCATAGGCATGGGCTGCCTGTTCCCAAGCCGCAAGGTCGGGGCGAAAGGCGACAACGGCAAATTCACCTTCGCCGCGATCAAGCGCCTCGCGCACCTGCGTGGCAAGCGGCCAGTTGCGCGCCATGGCCTGGGTGGCGGCGGCAACCGCGACCGGGCGACCGGTGCGATCATTGGCGATGGCCGAAACGCTGGGCTGGTTGATGCCAACCCGCGCCACAACGCTGGCGAGCGGATCGGGGCCACCCAGCCAATCGAGAAAGCGCGGTTCGGCGATCACGATCCGGCCGTCGCGATCACAGACAGCGGAGGCAAAACTATCAGGCAACAGGTCGGCAGGCGGGCCACCACGCGCCGTGGCGGCATCGGCAGCGGCGATCAAGGCGTCGGGCGTTTCGGCCATGGCAGCGCCCAGACCATCATGGTCATCGACCAGGACATGCAGCAGGGCGTCCTCGCGGTCCGCCCGCTGGAAGCGCTCAAGGAAAGCAGCAGCGCGACTCTTCACGGGTTAATCATAATAGTTTCCAAGCGTTGCGCAACCACACCCAAATGGGGCTGTGCGGGCGTTTTATGAACCGCTAACCGTTCATTGCCGTGATTTAAAACTGAGGGATTTAGCTATGCGTTCTGTTGTCATCCTTGCGGCGCTGCTCGCCGCTGCGCCAGTCCAGGCCTCATTCACGCTCGATTTTGATGCGATTCCGGATCGGCACACGCCTGGCAGCTATTACAACGGCGGCAGCAGCCGGTCGTTCGCTGGATCCGACAATAACACCGGGCCCAATTTCGGTATCGAGATTCAGGGGTTTGCAACTGTTCTCGAGCAATTGCGCCTGTGCGATGGTGCCCCCTTTTGCGGATCCACGGTTATTCCGAAGCCGCCTTCGGGCTTGAAAGTGCTTTCCGCGCCGTTCGAACGCAATGATTTCAACCGCGTCCTGTTCAATCTCGCTGGCGGCTTCACTGACGAAATCAGCTTTTGGATTTATGTTCCGGGTGGCGCCTTTGCGGACCCGGCTAGCGTGACCGTTTTTGAGAACCAGGGTGGCTACACCGCATCAGCAAATCCGATCCTCGGGTTTCTGTCGGTCCCAGCACCGACTAACTGCGTTTTCACGACCTCGGTCATCACGCAAGTTTCAGGCTGCAACTTCAACAAATACACGATCGCTTTTTCGGGGACCGCACGCTCGGTGCTGTTCCAGGGAGCCGCATTCGACGACATTACCATTGGCGCCCCCGGCGGCGGGCCAGGGGTCGGCGGCGTCCCCGAACCCGCCAGTTGGGCGCTGCTTATCGCCGGCTTTGGCCTCACCGGGGCTGCCATGCGCCGCCGTCGCGCCCTTCCCGCCGCCCTCGCCTAACCCCGGAAAACGTCCTTTGCCGCCCGGCGTTCGCCCAATTCGGCGACGCTGGCGGCGCGGGTAAAGGGGTTGGTGGCGCGTTCATCGGCGATGGTGAAGGGCACCGTTGGCAGGCCCTGCGCGCGCGCCGCATCAATGGCGCTGACCCGCGTGCGAAGCGCAGCGTTATCGGGCTCAACCGTAACGGCAAAGCGCGCGTTGGCTTGCGTATATTCATGCGCGCAAAAAACCCGCGTCGCATCGGGCAGCGCCATCAACTTGCCAAGCGCTGCGTACATATCGGCGGGCGTACCCTCGAACAATCGCCCACAACCGAGCGCGAACAGCGTGTCACCGGGGAACAGCACGCCGGCATCATCGAACACATAGGCGATATGCCCAGCGGTATGCGCGCCAACATCGAGCACGCGGGCAAGCGATGCCCCCACTGCAACCGTATCGGGTTCGGCCACGGCGCGGGCGATCTCGGGAATGCGCGTCGCCTCATCGCGCGGCCCTGTCACCTTCGCGCCCGTCGCTGCAACGATCGCGGCGTTGCCACCGACATGATCGGGGTGCCAATGGGTGTTGAGTATCTGGGTGATCGTCCAGCCGCGTGCCGCCGCCGCCGCCAGCACCGGATCGGCCACCGCCGGGTCGATGACCGCGGTTTCGCCGCTGGCGCCATCATGCGCCAGATAGACGTAATTATCGCTCAGCACCGGCACCTGGACGATTTCGAGCATCACCAGGCCCCGGTGTTGGGCATCGATAGCCAAGGTTCGGCGGGCGTCAGTGCCGGGCCATCCTGCAACAATTCCACCGAAATGCCATCGGGCGAGCGCACGAACGCCATGCGGCCATCGCGCGGCGGGCGGTTGATGGTGACACCGCCATCCATCAGCCGCTGGCAGGCGGCATGGATATCGGGCACCGCATAGGCAAGATGGCCAAAGTTGCGGCCGCCGTCATAGCCGCTTTCATCCCAATTATGGGTGAGTTCGACCTGGGCGCTTTCATCGCCGGGCGCCGCGAGGAAGATCAGCGAGAAGCGCCCGGCGTTATTATCGTAGCGCTTCAGCTCCTTGAGCCCGAGCAATTCGAAAAACGCCAGCGTCGCCGGCACATCCGAAACCCGGATCATGGTATGGAGGTATTTCATGGCAGGTTCCTCAAAAGTCGGCCTTCAAAGACTTCGAAACGCGCGATGACATCGGCGGCAACCGGCGTTGGTCGGCCGCGCACTTCGCTGACATTGACATGCACTTCCTCGCCGGTCGCACGCAAGTCGTCACCATCGCCGCAGTGGAGTTCGAATAGCATCGTCATCGACGTGGTGCCGATGCGGCTGCACCGCACGCATATCGCAACGATTTCATCGAGCAATATCGGCGCCTTGAATTCCACCAGCGCCCGGGCGACGTGCATTTCGGGGCCACCGGCAAGGCCGACCCCCTGATAAATCCCGGCGGCGCGGAAATATTCAACGAGGCCTATGTCGAAATATTCGAGATAGCGCGGGTTGAACACCACTGCCTGGGCATCGACCTCGGCAAAGCGCACACGTTTGGGAAAAACGAAACGAAAATCGGCGCGTGCCATGATCGGCTCCGGGCTGGGCATTCAGCCTGTCGCAAGCTGACGCGGGTTAAATGTGCCAGCGCAATACCAGCCCAGGCCAGAAAGTTCAAAGACCACAATGTCAGACGTTCGCACCGCTGCCTTTCTCGTTCCCGCCGTCATCCTCGCTGCGGGGCTGGTCGGTGGCGGCTGGCTGCTCGGCGACGGCCTGACGCGAGCCAAACATGCCGATCGCGCCGTGACGGTGCGTGGGCTCGCCGAGCGCGACGTTACCGCCGATCTGGCGACCTGGACCATCGCCAGCACCGCTGTCGGCAGCGATCTGCCGGCATTGCAAGCCAAGGCCGACAGCGATGGCGATCGGGTGATTGCCTTTCTCAAGACGCAGGGCTTTGGTGCCGATGAAATCGAAGCCGGCGGCATCAGCGTCAACCAATATGTCGATGGCAATGGCCGGCCCAACATCACCATCCGCCGCAAGATCCAGTTGCGCACCACCCGGGTCATGGCGGCGCGCGCCGCCTATGCCCGCCAGGCCGAATTGATGCGGCAAGGTGTGGTTTTCGACAGCGACAATGGCGGCATGGTCTACAGCTTCACCCGCCTCAACAGCGTCAAGCCGCCGATGATCGCCGCCGCGACCAAAAACGCCCGCGAAGGCGCCGAACAATTCGCAAAGGATTCGGGCGCCGGAGTTGGCGACATAAAATCGGCCTCGCAGGGCTATTTTTCGATCATTCCGCGTGATGGTGACAGTTCAGGCACCAGCGCCGGGGCGTCACCATTCCAGAAGGTGCGCGTGGTAACGACGATCGATTTCTATCTGGATTAGGGTCAGGGCCTATTAATCCCCCTGCAGCGCCTTGTTGGCGGCCTGGCCCGCCGCTGAATCGGGATCAGCGCGCGCCGCGGCAATCCAGGCGGTGCGCGCCAACTGGTCATTGCCCTGTGCTGCGGCGATGTTCCCCGCTTCATACTGGATATCGGCGCTTTCGGGGTCGCGCGTTGCGGCGGCGAGGATGGCCGCCTCGGCGGTCTTGAAATCACCCATGCGCCGGGCAAGCGTCGCCTTCAGCAGCCAGCCAAAGGGCACATCGGGATCAAGCTTTGTCGCGGCATCGAGATCGGCCGCAGCGTCCTTCTCGCGCTTTACATCAACCAGTGCTTCGGCGCGGGCAACCCGCAGGCTGGCCTCAGCCCGCGGGCTGAGGCTGATGCCGCCCGGCCCCGCGATGGCGGTATCCAGAAAGCTGACCGCCGCCCCAGCTTGCCCGGCAAGCATCGCGGCATCGGCCGCCTGCGACAGGATGGTGACGGCCTTGCCATCGCCGGCAGCCACCGAGGCGAGCGCCGCCTTTTCAAAATTCGCCAGCGCGGCCGGATATTCCTGCCGGGCAAATTGCGCCAGCGCCAGGCAATGCAGCGCCGCCACCCCGCCATTTTCGATCCGCCACGCCTGTGCTGTTTCGATGGCGCGTTCCGGCGCCGATTTCACCAGCGCCAGACACGCCTGGTACCGACCCACATCGCTCGCCATGGGCGCCGCCAGCGCCGGCGTGGCGACCAGCGCCAACAACAGAATGATTTTCACACAGCCTCTTTCGCAACCAACGCCGCCACGGTCGCCAGCAGCAGGGCAATATCCTGCGGCCGTGACAGGCGGTGATCGCCGTCCTTGACAAGGTGAAGCTGAACATCAGCCGAACCAACCCGATCGGCAATATCGAGCGCCAGTTGCCACGGCACGGCAGCATCGCTTTGGCCATGCAGCAGCCGCAGCGGCGCTGAAACAGCAATCGGCCCCCCCAGCAACAATTGCGCCGGCGCATCGGCGAGCAACGCCGCCGAATAGCGATAGCCGACAGGATCATAATCGCTCGGCCGTGAGAACCAGCCCTGCGTCGCCAAAGCCGCCCGGTCAGCCGGGGTGATATCAAGGCCCCATTGGGTAAAATCGGGCGCAGCGGCGATGCCAATGATGCCGGCCACCCGATCAGCCAGCGCCAGCGCCAGCCGCAACGCGATCCAGCCGCCCATCGACGAGCCGACCAGCACAACGCGGGCCCGCGGCGCGACATGATCGATGACTGCGCGCGCATCGGCAACCCAGCGCGAGATGGAGCCGGCCAGAAAATCACCGCCGCTGGCGCCGCAACCCGAATAATCGAGCCGCAACATCGCCCGCCCGTGCGCCATCGCCCAGGCCGCCAACGCTTCGGCCTTGCTGCCGGTCATGTCCGACATATAGCCCGGCAGAAAAACGATCAGCGGCCCTTCGCCGGCGTCATGACGATAGGCGAGGTTTGCACCATCATGGGAAAGATACTGAACGTCAGCCATGGTGCCGGCGTTACGGCGATTACCCGCGCGTGGCAATTCGTGCCGCATCAGGGACCAGCTTGCCCGGGTTCATGATCCCCAGCGGATCGAGCGCCTGTTTGAGCGCGCGCATGACGCCAAGCGCTTCGCCATGTTCGGCGGCCATCATCCCCAGCTTGTGCAGCCCGACGCCATGTTCGCCGCTGATCGTGCCGCCAAGCCGCAGCGCGCGCCGGGCGATACTGTCACCCAGGGCTTCGGCGCGGGCGCGCTCGGCCGCATTTTCGGGGTCGAACAACACCAGCATGTGGAAATTGCCATCCCCGACATGGCCAACTACGGGCGCCACCAGCCCCGCCGCATCGGCTTCGGCGCGGGTTTCCAATATCGCTTCGGCGAGGCGTGAAATCGGCACACAGGCATCGGTTGAAATCGCCTCGCACCCCGGTTTCAGGCTGCGCGCCGCCCAATAGGCGTTGTGCCGCGCCGTCCACAGCGCGGTGCGTTCCTCCTGCTTGTGGGCCCAGCGCAGATCGCCGCCGCCATGCAGCGCGGCAACCTCGGCGACCTGCTGCACCTGTTCGGCCACCCCGGCGGGGGCGCCGTGAAATTCGAGGAACAACGTCGGCACCGCGGCCATGCCCACCAGCCGCGAATGGCCGATGCAGGCGCGCATCATCTCGGCATCGAGCAGTTCGATCCGCGCCAGTGGCACCCCCATCTGCATGATCATGACCACCGCATCGATGGCGCCGCCAAGCGTTGCAAAGGCGCACACCCCCGCAGCAATGGTTTCGGGTACGCCGAACAGCCGCAGTTGCACCTCGGTTATCACGCCCAACGTGCCTTCGGAGCCGATGTACAATCGCGTCAGATCATAACCCGCCGCCGATTTGCGCGCCCGGCCGCCCGTGGTGATGATGTCGCCATTGGGGGTGACGACGGTCAGGCCCAGCGTGACATCGCGCATCGTGCCATAGCGCACGGCGTTGGTACCGCTGGCGCGCGTCGCCGCCATGCCGCCAAGCGATGCATTGGCACCCGGATCGAGCGGGAAAAACAGCCCGTCGCCGCGCAGATGGGCGTTCAATGCCTCACGTGTCACCCCGGCTTCGACCCGGCAATCAAGATCGGCCATATTGACCGACAGCACCTTGTCCATACCCGAAAGATCAAGGCTGATCCCGCCATGGATTGCCTGGATCTGCCCTTCGAGCGAAGTGCCGGTGCCAAACGG